>CAUSKT010000093.1:0-8202 GCA_963532335.1 uncultured Neisseria sp. | reverse complement strand
GACTGCCCGGATTGTGCGATTTTGGCCGGGCTGGAGGAGCGTTAGGCGGCTTGGGGCCAATACACATGAGTGCAACCACCTGTTGCCTTTGTTGGAAGGCATTGCCGAAGGTACGACCGTCTATGCCGATAAAGGCTATGACAGTAAGGAAAACCGGCAACATCTGAAAGAGCATCAGTTGCTGGACGGCATTATGCGCAAAGCCCACCGCAACCGTCCGCTGACGGAAGCGCAAACCAAACGTAACCGCTATTTGTCGAAAACCCGTTATGTGGTCGAACAAAGCTTCGGGACGCTGCACCGTAAATTCCGCTACGCCCGGGCAGCCTATTTTGGTCTGCTCAAAGTGAGTGCGCAAAGCCATCTGAAGGCGATGTGTTTGAACCTGTTGAAAGCGGCTAACAGGCTAAGTGTGCCTGTTGCCGCCTAAAAGGCGGCCCGGATGCCTGATTATCAGGTATCCGGGGAGGATTAAGGGGGTATTTGGGTAAAATTAGGAGTGATTTGGGGAGAAAACAGCCGAAAACCTGTGTTTGGGTTCCGGCTGTCGAGGGAAGGGCTTTTTTGCAAAGGTTTCTGCTCATAAAAAAACTGCACCTTGTGAGTTGGAGGGGATGTGTCCAACTTTTGGGGTGCAGTTCAAAAGAGGAGGGCGGTTTTCAGACGACCTTTTTGAGTTGGCGAAGTGCTGTCTTGCCATCCGATTCAAATCTTTCCCAAGCGATATCTGATGCCGAGGCGGCAGGTTTTCAATTAAGCCGCGCCAAATTCCGTTAATTTCCATTAAAGGTCGTCTGAAAGCCTTCGGTGTCATACTTTCTCGGTTATAATAGCCGGCTTCTTCAATCTGACCCTTTTCGGAAATATATCATGGCATTTGCCTCGCTTTTCACCCTTTTGGACGATATTACCGCTGTCTTGGACGACGTTGCCCTGATGACTAAAATGGCCGCGAAGAAAACGGCGGGCGTGGTCGGCGATGATTTGGCGCTCAATGCAAATCAGGTTACCGGCGTGTCGGCGGAACGCGAGCTGCCGATTATTTGGGCGGTGGCGAAAGGTTCTTTGGTGAACAAGCTGATTTTGGTGCCGCTGGCTCTCTTGCTGTCCACCTTTTTGCCGAAACTGATTACGCCTTTATTGATGATAGGCGGGATTTATTTGTGTTTCGAGGGCGTGGAAAAGCTGCTGCATAAGTTTTTACACCGCCACGAAGCGCATGAAGACGAGGAAGCTGTCGTCGAAACGCTGGACGAAAAAACCAAGATTAAAGGCGCGATTCGTACGGATTTCATCCTGTCTGCCGAGATCATTATTATTGCTTTGGGCGTGGTTGAAAAATACGATCTGATGACCCGTTCGCTGGTGATGACGGCAATCGGCATCGGTATGACCGCTTTTGTGTACGGTTTGGTCGGCGTTATCGTTAAACTCGACGACTTCGGTATGCTGCTGATGCGTCAAAAAAGCACGGGCATTCAAACGGTCGGACGGGGCTTGATTGCCTTTATGCCTTGGTTCATGCGCGGTTTGAGCGTGGTGGGTACGCTTGCCATGTTCCTTGTCGGCGGCGGTTTGATTACCCACAACTTGGGCTTTTTGCATGATTTCTTACACACGCAACATTGGGACAGCGGTTTGATGGAGCATGTCGCCAACCTCGCCGTCGGGCTGATTGCCGGCGCCGTCGCCTGCGCTGTTGCTCTGCCATTGATGAAGCTGTTTCAAAAACACTAAACAATCGATACGTCGTCTGAAAATGGTTTAACTTTGTTGAAGCTGTATTTTCAGACGACCTCTTATTTTCTTTTCTCTGCAATGAACATTTTCCGCAAACTCGAACAATATTGGCAGCATCCTGTGCTGTACTGGCCGCTGGTGATCCTGATTGCCGCCGCCACGCCCTTAACTTTCGCGCCTTATTACCATTTTTGGCTGATGCCTTTGCTGTTTGGCGCGTTGATCCGACTGATTGAACTGCGTCCGCGCTTTGCTGTTTCCACTGCCTATCTGTTTGGGCTGATTGCTTATACGGCGCAGTTTTATTGGATACATACCGCGCTGCACGATGTTTCCGGCCTGCCTAATTTATACGCGGTTCCGCTGACTTTCCTGCTGCCGGCGTTTCTCGCGCTGTATCCCGCCGCCTGTTTTTGGTTGTGGAAGAAGTTTCATCTGCCACGCTGGGTTAAGGTCGGCATCGTTTTGCCGATTTTGTGGACACTGGCGGAATTTGCCCGCGAACGCCTGTTGACCGGCTTTGGCTGGGGGGCAATCGGCTATTCTCAAATCGTCAAAGAAAGCCCGCTTGCCGGCTTTGCGCCTTTGGGCGGTATTCATCTGGTAACGCTGGCGACGGCATTTGTCAGCGCGTGGCTGGTGTTGCTGATTGACAATACGGGTCGTCTGAAACAGCGCCTGCTGCCGATGTGCATGATTGTCATGCTGTGTACCGTCGGCTATGTCGCCCAGCAAACCGACTTTACCAAACCCGACGGCAGCACCAGTACCGTCGCGCTCGTGCAGGGCAATATCGAGCAGAGCCTGAAATGGAATGAAGAACAAGTTGTCCCCACCATTCAGAAATACTACGGTCAAATCAGCAAAACATCTGCCGACATCGTTATCCTGCCGGAAACCGCTCTGCCCGTGATGCGTCAGGATTTGCCGGAAAACATCCTGACCCAGTTTGCCGAGCAGGCGCGCACGAACGGCAGCGCATTGGCCGTCGGTATCGGTCAATACACTGCGGACGGCAGCGGATACGAAAACGCCGTAATCAATTTGAGCGACTACGATGATATTTCAGACGACCTCCCGTATTACGCCAAAAATCATCTGGTTCCCTTTGGCGAATACAAACCGCTGCCCTTTTTGACCGAACCGTTGTACAAAATGATGAATATGCCGCTTGCCGATTTCCGTCGCGGCGGAGCGGGGCAGGCTCCCTTGACGATGAAAGATCAAAAAGTCGCCTTCAATATCTGCTATGAAGACGGCTTTGGCGACGAACTCATTGCTACCGCCAAAAACGCTACGCTGCTTGCCAACGTCAGCAATATGGCGTGGTATGGCGATTCCAACGCCATGTACCAACAGCTCCAGCAATCCCAAGCCCGTGCGATGGAGCTTGGACGCTATATGGTCCGTGCCACCAATACCGGTGCAACCGCCATTATTTCTCCCAAAGGAAGCATCATCGCCGAGAGCGAACCCAATACCGATGCCGTCTTGGAAGGGCATATCAAAGGCTATGTCGGCGAAACTCCTTATATGAAGGCGGGCGGTTCGCTGTGGCTGATCGGGGTATTGTCAATCATTGCCATAGTACTGTTTTTAATCAGGAAAAAAGCAGATTGAGTTTAAAAAAGCGGTCTTTTCATAAGGCCGTTTTTCTTGAACTTTATTATTTACATACAAGAATGTTTGTAATATACTGAACTTATTCCCAGTAAAACAGTCAAATTTTTAAAATCAATCGAATTTCAAAAAGCAAAAAAATCCACCTATCAAACAGTCTTTTACAGAAAAAGGCATTTGACAGCATACGATAGGGCAACAGGCAGTGATATACTGCACGGCAAACAACAAGTAAACAATAGTCTCTACATCATATAAAGGAAAGCAACTCTCATGAATAACGCCTTTGCATTACCCGTTATCCACAGCGGCAACGGCAGCCTTGAGCAATACATTCATACCGTCAACAGCATTCCCATGTTGACGCCCGAAGAAGAAAGCCAACTCGCGGAGCGTCAGCAAAAAGGCGACCTTAACGCCGCCAAACAACTCATTCTTTCCCATTTGCGCGTCGTCGTATCCATCGCACGAGGCTACGACGGCTATGGCCTGAACCAAGCCGACCTTATCCAAGAAGGCAACATCGGACTGATGAAGGCGGTCAAACGCTACGAGCCCAGCCGTGGTGCGCGCCTGTTTTCATTCGCCGTACACTGGATTAAGGCCGAAATCCACGAATTTATCCTGCGCAACTGGCGACTGGTACGCGTAGCGACCACCAAACCGCAACGCAAACTGTTCTTCAATCTGCGCAGCATGCGTAAAAACCTGAATGCCTTGTCTCCGAAAGAAGCGCAAGACATCGCTGATGATTTGGGCGTCAAATTGTCCGAAGTCATGGAAATGGAACAACGCATGACCGGACACGACATCGCCATCATGGCGGACAACAACGATGACGAAGACAGCTTCGCCCCCATCGACTGGCTTGCCGACCACGATGCCGAACCCAGCCGCCAACTGTCCAAACAAGCCCACTACGCCCTGCAAACCGAAGGTCTGCAAAACGCATTGGCTCAACTGGACGACCGCAGCCGCCGCATCGTAGAAAGCCGCTGGCTGCAAGACGATGGCGGATTGACCCTGCACGAACTGGCAGCCGAATACGGCGTGTCTGCCGAGCGCATCCGCCAAATCGAAGCCAAAGCCATGCAAAAACTGCGCGGTTTTCTCGCGGAAGAAGCGGAAGCGGTTTAAAAAAACAGTTCAGTAGAAGGAAAAAGGTCGTCTGAAACCCGAAATCTCGGTTTCAGACGACCTTTTTTGTGTATGGATGCCTTATTTTTTCGCTTTGGCCTGTTTGGCGTCTTTTTCGGTAATGGTACCGCCGCCGTTGTTAAACGCATTCATGATATAGGTGGCAACGGCAGCGAGATCGGCGTCGTTGATGGCGGTCGCGGGCATAAAGCCGTTGTAAGGTTTACCGTTGACTTTGATGGGGCCGTTGATGCCTTTGGTCATGCTTTGCAGCAATACCTGCGGTTTTTTCATAATATAGTCCGATTGGTAAAGAGGGGGAAACATGGTTCCCCTGCCTTCCCCTTTTTTACCGTGGCAGGCGGCGCAGTTGCTTTCATAAATTTTTTGGCCTTGCGTCATTTGGGCAGCATCGGCGGCAAAGGTGCTGTGGACGGACAGGGTAAAAATTGCAGCCGCCAATATTTTTTTTGTTGTGGTCATGATGTGTCCTTTTTATCGGTGTGGTCTGTTTATCGATAATACAATAAAGGTCGTCTGAAAACAGATTTTTCAGACGACCTTAGACTTAAATCAAATGTAACGCTTTCAGTGGAAATCTGCGGATAGGTTTTAAATGATGATGCTGTCGCAGCTTGGTTTGGGTTTAAAGTCCATCAGTGATCACCAATATCCCTTGTCGGATGATGTATCCGGTTATTGCCAGCCTTGCAGGTTGTTTTTGACCAGTTCGGTCAGGGCGAGAATCCATGCGGGGTGGTCGTTCAAGCAGGGGATATAGCGGTATTCTTTGCCTCCGGCTGCGTGAAATTGTTCGCGCCCCATGATGGCAATCTCTTCCATGGTTTCCAGACAATCCGCCATAAAGCCCGGACAGAATACATCTAATTTGCTGACGCCTTGTTTGGGCAGTTGGTCAAACAGGGCTTGTGTGCTGGGCGTTACCCATTTTGCTTTGCCAAATTGGCTTTGGAAGGAAACGATGTATTCTTGCTCGTTTAGGTTGAGTGCTTGGGCAAGAAGTTTCGCGGTATGGCGGCATTCGTCGGGATAAGGGTCGCCGTCGTCGTAATTTTTTTGCGGAATGCCGTGAAAGCTCAACATGAGTTTCTCGCCGCGTCCGTGTTCTTTCCAATATGCTTCAATGTGTTGCTTCATGGCATCAATATAGGCTGCGTCGTCGTAAAAACGCGAAACGGTGCGCAGGCTCATTTGGTTGCGCTGCTTCAGCAGTTGTTGGAACACTTTGTCTAATGCCGCGCCGGTGCTGGAGGCAGCGTATTGCGGATATAAAGGGACAATCAGCAATTTGCCTACGCCTTGGGCTTTCATTTCGGCAAGGACGGTTTCGATGCCCGGGTTGCCATAGGTCATGGCATGGCGGACGATGGTGTCGGGTATGGCTTTGGCGAGGGCGTCTGCTTGGCGTTGGGTATAGACGGCAAGCGGAGAGCCTTGTTCAAACCAGATTTTGGCGTAAGCATGTGCGCTTTTCTTGGGACGCAGTGTCAGGACCAATCCATGCAAAATCGGCTGCCAGAGTAGTTTGGGCAGTTCGACGACGCGTTGGTCCGATAGAAATTCTCGAAGATATGGTTTGACGGCGGCGGCGGTCGGGGCATCGGGCGTGCCGAGATTGAGGAGGAGGACGCCTACACGGTTTTGCTGAGTGTAAGACAGGGAGGGTTCGACGTGGAAAAGCGGCATGATGTGCCTTTGGATTGGAGTGGAAGCCCGTATTGTAGCAATGTGAAGGTCGTCTGAATATGGTCTGCGTTTTCAGACGACCTTTTTTCGGGGTTGTGTTTTAAAGTTTATGATGTATAATGTTATACCATAACATTTATCGGAGGAATGATGAAAGCGAATATCCACCCTGAAAATTACCGTACTGTGCTTTTTTACGACAGTGGTGCCAATGAAGGCTGGCTGATCCGTTCTTGTGCGGATACGCACGGCAAAACGATGGTTTGGAACGATGGTAAAGAATATCCTTTATTTTCTTTGGATACGTCTTCTGCCTCGCATCCCGTCTATACGGGCAAACAGCGCAATGTGAATATCGAAGGCCGCGCCAGCAAGTTCAACCAAAGGTTCCAATCTATGATTTCGTCTTTTAGAAAGGATAAATAATGCAGGTTTTGTCTTCATTGAAAACAGCGAAAAAGCGCCATCGCGATTGTCAAATCGTTCGACGCAAAGGTAAAGTTTACGTCATCTGTAAAAGCAATCCCCGTTTTAAAGCCCGTCAGCGGTAATGTTTTCATATTTTGTAATGCTCTCAATGGATTGCCGCTTGCGATGATTTTCGCGGGCGGTTTTTTTTGTTTTCAGATGACCTCGGACCGGCGGGTAAGTGTGAAGCAATGGTTGAGGGAAGTTTTAATGTTTGCGAAAAAACTACGGAGCTTTGGAAAAAGCTACATTCGGGGCGTGCAGGTAAATTAGGGTAAGCTCCCTTGCTAGACTATAAAGATGTTTATAACATGGAACGACTGTTATGCAGTTCCACATTTTTCAGGAGTATTAATATGAAACTTAAAGCTGTATTGGCCGTAGCGGCTGTTTTGTCCTTGGGCGCTTGTGCTGCCCCTGATTATGATGATAATGATGCTCCTCGCCACGAGCACCGTCATGACCATGGAGATCGCAACTATGATGATCGTGGTCAGTCTAGCGACCGCCGTTCGCCCCAATCTTTTGAGTGTGAAAACGGTTTGTCTGTGACTGTACGCAATCTGGACACCAACCGCGTCGAGTTGAGCCTGGATGACAAACGCGCTGTCTTGTCTTCTGCGGTTTCCGGTTCCGGCGAGCGTTATGTTTCCAACCGCGGTCTGTTCGGTAAAGGTGCAGAATGGCATCAAAAAGGCAGCCAAGCCTTCTTCAGCTTCGTTGATCCTTATGGCAACAAAGTAGACACTTCTTGCAATCAGCGTTAATGACTGCGTGAATTGTTAGGGGATGGCGGGTTTGCGATGCCTATCTCCGTGAAACCAAAAAGGTCGTCTGAAATTTGAACTGGCCCCCAAATCTTGGACACTCATAAAAGCCTATTCAGGCGCTCTGTGCAAGCTGGGTTCTGTATGCGACAGGACTCAGCTTTTTCAATTTCAAACTGCAACGCTCCCGGTTGTAGTAATCCATATAGTCATCTATCTGCTTCATCAATTCATCTACCGTCAATTCACCTGCGTTATAGAAACACTCCGTCTTCAACACCGCAAAGAAGCTTTCCATCGGCGCATTGTCCCAGCAGTTCGCCTTACGCGACATGCTTTGAACCATGGAATGTTTTGCAATCAATTTCCTATATTCCGCCGTACGGTACAGCACACCTTGGTCAGAATGAAGCATCGTTCCTTCGCCGGTCAGACGGGGGGCGGCTTTTTCGAGCATTTCCTTCACCATTTCGCTGTCGGCTCTGCGGCTCATGGCGTAGGCGACGATCTCGCGGTTGAACAAGTCCAAGATTGGCGAGAGGTACAGTTTGCCGTCCTTCCCTTTGAGTTCGGTAACGTCGGTCAGCCATTTTTCGTTGGGCTTTCGGGCTTTGAACCGGCGTTTGAGGAGGTTTTCCGATATTTCGCCCATAGCGGGATGGCGGTAGGCTTTTTTCGCCCGAATGAGGGATTTCAGCCCCAACTGCCTCATCAACCGCGCCGCTTTTTTGCGGTTCCAACCCAATGCTGCGGCAATGCGCCT
>CAUSKT010000092.1:0-8444 GCA_963532335.1 uncultured Neisseria sp. | reverse complement strand
GGTTAGACCTTCAAAGTTGAGTATTGTACTATTTTATTTTTAATTGACTATAAAATTCAGACGACCTGCGTCTGATGTTCGTCGCCGTTTCGCCCGCGGATAATGCCCAAACGGTAAACGGCTTCGCCTTCCTGCTTTTTCACGCCTGAAATCCTACCGTCTTCGTGTTGTTGCCACCACAGAATACTTCATGTAAATTCCCGCCTGCTCCAACAACCTCTATTCCAAAGAAACCACCATGAACAGACAAAAATATACCGCAGCCCTCCTGCTCGCCGCCGCATTCTCCGTTGCCAATGCCGAACCGCAAGAAGCATCCTTCCAAGACCAATGCGCCCTGGTCGGACTGATGGCTCAAACCGCCATGGGCGAACGTTTGTCCGGTACGGGCATCGGACAAACCGTTGAGAAGATGAACGAACGCTTTATGGTCGTTGCCAAAAACGATTACAGCCGCTCCTTCATTCAAGGGCTAACCGAGCGCGTGGCGCAAGAAATCTACCACTTCCCGCAATCGGCTTTGAACGCCGTCCCCAAATCCGACTACGCCATCTTCGCCCGAGATACGGGCAAGGCGGAATATCAGCTTTGTATGAAAGCCCTGACAGGCAAAACCGAATAAAGCAGGTCGTCTGAAAAGGATGAAACCCCATTTTTCAGACGACCCTTTTTCACGAAAATCCGAAACCCCACCCCGTCAAATATGCGATAATACCGCCACCTCAAACCGATTTCAGACGACCCATGCGCCTCAACGCCTGCCCCACCCGTTTTGCCCGTACCGCACGCCGCGGCGCGTCCGTCGTTGTTTCGTAAAACCCCGCCTTCGCGGGGTTTTTGCCGAATTGAAGAAAGGAAGCCGAATGCCCAACCCGCTTTACCGACAACACGTCATCTCCATTTCCGACCTGACGACCGAACAGCTCGAGCTGCTCCTGCAAACCGCCCTCAAGCTCAAAGCCGACCCGCGCGACGACCTGCTCGAAGGCAAACTCATCGGCTCATGCTTTTTCGAACCCTCCACCCGCACGCGCCTGTCGTTTGAAACCGCCGTACAACGCTTGGGCGGCAAAGTCATCGGCTTCTCCGACGGCGCGAACACCAGCGCGAAAAAAGGCGAAACCCTCGCCGACACCGCCCGCATCATCTCCAGCTACACCGACGCCATCATCCAACGCCACCCCAAAGACGGCGCCGCGCGCGTGTCCGCCGAGTTTTCCAAAGTCCCCGTCATCAACGCCGGCGACGGCACCAACCAACACCCCAGCCAAACCCTGCTCGACCTCGTGACCATCTATGAAACCCAAGGTCGTCTGAACAAGCTCAAAATTGCCATGGCGGGCGACCTCAAATACGGCCGCACCGTCCATTCCCTCTGCCAAGCCCTCAAACGCTGGGACTGCGAATTCTCCTTCGTCTCCCCGCCCAGCCTCGCCATGCCCGAATACATCACCGAAGAACTCGAAGCCGCAGGCTGCCGCTACCAAATCCTGCCCGACCTCGAAGCCGCCGTCGAATGGGCGGACATCCTATACATGACCCGCGTCCAGCGCGAACGCTTCGACGAACAAGAGTTCGCCAAAATCCAAGGCAAATTCAACCTCAACGCCGCCATGCTCGCCAACGCACGCCCCAACCTGCGCGTGTTGCATCCCCTGCCGCGCGTTGACGAAATCCACCCCGACGTCGATGCCACGCCGCACGCCTACTATTTCGAGCAGGCGACCAACGGCGTTTACGCCCGCATGGCGATTTTATCGCTGGTGTTGAACGAAGAAGTGTAAGGAGCAAATATGGAAACCCCCAAACTCAGCGTCGAAGCCATCGAAAAAGGCACCGTCATCGACCACATCCCCGCCGGCAAAGGCCTGATTATCCTGCGCCAATTCAAACTGCTGCACTACGGCAGCGCCGTCACCGTCGGCTTCAACCTGCCCAGCAAAACCCAAGGCAGCAAAGACATCATCAAAATCACCGGCGTCTGGCTGGACGACAACGCCGCCAACCGCCTCGCCCTCTTCGCCCCCGAAGCCGTCGTCAACACCATCGACCACTTCAAAGTCATCAACAAACGCCGGCTTACCTTGCCCGACGAAATCGCCGAAGTGTTCCGCTGCCCGAACACCAACTGCGCCAGCCACGGCGAGCCGGTGAAAAGCCGCTTCTACGTCCGCAAACAAAGCGGTCAAACCAAGCTCAAATGCCACTACTGCGAAAAAACCTTCAGCCGCGATTCTGTGACGGAGGCTTAGTTTTAGTTATAAAGCTGAACCGGCATAAATGCGAAAGGTCGTCTGAAAACTTGAAAATCAGGTTTTCAGACGACCTTTTTATCTGATATCACTAACTCAAAATGCCCGAACAATTAAGAGAATAAAAAAATATAGTGAAACTGATTAGCTTGCTAGGGCAGCGTAAAACGGTTGCAACCATACATTGATGTAATCATCCGGATTACCACTCCATTCCGCATCGAAGCCTTGCTGCTGCAATAAAGAAACTATGTTATCCGCCAATTCAGCAATACCGCTTTCATCCTCCGCAATCATGCCATAGTTCAGGTATAGACAACCAAATTCCCTTGCCCGATTTTTATTAGGCTCAGTATAGAAGCAGTAACCCATGAAACGGCTGCAGTCGGGCTGTTGTTCCAATTTATCGAAGCATTCGGCAATACATTCTCCAACGGTATAGCTTGCGTTGGGTATAGCGATGATGCCTGCGCGTTCCAGTTGGGCAAAGGCTTTTTTGATTGCAGCTGTGGTTTTACGCCATGTGGCAGTATCGGTACGCTGTTCAGGATATTTGGGCAGTGGGGGCGGTTCAGGTAGCGGCTGTCCCGTCAGTGTGCTGAGCAGTTGTTGAACGGCTTTTTGTTCTTGGAGATTGTCGATGCAGTCCACCACATGCCTGCCTTCGGACTCCAGCGTGGCTAAATCTGCGCCGTTGTCGATCAGGAATTGTACGATTTCGGTGTCAGGGCAGAATTCAGCGGCTATCCAAAGCGGCGAACGCGGGTGGCTGCCTTTGCTGATTTGATTGATCGGGCAGCCAGCATGAACCAAAAACCGCACCAATTCAAAATTGACATTACCGCAATTATCGGCAACAAGTGCTTCGTGCAGCGCGTTGAAGCCGTATTTGTCCGTCGTGAAAACGGTTTGGGGATCAGCTTGAACCATATCCTGCACGGCAGCCAAATCGCCGGCACGGGCGGCAGCGCAGATATCGGAGTATTTGGGCATGGGCCTTTCCTTTAAAACGGAACAGATCGGATGACAAGATGTTTGAACGGAATGGTTTTACAGCCTGCACCGTTGGGTGGTACAGGCTGTTTCCGTTACAAAAGGCTAAAACGTAAACCCGGTTTCCAATTCATCATCGCCGACCAGTTCGACCAACAGCGCGTAAAGTGGAGCAAGCTCGGTGTAGCGGCGGGAGGTGCGGCGCAGGTAGTTGAGGAAGCGCGGGATTTCGGGGCGGTATTTGTCTTTGCCGTCGCGGTAGTACAGGCGGGCGAAGATGCCGGCGACTTTCAGATGGCGTTGTACGCCCATCCATTCGAACCAACGGTAAAACTCGTCAAACGCGGCGGGTACGGGCAATCCGGCAGTGCGGGCTTTTTCCCAGTAACGGATGACCAAGTCCAAGACGAATTCTTCTTCCCATTCGATGAAGGCGTCGCGCAGGAGGGAAACCAAGTCGTAGGAAATCGGGCCGTAGAGTGCGTCTTGGAAGTCGAGTACGCCGGGTCGGCCGGTGGTGAGCATGAGGTTGCGGACGATGAAGTCGCGGTGGACGTACACCTGCGGCTGGGCAAGCAGCGGCGGCAGCAGGGTGTCTATGGTTTGCTGCCAAAGCTGGCGTTGTTTGAAGTTGAGTTCGCGTCCGAGCTCTTTGGCGACGAACCATTCGGGGAAAAGGTTGATTTCGCGCAGCATGATGTCGCGGTCGTACTCGGGCAATTCGCCCGCGCGACTGGCTTTTTGCAGCTCAACCAGTTCGTCTATGGCTTCAAGCAGCAGGACTTTGTGTGCATCCGCGCCTTGCTCTTGCTGCATGGCGGTCAGGAAAGTGGTGCTGCCCAAGTCGTTGAGTACCATAAATCCCTGCGCTTCGTCCACATGCAATACTTGGGGAACGTTAAGCATATTGAAAAGTTTTTGCACTTTTAGGTAAGGAGCGACGCTCATTTTATCGGGCGGCGCGTCCATGCAGATGACGGTCTTGCCGTCGGCAAAAGCAGCGCGGAAGTAGCGTCGGAAGTCGGCATCGGCGGCGGCGAAGCTCAATTCGAAGTTTTGTTCGGGATAGACGGCGCGAAGCCAATTTTGTAATTCGGTTTGTCGTTGCATAGCGGTGTCGCGGATTTTCAGGTTAAAATAACCGCTATTCTAACTGGCAAACCGATTTAAGGGGCGATTTTGGCTCGTTTATTTTCACTCAAACCATTGGTTTTGGCGTTAAGCGTCGGCTTCGGCGCGGGAGGGGCATATGCGCAAAATGCATCTTTGCCGCAACCTGCCGATTACGAGCCGGTAAGGGCCACCCCGCCTGCGGTTCAGAGCGGGGAAAACCGTCGTCCTGCCGATCAGGATAAATTGTCCTTGGGCGATACCTGCCTGTTTTGCCAGCATCAGGCTTCGGAAGCAAACAAGCAGCCTGAAATCAAACGCAGCGGCGAAGACCCCCTGCTGCAGGATTACACCCGCGTGATTGCGGACAAGGTTGCCGGACAGTCTAAAGTCGCCGTCCGCGCCGAAGGCGATGTCATCATCGAGCGCAATCAGGAAGTGTTGAACGCCGATTGGGCGGATTACGACCAAACCAGCGATACCGTCAGGGCGGGCGACCGCTTTACGCTATATCAAGACGGTTCGACCGTCAGCGGCGATACTTTGGTGTACAACCTGAAAGACAATACCGGCTCGAGCGAATACGTCCGCGTCGATGCCGAAAAAGACGGCCGCCGCCTCCAAAGCGTCAGTGAAAAGGCGGAAATGAAAGGCAAAGGGCTGTACAAGCTCATCAATACCAAATTCAATACCTGCTCGCCCGGCGATGCGAGTTGGTTCATCAAAGCGAAAAGCATCGAAACCGATCAGGAAACGGGCATAGGCGTGGCAAAAGACGCATCACTGGTGTTCGGCGGTGTTCCCGTACTTTATACGCCTTGGGCGGATTTCCCGATCAACGGCCATCGCAAGAGCGGTCTGTTGGTGCCGACCTTGTCAACCGGTTCGGACGGTTTGGAACTCGCCCTTCCTTATTATTTCAACCTCGCCCCCAACTTGGACGCCACCTTCCGCCCCGGCATTATCAGCTCGCGCGGCGTGCAGCTTGGCGGACAGGTCCGCTATCTCGAGCCGAAATTTAACGGCGTCATTGACGGCGATTGGATGCCACACGATAAAAAACGCCATGAAAACAACCGCTATCAAATCAAGTTTGACCACAACCACCAACTGACCGACAAACTCAGCGGCGGCATCAACTTCAATCAGGTTTCAGACGACAATTACTACCGCGACTTCTACGGTCGCGAGGATATTGCCAGCAACGTCAATCTCAACCGCCAACTGTGGCTGAACTACGGCGACCATATCTGGGGCGGCTCTTTTGACGGCGCGTTGAACGTACAGAAATACCAGACCCTTGCCAACCAAAACGGTTACAAAGACGAACCCTACGCCATCATGCCGCGCCTGACCGGACGTTGGCAGAAAACCATAGGCAAGGCGAATATCAACGTATTCAGCCAGTTCACCCGTTTCGTCCACGACAGCAAACAAGACGGCAGCCGTACCGTGCTGTATCCCAGCGTCCGTTGGGATTTCAACAACCAATGGGGCTATATCCGTCCGAAAATCGGCGTACACGCGACTTATTACGACTTAGGCTCGTTCGGCAACCAATCCAGCCGCCGCGTCAGCCGCGTATTGCCGATATTCAACGTCGATACCGGCATGACCTTCGAGCGCAACGCCAATTTGTTCGGCAACGCCTATCTGCAAACCCTCGAACCGCGCCTGTTCTACAACTACATCCCAACCAAGTCCCAAAACGACTTACCCAATTTCGACACCTCGGAAAACAGCTTTTCTTACAACCAGCTTTTCCGTGAAAACTTATACGTCGGCAACGACCGCATCAACTCCGCCAACAGCCTGACCGCTGCCGCGCAAACCCGATTCCTCAATCCGAACAACGGTGCCGAACTGTTCCACGCCGGTATCGGACAGAAGTTTTATTTCAAAAACGACAAGGTGTTGCTGGACGGCAGCGTCGGCCGTTATGAACGCAGCCAATCCGACTGGGTTGGCTTTGCGCACGGCAAACTGAGCAACAGCATCCATGCCGGCTTCGATGTCCACTACAACCAAAACGAAAGCCGTGCCGAAAGCTACGCTGCGACCATCCGCTACAATCCCGAGCCGGGCAAAGTATTGAGCGTGCGTTACAAATACGGTCGCAACGAACGCATTTATCTGCAATCCGACGGCAACTATTTCTACGATAAAATCCGCCAAGTCGATTTGGCGGCACAATGGCCTATCCGTAAAAACCTTTACGCCGTTGCACGTTACAACTACGAAATCCAAGCCAAGAAACCGCTTGAAATGCTGGTAGGAGCTGAATATAAAAGCAACTGCGGCTGCTGGAGCGCAAGCCTCGTCGGACAACGCTACGTGACCGGCGAAAACAGCCGCAAAAACGCCGTATTCTTCAATCTCCAACTCAAAGACCTGAGCAATCTCGACAACAATCCATTTGAAAAACTGCGCTTGGCCATTCCCGGCTACAGCAAAACCAACGAGGTAGTTACCCCATGAACGTCAAACCCCTGATTCTTGCCGCCGCACTCGGTCTGGCATTGAACGCACACGCAGCCCCTAATGCTAAAACAGTAAAAAAATCCGTCAAACCCGTCGCTGTTCAGACGACTGATACCGAAACCCGTTCTGACGGGGTACGTCTGAGCGACGGCATTGCCGCCATCGCCGACAACGAAGTCATTACCCGCCGCCAACTGGCGCAGGCAGTCGAACGGGCGCGCCGAACCATCCCTAAAGGCACACAAATCGGCGATAACGAATTGCGCGAACAAGTTCTGGCGCAACTCATCAACCAATCCTTGATTGTCCAAGCGGGCAAACGAAAGAATATTCAAGCAGATAACGCAGAAATCGAGGCGGTCATTGCCGCTAATCCTTCACTGAAAAACCCGTCGGCCTCTATCCGCCGTGAAATTGCGGACAGCATCATCGCGGAAAAAGTGCGCCAACAGGCAGTCATGCAGCACAGCCGCATCAGCGATGCCGAAGTTGCACGCGCTATCGAACAGGCGAAACAGCAAGGCATCGCCCTGCCCGAAGGCGAGCCGCTGCGCCAATACAATGCGCAACACATTCTGATTAAGGCCGACAACGAAAACGCTGCGGCCGGCGCGGAAAGCACCATCCGCAAAATCTACGCACAAGCCCGCAGCGGCGCAGACTTCGCCGGTTTGGCGCGCCAATATTCGCAAGACGGCAGCGCGAACAGCGGCGGTGATTTGGGTTGGTTCGCCGACGGCATGATGGTTGCGCCCTTTGAAGAAGCCGTCCACAAGCTCAAACCCGGTCAAATCAGCCCGCCCGTACGCACACAATTCGGCTGGCACATCATCAAGCTGAACGACGTCCGTGACGCCGGTACGCCCGAAGAGCGCCAACGCAACGCCGTACGCCAATACATGTCCGGACAAAAAGCCCAACAAGCCACAGCAAACCTGCTGCGCGACCTGCACTCAGGCGCGTACGTCAACATCCGCTAAAATGTTGTTGAAAAAAGGTCGTCTGAAAAGTGAACTGGCCCCCAAATCTTGGACACTCATAAAAGCCTATTCAGGCGCTCTGTGCAAGCTGGGTTCTGTATGCGACAGGACTCAGCTTTTTCAATTTCAAACTGCAACGCTCCCGGTTGTAGTAATCCATATAGTCATCTATCTGCTTCATCAATTCATCTACCGTCAATTCACCTGCGTTATAGAAACACTCCGTCTTCAACACCGCAAAGAAGCTTTCCATCGGCGCATTGTCCCAGCAGTTCGCCTTTCGCGACATGCTTTGAACCATGGAATGCTCCGCAAGCAATTCCCTATACCCCGCCGTACGGTACAGCACACCTTGGTCGGAATGCAGCATCGTTCCTTTATCAGTCAGACGGGGTGCGGCTTTTTCGAGCATTTCCTTCACCATTTCGCTGTCGGCTCTGCGGCTCATGGCGTAGGCGACGATCTCGCGGTTGAACAAGTCCAAGATTGGCGAGAGGTACAGTTTGCCGTCCTTCCCTTTGAGTTCGGTAACGTCGGTCAGCCATTTTTCGTTGGGCTTTCGGGCTTTGAACCGGCGTTTGAGGAGGTTTTCCGATATTTCGCCCATGGCGGGATGGCGGTAGGCTTT
>CAUSKT010000091.1:0-8499 GCA_963532335.1 uncultured Neisseria sp. | reverse complement strand
TGCTTCAGCACCTTAGAGAATCGTTCTCTTTGAGCTAAGGCGAGGCAACGCCGTCCTGGTTTAAAGTTAATCCACTATATTTGGATTGCGGCTTAATCGGGTTTTATGCAGTGTATTGATAAATATTGAGAAAATAATGTCTTGTTACTTTCTTTATATTGTGTCAAAACACGGATATTTAAAAGCTGTTCTACGAACGAATGGGTTTGATATCGCTCAGACTCAGCCTGATAAAAAAGGCTGAATAAAAGCGATAGCTTTGTTATAATGAAACTATAGAGATTTCCATCAGTTTCTTGGCATTGCGCCGTTTTATCCATATCAACGAAAGAGGAAAACAAAATGTTTCCAGAATATCGCGATTTAATTTCAAAATTAAAACAAGAAGATGCGCATTTTGCACGATTGTTTGACGAGCATAACGAGCTGGATGACAAAATTACCGGTTTGGTAAACAACCCTGTTACCAGCGGCTCTGAAGAAATCGAAGAGCTGAAAAAAGCTAAATTGAAACTGAAAGACGAGTTGTACGCTCTTCTGCAAAAAGCAGCAGGCAAATAATTCGAGTTTCTCAGGTCGTCTGAAACCGATATCAGGATTTCAGACGACCTTTTTGTTTGCGGATGAAACGTAGGACGGGATAAGGCAAGGGAAGTACAGACAATAAACAGGTGCTGGTTTTATTGCATGAATACAAAGCAAAGGTCGTCTGAAAACGCTTGCGCGTATATTTTCAGACGACCTTTTTCATTCCATTTACAGCCATTGCGCCAAGGATTCGGTATCCAAGTCCCATTGCCAGATGCCGTTGTCCGTGCCGTCCAATCCGCGCAGGAAGAGGTATCGGATGGCGATTTTGGGTAACGGTTTGCCGCGCAGTTTGAAATAGCGGGCTACGGCGATGGCGTAGATGAGCGCTTGCAGGTAGTAGTGGTGGTCTGCTACGGCTTCGTTCATGGCTTGTTGCGTATAGGCTTCGGCGCTGTCGCCTAGATGGTTGGATTTGTAATCAATGATGCACACGAGGTCGTCTGAATCTTGGCAGACCATGTCGATGAAGCCGTTGAGAAAACCTTGTACGTCTTGGAAATCTAATCTTTCTGCGGCTTCGATGCATTCCGGCGGCAGTGAACTGTTTTCGCGGGCAAACCAGCGGCGCAGGTCATGGAGTTTGAAGTCTTCGGTGTAGAGGGTGAACCCCATTTCCGGAAGGCGACGCTCGGGTGGGATTTCAGACAGGCTTTGTGCAACAAGGCGCGTTTTGCGGCAGGTGTCGAGCATTTGTTTGACGGCATCTGTCCAGAGTAGGTCGAAGCCGTAGCGGGTCAAGGTTTCGGCTATCAGGCTGCTTTGGCTTTCGGCACTTTGGGCAAAGTTGAATTTTTCCAACATTTCATGCAGGCAGACACCGGCATTGGCGCCGCGCGGGAAATGGTGGATGTCGGTGTTTGGGAGGTCGTCTGAAACGGGGAGGGTGTTTTCAGACGACCTTTCTGTTTCGGCGGCGGTTTCTGCGGGGTCGAGTGCGGGTTGTAATTCTTCGCGTTCGTCGTCTCGGGTTTTGACTTGGCGGCTGAGGCTGGTAAAGCTGGTATGCCGGATGAACTGAAATCCGCGGGCGGGGATAACGGCGGCTTGATAGAGGTCGTCTGAAAGATGGCGGTTTTGCGCGGCAGCGGGTTGCGGCGCGTCTTCGGAAAAGCTGAAGTCGGTATGTTCGGGGGGATTTTTGAGGAAACGCAGCCAGTTGTTTTTCAGCATTTGCAGCTCGCCTAGGGCTTTGTTTGCTTTGCGTTCCTGGTCATAGGCTTGGCGGGTATCCGCCCGATTGCTGTCGGCGCTGCCTTCAAGCAGGTAGGCGAAAGGGGAATCGGCGGTATCGCCGCAATGGGCGGCATAAAGGACGAGCTGCTCTTCGGCACGGGTCAGCGCGACGTACAGCAGGCGCAGGCGTTCCGCCATTTCTTCGTCGGCAAGGTGGATACGGTCTTCATCGTTGAGTTGCGATTTGGCAAGCAGTTCCGTGGTGTGGTCGGCGGTGTGGAGGATTTGCCAATCGGCGGGCTTCATGTCTTTCGCGTCCCAAACGAAAGGGCAATAGACCAAAGGATATTGCAAACCTTTGGAGGCATGCATGGTGACGATTTTGACCAGTGCTTCATCGCTTTCAAGCCGTAACAGTCCTGATTCGCCGACAGAGCTCTCTTGCGCGAGGCTGATTTGGTCGTTGAGCCATTGATGCAGGGCGGCGGGGCTGAGGCTTTGTCCTTCTTCTTCGGAGAGGCACTCTAAAAGCTGATGGAAATTGGTGAGGCCGCGCTCGTCGCCGCGTGCAAGTAATCCGGTTTCGATGCCGTGCAACGAGGAGAAGTGTTGCAGCGCGGCATAAATCCCGCTTTTCCGCCAAATGGCAACGGATTCGGCGGAGGTGTTTATCCAGTTTAATAATTCGGCTTCGTTGCGGTTGAGTTGATACAGGGCTTGCGCGTCATAATTGAACAATGTGCCGGATAAGACAAAGCGTAACGAGCCGATTTGTCCGGGATTGAGCCAATAATCCAACAGCGCGGCAAGGGCGAGGGCTTCCAGCGTGGTGAAAACCGACTCCCGCGACAGCAAAACGCTTTGTATGCCGCGCGTTTTCAACGCTTTTGCCACCATCACGCCTTCGTTAAACGTCCTGACCAAGACGGCAATGTCGCCTGAGACGACCGGTCTGCCTTTGAATTTCAGACGACCCTCGGCAGCTTCGTTGAGCGTGTGGGCGATTTCGTCGGCGCAATATTCGGAGGCACGGCGGCGCAAGATGTCTTTGTTGAGTACTTCGTCGTCTTTGCCGTTGAGCCAGCGTATCTGTATGGCAGTTTGAGGCGGCGAAAGCCGGCTTTCAGAACGTGCGGCGCCGACTTCGGTATAGTCTATGCCGTCCAAGACGAAAGGGCGGTTTTTGCAGCGGAACAATGCGCCTATGCCGTTAATCAGCTTGGCATGGCTGCGGTAATTGGTCGCGAGCGTGTAGCTGTGTTGCGCGTCGGCTGCGGCTTGCAGATAGGCGTAAATGTCGGCGCCGCGAAAGCTGTAAATCGCTTGTTTCGGGTCGCCGACTAAGAATAAGGGCTTGTTTTGGTTGATGAAGATTTTTCGGAAGATTTCGTATTGCAGCGGATCGGTGTCTTGAAATTCGTCAATCAAGGCGATGCGCCAGTTTTGCGCCACCGCCTGAGCCAGTGAATCGGCCTGCGGGTTGTCGGTCAAGGCGTCGTAAACATCAAGCAGCAAATCGTCGAAACCGCGTTCGCGCTTGGATTTTTTCTGCTCGCTCAGACTGGCATTAAGATGGTCGAGCAGGTCGAGGTGGAGCAGGGTAAGCGTATCTTCTTCAGCTTGCGCAATGGCAGCCGAATCTGCGCCGAGATTCGCCAATATCTGCAAATCGGCAAAGGCGGCAGCATCGGGAGTATTACCTTTTTTGACTTTGGATGCTAAAGCTTCTACGGCAAACATAGGCAGCTTGTCTGCCGTCGTTTTGCTAAAAGAAGGAAGGGCATCGGATTGGGAGGCGGATTGGAGTTCGAGAAAGACGGTTTTGAATGTTTTTTCACGATATGAGTTGCCATCTAATATTGGACGGATGCGCCAGAATGTTGCTTCTAAAGCGTCCAGTTTGGAACGCACTTTTTCCCATGTTTTCCGAAAGTTTTCCTGCGCGGCGACTAAGTCTGCTTCGGGTCGTCTGAAAACCAAATACGGACGGCTGACGAACTTTTGTATTGCCGCCAGCATGGTTTGCGGCGTTTGGTGGCGTTGAAATACCAGCTTCGCCAAAACGGGATGATTGACGATGCGGTCGCGCCAAAAATCTTGAGCGGGAATCAGCAGGCGGTCGCGGTTGTCTTCGGTCAGCTCGACATCCATAGGCGCACGACACAAAAACGCATAATCGCGCAAAATGCGTTGGCAGAAGCCGTGAATGGTATAAATCGCGGCGTTGTCGAATTGCCCGATGGCAGCCTTGAGGCGGACAATCAGCCGCGACCGACTTTCTTGAGCCAATGCCTGTTTGAGCAAACCGGTCAGAAACACATCGCCCGGATGATTGTCTCGGCAGTATGCTTCAAGGTCGTCTGAAAGATTGCCCGTATCCTCCACGCTCTCCAAAGCCTGCAATACTTCGTCCAAACGTGCGCGTAAACGGGTTTTCAATTCCGCCGTAGCAGCCTTGGTAAAAGTAACGGTCAAAATGCTTTCGACAGGCATCTGCTCAAGCACGACCAAGCGCGTGAACAAAGCCGCAATGCCGTAGGTTTTGCCCGTGCCGGCAGAAGCTTCAATCAGATTGGTACCTGCTATGGGGATGTTTAGGGGATCGAAGGCTGGAATGGAGGCGTTGGCGGGCATGATAAAAGGAGGGAAGTACAGACAGAAGGCGTAATCATAGCAGAGGTCGTCTGAAAACGGTGGGGAGCTTGGGGGGGTGAAAACGGGCTTTGGCTTGGTTGTATGGCAGGCTTGCGATTTTCGGTTGCGTTCCGTTGGATTTATAGTGGATTAAATTTAAATCAGGACAAGGCGACGAAGCCGCAGACAGTACAGATAGTACGGAACCGATTCACTTGGTGCTTCAGCACCTTAGAGAATCGTTCTCTTTGAGCTAAGGCGAGGCAACGCCGTACTGGTTTAAAGTTAATCCACTATAATTGTTGATATCAGCCCTAAAATAGGGTGAGGCAAACAAGAAAACGGCAGCTTTTAGGCTGCCGTTTTCTTTAGTGCGATTAAGCTTGGTCTTCCGGTTTGTCAGATAACTCTTGGGCTTTATCAGTTGGCTCTTGAGCGGTTTCTGTGGAAGCAGGTTCATGCTGACTGACTGCCTCTGGAGCTTGTGTTGCCTCTTCGGTTTCAGATTGTTCCGGATTGTCCTGGCGCAGATTGTGACTGTAGTCTTTAGGCGGGCTGGGTTGCTTGCCTGCCATAATTTCCAGCACTTGGTCGCGGTCTATGGTTTCCCAATCCATCAAAGCTTTACACATAATTTCCATCTTATCGCGGTTTTCATCAAGGATTTTGTAAGCTACTTGATACTGCTCATCCAAGATGCGGCGAATTTCTGCGTCAATTTCTTGTTGGGTTTTTTCGGAAATGTTTTGGGAACGGGTAATGCTGCGTCCCAAGAATACTTCATCTTCATTTTCCGTATAAACCATCACGCCCATTTTATCGCTCATGCCGTAACGGGTGACCATCTCGCGCGCCATTTGGGTGGCACGTTCAAAATCGTTGGATGCGCCGGTGGAAATACGGCCGACGAAGATGTCTTCGGCAATGCGTCCGCCAAACAAGATGGAAAGCTGACTCAGCATTTGGTCTTTATACATGCTGATACGGTCGCGTTCGGGAAGCTGCCAAGTCAAACCGAGCGCACGGCCGCGCGGCATGATGGTCACTTTGTGAACCGGGTCGGTAAACGGCAGGCTTTCGGCAACAATCGCATGACCTGCTTCATGGTAGGCGGTCGCACGTTTTTCGTCCTCGTGCATTACCATGCTGCGGCGTTCGGGACCCATATAGATTTTGTCTTTGGCATCTTCAAAATCGCTTTGGTCAACTTTGATTTTGTTGCGGCGGCCTGCAAACAGGGCGGCTTCATTGACCAAGTTGGCCAAATCCGCACCGGAGAAGCCGGGTGTGCCGCGTGCCAATGATGTCAAATCTACGGATTCGTCCAAAGGTACTTTTTTCGCGTGGACTTTCAAGATTTGCTCGCGACCGCGGATATCGGGCAGCGGAACAACAACCTGACGGTCGAAGCGGCCGGGGCGTTGCAATGCCGGATCCAGTACGTCGGGACGGTTGGTTGCGGCGATGACGATAACGGTATGATTGCTTTCAAAACCGTCCATCTCGACCAAAAGTTGGTTCAAGGTTTGTTCGCGTTCGTCGTTGCTGCCGCCTAAGCCGGCACCACGTTGACGGCCGACAGCGTCGATTTCGTCAATGAAAATGATACAAGGGGCGTTTTTCTTCGCTTGTTCAAACATATCGCGTACGCGGCTTGCACCGACGCCGACGAACATTTCAACAAAGTCGGAGCCTGAAATGCTGAAGAACGGCACACCAGCTTCGCCTGCGATGGCTTTTGCCAGCAAAGTTTTACCGGTACCCGGGCTGCCTGCCAGCAAAATGCCGTGCGGAACGCGGCCGCCCAAGCTTTGATAGCGGTTGGGGGATTTCAGATAATCGACGATTTCTTGTACTTCTTCTTTTACTTCATCACAACCGGCAACATCGGCAAAGGTAACTTTATTGGTTTCTTTGTCCATCAGGCGGGCGCGGCTTTTACCGAAAGAGAATGCGCCGCCCTTGCCACCGCCGCCGTTCTGCATGCGCATGAAGTAGAACCATGCGCCAATCAGCAGCAATACCGGCAGCAGGCTGAAAACCAGGCTGGTAAAGATACTCGGTTTTTCTTCAGGGATAACGTTGACGCGGACTTTATTGTCCAAAAGCGTTTTGACCAAATTATCGTCTAAAGGCGCATTGGTGAAGAAAGTGGATTTATCGGTGCGTTCGCCTTTGATCAGATAGCCGATGATGGCGGAGCCTTCGATTTTGACGTTGCTCACTTCACCGTTGTTTACCTGTTGGATAAATTGAGAGTATTCGATTTGCTGCTTGTTTTCCTGCTTGCTGGTCAGTGCGTTGAACGCAGCCATCAGACCGACGCACAAAGCGACCCATAACAGGATGGACTTAAAGGTATTCCCCACTTAGCCAGACTCCATGATATTAAGATAAACGAAAGGAAGATTTTAAAACACGCTGCCTGTATTGTCAGCGTTTATTTTTTCCTAATAAATAAATCTCACTGGAACGATTGCGTGATGCTTCGGGCTTGCGCGTCTGCACCGTTCCGAAGATTTCGCGCATGGCTGCCATATATTCCTGATAGCCCGCTCCCTGAAATACCTTCACCAAAAAACTGCCGCCCGTTTTCAAATGATTGACGGCAAAGTCCAAAGCCAGTTCGCATAAGTAAAAGCTGCGGGCTTGGTCAGTTACGGCGTTACCCGACATATTGGGTGCCATATCGCAAATTACAAGGTCTAGCGGGCGGGCGTCCAGCAGGGTTTCAAATTGCGCCAATACTTCGTCTTCCCTGAAATCGCCCTGAATAAAAGAAACGCCTTCTATTTCATCCATAGGCAGGATATCCAATGCGAACACGCGCCCTGAATTGCCGACCAGTTTTGCCGCTACTTGCGACCAGCTGCCCGGCGCGCTGCCTAAATCCGCCAAAACCGTGCCGGGTTTGATTAATTTGTCTTTTTCGTTGATTTCCAGCAGTTTATATGCAGCGCGAGCACGATAGCCGTCTTTTTGCGCCATGTGGACGTAATGATCGTTGACGTGTTCGTGAAGCCAGGCTTTTGATGATTTTGAACGTACTGCCATAATTTATTTAATGATTTAGAGAAACGCCGTATTGTACGTTATTTTCCCCCGAGATTGCGCCAAATCGCGTACAATGCCGCATTATTCTTTCTTTTCAAGCACTAGAATATGACTGACAATAAATTAAGCACCAAAGAAATTTTGGAATTGAAAGCCCGTGCCCATCACCTTCATCCTGTTGTAATGGTGGGACAACAAGGTTTGACCGAGTCCGTTATCAAAGAAACCGATGCCGCCCTGACGGCGCATGAGTTAATCAAAGTCCGTGTATTCGGCGACGACCGCGCCGAGCGCGTTGAAATTTGCAATGCGCTGTGCGAAGCCGTTGATGCGCAACTGGTTCAGCATATCGGCAAACTGTTGGTGTTGTGGCGTAAAAACTTGGAGGTTTGATTCTTCAAGAGCATATTCAGACATCTTAAGGACAGATGTGCAAAAGGTCGTCTGAAAATATTTATGGCTCTTACCAAGTGTTTTTGTTATGCGCTCGTAAAATCAGGAAAATCGATAAACTCTCTAAGATTGATTACTGTCAATGGGAACATACCTGCAGTTTTTAAAGCTGCGGATTGGCTATACTAACGATAGGAGCACATCATGAAAGCATTATCTGTTGCACTGGTTTTATTGACTTTGGTAGGCTGTCACAATACTTGGAACGGCGTTCGGGAAGACGGTTCACGTATTATCGGGCGTTCTGTCAGCGGTATTGGGCACGGTATCGGTAAGGCAGGTCAGGCATTGGAACGTACCGGCAGCAGAATCGACAACCGCCAACAAGTACAGCAACCTCAAATGTCCGGACAGAATCAGTATCCCTACCCGACGCAGAACCAATATCCTGAGCAGAATCAATACCAATACTAAGTCTTTTTTAATGCCGACCCCGATTACATGGTTTGTAGTCGGGGTTTTGGTTTTTCAGACGACTTTTATCCTGTATGATTCGGGATTGGCAATGAAATAGGCATATCTTTAGCCGTCTTCTTACTTATAGTGGATTAACTTTAAACCAGTACGGCGTTGCCTCTCCTTAGCTCAAAGAGA
>CAUSKT010000090.1:0-8551 GCA_963532335.1 uncultured Neisseria sp. | reverse complement strand
AATCCGTTCCCGACGATTTCCGCAACAAGAAAATCCATCAGTGTTGGGAAATCAGGCACAAAGCCTGACTGCCCTCGTCGTTGGTTGAAATACCCAACGGTTTATCTGCCCAAAGGTCGTCTGAAAACTCCGTTTGGTATTTTCAGACGACCTTTTCTCATATAGGCAGGCATCACGCCACCCCTTCACGGTATAATCCGCCCCATATCACTTCACAACAAGGAACACACAAGATGGATTGGAAAGGACGCGAACAGAGTCAAAACGTAGAAGACCGACGCGGCAGCAGCGGTGGAGGCGGCGGCGGGAGGGCGCCCGGCATCCTCGGCATCATCGTCGTTTTGATTGGCGCTTATTACGGCGTCGATTTGAGCGGCTTGGTCGGCACGCCTTCCATGGGTACGGGTTCAACCCAAACCTCCCAGCTCAAACCTCAAGAAGAAGCCGAACTGAACGAACTTGCCCGCGTCGTCCTCGCCGATACGGAAAAAGCCTGGGGCAGCTATTTCAAGCAACACGGACAAAATTACACCCCGACCACGCTGGTGTTATACAACGGCGGTACATCCACCGCCTGCGGCATGGGCCAATCGGCAATGGGCCCGTTTTACTGCCCGGGCGACCAAAAAGTCTATCTCGACTTAGACTTTTATAGGGATATGCAGACCAAACTCAACTCTGCCAGCGATGCCGCGTTTGCCTACGTCATCGCACACGAAGTCGGACACCACATCCAAAACCTGCTCGGCATCCTGCCCAAAATCCACAGAATGCAGCAACAGGTCGGCAAAAAAGAAGCTAATGCCCTTTCCGTCAAACTCGAATTGCAGGCAGACTGCTACGCGGGCATTTGGGGGCATTACGCCGTCAACAATAATATCTTCAAACCCGAAGACATCCCCAAAGCCATGCTGGCTGCCGAATCCGTCGGCGACGACCGCCTGCAGAAAGACGGGCAGGGCTACGTCGTTCCCGACAGCTTTACACACGGCTCGTCCGAACAGCGCATGGCATGGCTCAAACGCGGTTTGGACAGCGGCGACATCAATCAATGCAACACATTCGGCAATTGATTGAAACCGCAGTGAATGGTTATTTGATATAACCCCCAAAGGTCGTCTGAAAGCCTTCAGACGACCTTTGCCTATGTTAGAATAAGCCCGTTTTCCATTCACAATCACAAAGGAAACCATCATGGCAAACATTGCCCGCGACATCTTCAAAGCCTACGACATCCGAGGCATTGTCGGCAAAACCCTGACCAACGAAGCCGCCTACCTCATCGGCAAAGCCATCGCCACCCGAGCCGCCGAAAAAGGCATTACCCGCATCGCACTCGGACGCGACGGACGCTTGAGCGGTCCCGAACTGATGGAACATATCCAGCGCGGCTTTACTGACAGCGGCATCGACGTCCTCAATGTCGGCATGGTCGCCACCCCCATGCTTTATTTCGCCGCCATCAACGAATGCGGCGGCAGCGGCGTGATGATTACCGGCAGCCACAACCCGCCCGATTACAACGGCTTCAAAATGATGCTCGGCGGCGACACCCTCGCAGGCGAAGCCATCCAAGGACTGCTCGCCCTGATCGAAGCCGACAAACTGACCGCTTCCGACAAAAAAGGCAGCGTAACCGAAAAAGACATCTCCGGCGAATACCACAACCACATCGTCGGCCACGTCAAACTCAAACGCCCCATGAAAATCGCCATCGACGCGGGCAACGGCGTAGGCGGCGCATTCGCAGGCAAACTCTACAAAGGTTTGGGCAACGAAGTGACCGAACTTTTCTGCGAAGTGGACGGCAATTTCCCCAACCACCATCCCGACCCTTCCAAACCAAAAAACCTGCAAGATTTGATTGCCGCGCTGAAAAACAGCGACGCCGAAATCGGCTTGGCTTTTGACGGCGATGCCGACCGCTTGGGCGTCGTGACCAAAGACGGCAACATTATTTATCCCGACCGCCAGCTCATGCTGTTCGCCCAAGACGTTTTGAGCCGCAACCCCGGCGCGAAAGTCATCTTCGACGTCAAATCCACCCGCCTGCTCGCACCGTGGATTAAAGAACACGGCGGCGAAGCCGTCATGGAGAAAACCGGCCACAGCTTCATCAAGTCCACCATGAAAAAAACCGGCGCGCTGGTTGCAGGCGAAATGAGCGGACACATCTTCTTCAAAGAACGCTGGTTCGGCTTCGACGACGGCATGTACGCCGGCGCGCGCCTCTTGGAAATCCTGTCTGCCTTTGACAATCCGTCCGAAGTCCTGAACAGCCTGCCGCAAAGCATTTCCACGCCCGAACTCAACATCGACCTGCCCGAAGGCAGCAACGGCCATCAGGTTATCGACGAACTCGCCGCCAAAGCCAAATTCGAAGGCGCGACCGAAATCATCACCATCGACGGCCTGCGCGTAGAATTCCCCGACGGCTTCGGTCTGATGCGCGCCTCCAATACCACGCCGATTTTGGTGTTGCGCTTCGAGGCAGATTCCGACGAAGCCATCGAACGGATTCAAAACCAGTTCAAAGCCGTCATAGAAAGCAATCCCGCGCTGAAATGGCCGCTGTAAACGGTTAACGCTTTAAAGCTCAAAAGGTCGTCTGAAAACGAGTATTCCCGTTTTCAGACGACCTTTTGTTTCGATGTTTATGCCCTTCAAACTTACTCATGGCAACACCCTACTCTTCCAAGCCAATACGCCCAAACTTCCCCATCAAAGACCTTTGACTTCCATCAAACAAAATTATCTTCTTCAAAAACGCCCGTTGTCCTTTACCCAAGAAAATAAATACGTTCACCTCCTCATCAAATACCCAAATATTGCCTATTGGATAAATACACAGCCGACACATCAGCAAATTATTGTTCAGAACATAAAAAATAGAGCCATTTATCTAAAAAATAACCACCCAATTAACATTAAATACCAAGCATTCAAACCTACTCCAACCCATATAAAAAAATCCATGCCGTTTTCAGACGACCCCAACCCGATTAAAAGCCTATTTTCCCAACCATTTCAGGCTACTATGCACAAACAGCTTCTTACAGTATGATGGACTTCTCAATTTTGCCTTAAGCCTGCATGCGTTTCAGCGGCGCAGGCAGCAGGAATCAGGCTTCCAAACAAATCCAACCTCAACTCGGAGTAAACATCATGTTGACCCAGACCCAACAGGTCGATTTGACCCTGCATCATCTCAAAGAGCGCGCCTTGGCAGAATATAGCCCCAAACAGCGTGCGACCGTCGAAGCTTCCGAAGACTGGAAACAGTTTGACCGGCGTTTGAACGAGCATTTCCCCAAGCTGATGCACGAGCTGGACAACGTTTACAACGACAACGAAGCCGTCCTGCCCATGCTGGAACAACTGATTGCCCAAGCATGGCAAAGCTATTCCCAACGCGACAAGTCTCTGAAAGCCATCGATGCCGCACGTGAGAATGACCCCGATTGGATTTTGTCCAATAAACAGGTCGGCGGCGTGTGCTATGTCGATTTGTTCGCAGGCGATTTGAAAGGCTTGAAAGCCAAAATCTCTTATTTTCAAGAGCTGGGGCTGACCTATCTGCACATGATGCCGCTGTTTAAATGCCCTGAAGGCAAGAGTGACGGCGGCTATGCGGTCAGCAGCTACCGCGACGTCAATCCGGCTTTGGGTACGATAGACGACTTGCGCGATGTCATTGCCGCGCTGCACGAAGCAGGCATTTCCGCCGTCGTCGATTTCATCTTCAACCACACTTCCAACGAACACGAATGGGCGAAACGCTGTGCCGCCGGCGACCCGCTTTTCGACAATTTCTACTATATCTTCCCCGACCGCTGGATGCCCGACCAATACGACCGCACCCTGCGCGAAATCTTCCCCGACCAGCATCCGGGCGGCTTCTCCCAATTGGAAGACGGACGCTGGGTATGGACGACGTTCAATTCCTTCCAATGGGATTTGAATTACAGCAATCCATGGGTATTCCGCGCCATGGCGGGCGAAATGATGTTCCTCGCCAATCTGGGCGTCGACATCCTGCGTATGGACGCCGTTGCCTTCATTTGGAAACAAATGGGTACGGATTGCGAAAACCTGCCGCAAGCCCACGCCTTAATCCGCGCGTTCAACGCCGTCATGCGCATCGCCGCACCTGCCGTGTTCTTCAAATCCGAAGCCATCGTCCACCCCGACCAAGTCGTCCAATACATCGGACAAGACGAATGCCAAATCGGCTACAACCCGCTGCAAATGGCATTGCTGTGGAACACCCTCGCCACCCGCGAAGTCAACCTGCTCCACCAAGCCCTCTCCTACCGCCACAACCTGCCCGACCATACCGCATGGGTCAACTACGTCCGCAGCCATGACGACATCGGCTGGACGTTTGCCGACGAAGACGCATGGCAGTTCGGCATCCACGGCTACGACCACCGCCAATTCCTTAACCGCTTCTTCGTCAACCATTTCGACGGCAGCTTCGCGCGCGGCGTCCCCTTCCAATACAACCCCAATACCGGCGACTGCCGCGTCAGCGGTACTGCCGCCGCCCTGGCAGGTTTGGCGCAACATGACCCACACGCTGTTGACCGCATCAAACTTTTGTACAGCATCGCCCTGAGTACCGGCGGCCTACCCCTGATTTATCTCGGCGACGAAGTCGGCACGCTCAACGACGACGATTGGTCGAACGACCGCAACAAGAGCGATGACAGCCGCTGGGCGCACCGTCCGCGTTACAACGCCGAGTTATACGAACAGCGCCACGACCCGTCAACCGCGGCAGGGCAAATCTATCAAGGCCTGCGCCACATGATAGACATCCGCCAAAACAACCCGCGTTTGAACGGCGGCCGTCTGGTTACCTTCAACACCAACAACAAACACATCATCGGCTACATCCGAAACAATGCGCTGTTGGCGTTCGGCAACTTCAGCGAACACCCGCAGACCATCAGCACGCACACCCTGCAAGCCATGCCCGCCCGCGCCAAAGACCTCATCAGCGGCGAAACCGTGGCACTGAATCAGGATTTGGTGCTGCGCCCCTACCAAGTAATGTGGCTCGAAATCGCCTGATGATTGAAGCAGCTTAAAAACGCAAAGGTCGTCTGAAACTCGGCATTGCCCGTTTTCAGACGACCTTTTCGACAAAATAAATGTTCCACACACAACCTGCCCACCGCCTTTCCCTATAGGCGCAACCCGCTCGTTTCTTCATCTTCAAGTCAACAAATCTCTAAAAAATCCATTTATCCAGCAGCCATCCGGTTCTCATCCCAAAGCCTGAAAAACACCAAGCTGCCTTTCAGACGACCTCCTGCCAAATCAGTTACAATTCATCCCTATGAACAAAACCGAATCAAACGTTTCGGAAACGCCGCCCGTCCGCCCGTCCCGATGGCTGCCCCTGCTATTGGCGATTGCGATTTTCATGCAAATGCTGGACGCGACGATTCTGAATACCGCCCTACCTGAAATCGCCAAAGATTTCAATGTATCGCCGCTCAATATGCAGCTGGCGGCGATTTCCTATACGCTGACCGTTGCCCTGCTGATTCCTTTAAGCGGCTATTTGGTGGACAGATTCGGCACTAAAAACGTATTTTTCGGTTCAATCGGCATTTTTATGCTCGGATCGGCATTGTGTGCGGCGGCAGCCAATCTGCCCATGCTGGTGATGGCGCGGGTGATTCAGGGCATAGGCGGGTCGATGTTGGTACCCGTACCGCGCCTGACGATTTTGCGCGTGTACGACAAATCCCAACTGCTCAATGCCATCAACTATGCCGTGATGCCCGCGCTGATCGGCCCGATATTCGGTCCTTTGGTCGGCGGCTATTTGGTCGAATACGCATCTTGGCATTGGATTTTCCTGATGAACCTGCCCATAGGGCTGCTCGGCGTTTTGCTGGGCTGGCGGATTATGCCCGATGTCAAAGGCGAAAATACCGCGCTGGACTTGAGTGGCTACCTGACTTTCGCTTCGGCGGCGTGTCTCTTGATGTTGGCTGTGGAAATGGTGTCCCACTCTGGCGCGGTTTGGTTTTCGCTCTTACTCGCACTCGGCGGCACGGCATTCGCCCTGCTCTACTATCGCCACATGAAAACCGCCGCCAACCCGATTTATGCGGCGGATTTGTTCCAAGTCCGCACCTTCCGGCTGGGTCTGACAGGCAATCTGTTCAGCCGGCTCGGTATCAGTTCCATCCCTTTTTTGCTGCCGCTATTGTTTCAAGTCGCGTTCGGCTTTGCCGCCAGCGTATCCGGCTGGTTGGTCGCGCCCGTCGCTTTCGCCTCGCTTGTTGTCAAACCGCTCATCAAGCCCCTGATGTCGCGCTTCGGCTACCGCAGCGTGTTGATTTGGAACACGCGCCTCCTCGCCATATTGATTATGCTGCTTGCCCTACCCGACGCCGACATATCCTTAAGCGTCTGGATTGTCCTGCTGCTCCTCATCGGCACCTGCAACTCCATCCAGTTTTCCGCAATGAACACCCTGACCATCGCCGACCTGCGCGCGCACCAAACCGGCAGCGGCAACAGCCTGATGGCGGTCAACCAACAACTCGCCATCAGCCTCGGCATTGCGCTCGGCGCGCTTATCCTGCAAAACTGGTCGCAAAGCAGCTTCACCGCAGGCAACCTCCACCTCTCATTCCGCCTTACCCTGCTTTCCATCGGTTTGATTACACTCGTCTCCAGCACCATATTCAGCCGCCTGCACATTTCCGACGGACGCAACCTAACGACTTCAAAAAAATAGGTTAAAATGCGAACCGTATAAACATCGAACTTCTTTTCAGACGACCCTTCTAAATAAAAATACCGTTTCAGCGAAAAAGGTCGTCTGAAACGCCCTCAAGAATGAAAAAAATCCATCTCATCCTTATGCTTCCGGTTTTTCTGACAGGTTGCGCCGGCCTGCCCTCACTGGACGATCGCCCTGAAAGCCACTACCTCGACATCCGTTCCGCCCCGCGCATGGATGCCCTGCTCAACACCGCCACTGCCAAAACCGGCGGCGATATTTCCAATGTCTATCTGCTCAACGACGCGCACGAAGCCTTCGTCGCCCGCGCCGCCCTGATTGAAGCCGCCGACCACACCCTGGACCTCCAATACTACATCTGGCACAACGACATCTCCGGCAAGCTCATGTTCAACCTGATCCACCGTGCCGCCGAACGCGGCGTGCGCGTGCGCCTGCTGCTGGACGACAACAACACCAACGGGCTAGACAACGTCCTGCTCGCCCTCGACAGCCATCCCAATATCGAAATCCGCCTGTTCAACCCCTTCGTCCGCCGCAAATGGCGCGCGCTGGGTTATTTGACCGACTTCCCGCGCCTCAACCGCCGGATGCACAACAAATCCTTCACCGCCGACAACCGCGCCACCATCCTCGGCGGGCGCAATATCGGCGACGAATATTTTAAAGTCGGCGAAGACACCATCTTTGCCGACCTCGACATCCTCGCCACCGGCCGCGTCGTGACCGAAGTTTCCCAAGACTTCGACCGCTATTGGGCAAGCCATTCCTCCTACACCGTCGCCAGCATCATCAAAAAAGGCGATATCGAAAAAGGCTTCCAAGAGCTGGGTTACAACGACAAAGACAAAAACGAAACCCTCAGCCGCTACCGCAGCAGCATCGAAAATTCCGAACTCTACAAAAAAATGCAGAGCAACAGCATAGACTGGCAAAGCGTCCACACCCGCCTGATCAGCGACGATCCCGCCAAAGGGCTGGACCGCGACCGCCACAAACCGCCCATTTTCGACCGCATGCAAAACGCCCTGAAAACGCCCGAAAAAAGCGTCTATCTCGTTTCGCCCTATTTCGTTCCCACCAAATCAGGCGTGCGCGCACTCGACCAACTCGTCCAAAACGGCGTGGACGTAACCGTCCTGACCAACTCGCTCCAAGCGACCGATGTCGCCGCCGTCCATTCAGGCTACGTCAAATACCGCAAGCCCCTGCTCAAAGCCGGTGTCAACCTCTACGAGCTGCAACCCAACCACGCCGTCCCCACTACCAAAGACCGCGGCCTGACCGGCAGCTCCGCCACCAGCCTGCACGCCAAAACCTTCATCGTGGACGAAAAACGCGTCTTCATCGGCTCATTCAATCTCGACCCGCGCTCCGCCAGACTCAACACCGAAATGGGCGTCGTCCTCGAAAGCCCCAAAATCGCAGGAGAAATGCAGCGCACCCTCGTCAATACCACCCCGAAATACGCCTATCAGGTCACCCTCGACAAATACAACAAACTGCACTGGTACGATCCCGCCACCCAAAAAACCTACTCCGCCGAGCCGGAAGCCAAATTCTGGAAACGCGTTACCTCCAAAATCCTCTCCATCCTGCCGATAGAAGGATTGCTGTAAGACCCAAACGAAAGGTCGTATGAAAACCTGTATTTCAAGTTTTCAGACGACCTCAAAACAAAAATACGGACAAAACCATCACACAAATATAGTGGATTAAATTTAAACCAGGACAAGGCGACGAAGCCGCAGATAGTACAGATAGTACGGAACCGATTCACTT
>CAUSKT010000089.1:0-8893 GCA_963532335.1 uncultured Neisseria sp. | reverse complement strand
GTACTATCTGTACTGTCTGCGGCTTCGTCGCCTTGTCCTGATTTAAATTTAATCGACTATATCAACCTAAAAATGTTTCGCCACGCGAGAAACGGCGGTAACTCATCGACTTCTCTTTTTATTTCTTCACAGCCAGACTCACGGTAAAGATGCCGTCTTCGTCTATCCACTGATGGATTTTTTCAAAACCGGCTTTTTCTACAAGTTGATCCATTTCCTGCTGGCTGCGGCGGCGCATCACCCAGTTCGGGCTGCCTGCTTTGTGGCTGGTCAGCGCGCGCGCAATCATTTCGAGCTGCGGATGCCACGGTTGGCCAGTGTAAATCAGGTAGCCGCCTGCTTCAATCGCATCGCCGAAGCCGTAGAGCGAATTCAAAATCAAATCGTTGTCGGCAAACAATTCATGCAGGCCGGAAACGATGCCCAGCGTGGGGCGCGGCTGCAAATCCTGATAATTGGCGCGGTCGTAGGCATTGACTTCGTCGAAGGTAACCGTGTCTTGCAGACCGCGTTCGGCAATCAGCTTGCGGCCGGCTTCAACGTTAATCGGGCTGTAATCGCGCAGGCGCACGGAATCGGGCAGCGTGTCGGCAGTCAGTGCGTCGAGCACATAGCGGCCGTGCCCCGAGGCAATATCGAGAACATGTACGGGTTTGCCCGCTTCGCGCAGCTTGGCAGAGGCCGTCTGAATCGCTTTGCCGATATTGGTTTTGCGTTGGCGGATGCCGCGCCAGCCGATGGCGTTGAGATAGTGTTTGTCCACCGCCACACCAAAGGCATTGCTGCCCTGCGGCTGGTTGCGGTACACATAATCGAGCGTACTGCCGGAGTCATAGCCGGTTTCCTTGCCGATTTTCAAACCTTCGCTCCAACGCGCGCCAAGGTCGAGGGCAGCTCGGTAAACCGCCCAAAATGCGCCGCGCGGCGAACAAATAGACAAAGGTGTTGCCAGTTTGTCGGCTTCGCGACGGCTTTCGCTGTGCAGGTGGGCTTGGGTCAAATCGACTTGATATAAAGGCTGATTGAAACGTTCGCGGATAAAGCGGCGCATTTCGACAAAGGCGATTTCGCGGTTTTGTTCGCCCAATGTGTCGTGATAGAAACCGGGCAGGATATGGCGTTCTTTGATGCGGCTGCCCAAACGGTTGTAGAAATCGTGTTGCGGTTTGTGGTGAACAACCCAGTCGCTGCCTGAAATCAAAAGCTGCAAGGGCGTGGTAATGGCCTGCGCGTCGGCGACGACGCGTTCGGCGGCTTCGTACAAACCGAGCAGGATGCGCACGGAAATGGCGCGGGCGATAAGCGGATCGTTGTCGTAGCTGGTTTGGCGCTCTTGGTTGTGGGTCAGGTAGTGGGCTTTGACGTAGCTGTTGACAAAGAAATTGCCGCGCCATTTCTGCATGATTTTCAGGCCGGTGCGGGCAAAAGGGACGTAGAGTTTGACTTTGAATGCGGGCGATGCCAATACGGCACAGCGGATTTTCGGCGCGTAGTCGTGCAGCCAAGTGGACACCAATACCGCGCCGACGCTTTGCGCGATCACGCAGATGTTTTCAGGCTTGATGCCGTATTCGTTTTGGATGTGGCGGATAAAGTCGTCCACATCGGCAACGGAAGTACCGATACTGGGGCTGTCGCCGCGTTCGCCGGGGCTGTGGCCATGACCGCGCGCGTCCCATGCGAAATAGGCAAAATCATCAAAACCGAGTTCGTCGGCAACAAACATCATCCGGCCGGAATGCTCGTGGCCGCGGTGGAACAGCACGATGGCTTTATCGGCCGAACCGTCGGCAGCGGGTCGGTAGCGGTAGAAAAGCGAAGTGCCGTCTTGGGTAGAAAAGTATTTTTGTTGCTCGGACATGAAAAACTCCTGATAGTCATATTTTTGAACGGTATCATGACACGCTGAATTTATGCAATCGTTATCTGATAAACGGATAAAGGAAATGACGGAAAGAAGCAACAAAAGGTCGTCTGAACCGTTTCAGACGACCTTTACTACGTTTAACGAAGTGCTAAATGACTGCTAATTTTGCCGTGTTTAAATACACCCATCAAAACCCCAATGACACATTTCGAAAGGAAGTCGAACATGAAAAAATTATTATTGACCGCCATCGTCGCTTTGTCCGCTGCTGTCGCAGGTGCCAACGATTACATCGAACACCAAATTTACAGCGACAAAAATTTTGAACAAAACCGTACCAAAGCCATCAGAATGCTTGAGCAACGCGGCTATCGCGTTCACGACATCGACGCCGACGACTATCGCGGCAGACCTGTATTGGACGTAGAAGCCTACAAAGGCGGACGCGAATACGACATCAAATTGTCTTACCCCGACTTGAGAATCATCAAAGAGCGTATCGACTACTGATAAACGATGCGTTACAGCTGCCGCAAACTGCCCGTTTTGCGGCAGTTTTTATTGAAGGGGAACTTGGATTGCCGACTTAATCATTACAAACATGATTATCCCAAGAAGTGTAATGTTTTTATCGATAATGTATGACGTTGTGTAAATTCCCCGAATCAGAGGAACTAAAAAACGCTTTTTCCTTTCCATTTAAATTGATTCACTCAAACGGAGGATAAACATGGATTTCCACGATAAAAATAAAAAAGGGCAAGAGCCGCAAAATACGGTTTCTGACTGGGAGAGACCTTTCGAACGACCCGATCCCGATGCGCCGCAGCCTGTTTCCGAAGTTTGGGAAGACTCAGAAGAAGTGTTTGATAAAAGAGAAGAAACCTTAAAAACTGAAGAAACTGTAAACATTGAAGAAGCCGTGAAAGCTGAAGAAACTTTAAAAGTTGAAGAAGCTGCGGAATCTGAAACGGCAGACCATCAACAAGACAGCAATGCCGAAGAGGCAGTGACGGATAACATCATCCTTGAAGGCATTGGGACGTCGTCTGAAAAGCCCAAAAAGAAAAAGAAAGACAAAAAAGACAAGGCGAAGAAGAAAAAACAAGCCGCCGATGCGCCGCCTTCCGATCTTTTGGGTACGAACAAAGGCGTGGAAACCATGTTCCGCAACGCTGTGCGTTCGGAGATGGAGCTGCTCGCGCTGGCGGCGACCAAGGCGAACATTATGATTTCGCTCAACGGTTTTATCGTGTCTGCGCTGATGATTTCGGGCGCATTTATTTTTTCATCGTCACCCGAATTTCTGATTCCGGCGAGTACGTTTATGATTACCGCCGCCGCATCCATCGTGTTCGCGCTGCTGTCCGCTTCGCCTGAACGTATCGGCAAAATGCAGGCGGCGCGCGCTTGGGTTAAGGATTTCTTCCGCGGACGCGCCAAACTGCGTGATTTGAGAACCCGCCTCAGCAGCACCCAAACGCGCTTTTTCAGCGGCAGCCAGCCCAATATTCTGATTTACGAAGACCGTGTAAAGGTGCAAAAAGACCAATATTGGGAAATGATGCAGGAGATTATGGGCGACCGCAAACAAGTCTATCAAAAGATGAGCGATCATCTTTACTGGCTGGGCCTGCTGGCGGACAAACAGTTCAAATACATCAACTTGTCTTATGCCGTATTCCGTTGGGGGCTTTTGGCTTCGCTGGCGGCGTTTATCGGCGTGAAGACACTGCCTTCGCTGCTGACCCAACCCGCCAACAATGCGGCAGAGCTGCGCTCTTTGGGTATTAATATGTTCAACGGCGTGTACGAGCCATCTGCCGTGCAACAGCTTCCCGACGGCAAACTGTTGATTGCAGAAGACGAACCGAACCACGCATTCAGCATCGTCAGCATCGATCCGTCAGGCAGATTTATCGAAGACGAGGCCTTGGATACGCGCGTGATTACCGGCTTCAAACGCCGCCTGAGCGACTTGGAAGCATTGGCGCGCGACGATGAAGGCTTTATCTACGCGCTCACTTCGCACTCGCGCACCCGCAAAGGCAACCGTTCGCCCGACCGCGAACACCTGATGCGCTTTAAAATCCAAGACGGCAATGTGTTGGGACTGACCAGCTACGACAATCTGACGCAGGTTTTGGAAACCGACCACAAGCTGCACGACCTCATCCGCGAACGCACCAAAGCCGAAGTTTCCTTTGAAGAAATCAATATCGAAGGCATGGCGTTCGACCCTGTTAAGAAACGCCTCGTCTTGGGCTTCCGCGATCCTGAGTTCAACAATATGGCGCTGGTGGCATTCATCAGCAACCCGAAAGACGTGTTCGAGCGCAACGCCAAGCCTGAGTTTGACGAAGTCGCCATCCTCGACATCGACGGCGGCGGTATCCGTTCCATCAACTACGACCCCGTGTTGAAAAACTACGTCATCGCCAACGAAGTGAAGGATGAAAACGGGCAGAAATTCTCGCAACTGTGGACTTGGAGCGGCAACCCGACCGACGAACCGCAAAAAATCTCGCTGCCTAACCTGCAACACATCACCAACGTCGAAGCCGTCGATTCGATTACGGTCAACGGCAAACCGCAGATGATTCTGATGGGCGACGAAGGCAACGCTTCGCAGAAAATTACTGCCAAGTATATGTTGGTGGATTACAGCCAGCTTGGTAAACAGTAGTTTTAAAGCTGATTAAAGGTCGTCTGAAACTGAGGGTTAAGGTTTCAGACGACCTTTTTTTGGCGAATGACTGCTCCATCCAAACCGATACAGCATTGCCTCGTTTTGATTTATATCCTTCCGCGAAAGGACAAATCGAAAGCTGCGGACTGGGAAGCAGCGACAAAAGAAAGGTCGTCTGAAACCGAATCTCATGGTTTCAGACGACCTTTTCGCTATTGCCCGAAAGCTATCGGCTTGCGTTCAACCGTTTGTCCGGCCGTGTAAACATAAACACCACCAGCGAAGTCAGCGCGCCCAGCGTGTCGGCGAGCATGTCTTTTTGTGCGTCCCAAATATCGCCTTGCGAACCGAGCACTTCCAACCCCGCTTCGCCGCCGTCGATCACCGCATACTGCCATTCGATGATTTCGTAAGCCGCCGCCACACTCATGATGAAGAACAAGGAGAAAAACAAGGCAAGCGCGGGGCGGCAAAGTTGGCGGCGCAACAGCCATTCCGCCATCGGGTAGGCGTAGAAACCGATGATGTAGTGTCCGACGCGGTCAAAGTGGTTGCGCCCTTCGCCTAAAAACGGCGCAAGCAGGCGGTTTGCCCAGTCGAAGGGCACATCGGCGAAGGTGTAGTGCGCGCCGATGGTGTGCATAATCAGCCAGAAGCTCATGAATACATAAGCCAGATTGCTAAAGCGGAACAGGCGGTAAGTGGCGACAAGCGCGACAAATACAATGGAAACAGGGATGATTTCGGCGTACCAAACGGCGCGGTCGGACGGATCGATGCCCGACCAGACGATGAGTGCGGCAATGAAAACCGCGAGCAGTAAAGGAATGGTGTGCGAAGTTTTTTGCATGATATTTTCGTTTTATTAAGTGAGTAAAAGATGGGAAATGCGTTTCAGACGACCTTTAAGCCGTTGACGACGCGCTTATAGCAGGTGTAAGCCAATGCCGCGCAAGCCAGCCACATGACGACGTAGAAAACCGCATGGAAGCTGCCAGCCACCGCGTACCACACCGCCAGTACGCCGATAAAGAACGCGCGGTCACTCTTGCCGAAGGGCCCGTCATAACGCCGCCCGTTGCCGTGTACCTGCCCCAACACGCCGCAAAATTCGGTCATTGCCGCCAGCCAGACAAACAGGCCGATTTGCGCGCCGTCAAACGGGGCGATAAAGGCGAAAGGCAGATACAGCGCGGCATCGGCGGCAACATCGGTGATTTCGTTCAGATAGCCGCCCAATGCCGACTGCTGACCGAACTCGCGCGCCAGCATCCCGTCCACCGCGTTCAACGCCATGCGGACAAACAGCCACACGGGCAACAGCCAAAACAAGGCAGGAACCTGCGCGCCGAGCGACAGCAGCAGTCCGACCGCGACCGACACCGCGCAAGCCGCCAGCGTAACCTGATTGGCGGTTACCCCCTTCTGATAAAGCCGGCGCACCAGCGGGCGCAGCAGGTTTTGGAATTTGGGTTTAAGGGCGTAGATGCTCATGATTATGCCGTATGAAAAAACGAAGTGCCGCGATTATAGACGAAATCCGTTATAATCCGTCAACTTTCCCACCACGCGGTTCGCAAACCTCCCGCGTTACCAAAACTAGGATTCACCATGCAAAACCAACAAGCCTTGGTCATCTTCTCCGGCGGTCAGGATTCCACCACCTGCCTGATTCAGGCGATTCAAACCTACGGGCGCGAAAACGTCCAAGCCATCACCTTCCAATACGGGCAACGCCACGCCGTCGAGCTGGAACGCGCCCGCTGGATCGCGCAGGATTTGGGCGTCAAACAAACCGTACTCGACTTGAGCCTGATGCAGCAGATTACGCACAACGCCCTGATGGACGACACCGCCGCCATCGAAACCGCTTCAGACGGCCTGCCCAATACCTTCGTGGACGGACGCAACGCCCTGTTCCTGCTCTACGCCGCCATCTACGCCAAAGGACAAGGCATCAGGCATATCATCGCGGGCGTGTGCGAAACCGACTTCTCCGGCTATCCCGACTGCCGCGACGTGTTCGTCAAATCCATGAACGTCACCCTCAATCTGGCGATGGACTACGCCTTCCAAATCCACACCCCGCTGATGTACCTGACCAAAGCGCAAACTTGGGCGCTGGCGGACGAAATGGGCGCGCTGGACTACATCCGCGAGCAGACCCACACCTGCTACAACGGCATCGTTGGCGGCTGCCACGAATGCCCAAGCTGCGTGTTGCGCGAGCGCGGGCTGACGGAATATTTGGAAAGTAAAAAGGCCGTCTGAAAAAAAGTGTTCCGTCCGGAGTGGGAACGTCTGCGGTAAGAGGGCAGTCGAATAATCAGCCAAAAATATAGTGGATTAACTTTAAACCAGTACGGCGTTGCCTCGCCTTGCCGTACTATCTGTACTGTCTGCGGCTTCGTCGCCTTGTCCTGATTTAAAGTTAATCCACTATAACAGCGAGGGTGCATCATGACCGACAAAATCCATCTCTACCACCCGCTCCATACCCTGAAACCTTTTTCAGACGGCATCTGGATTGCCGACGGAAAAGTCATACACATGAATTTTCCGCTGGGCGTCAAAGTACCGTTCAGCACCCGCATGACCGTCGTGCGCCTGAACGACGGCGGGCTGTGGTGTCATTCGCCGGTTGAACCCGTGCCCGAACTGCTGCGGCAAATTGATGCGCTCGGCGAAGTCCGCCATCTGGTTTCGCCCAACAAAATCCACTACGCCCACATCGCCGCGTGGAAACGGCATTACCCGCAGGCGCTTGCGTGGGCAAGTTCCGACGTGCGCGAGCGGGCGGCGTCACAGCATATTGCCGTTTGTTTCGATGCCGACCTCGGTGCCGCCGCGCCGCCGCAATGGGCGGACGATTTGACGCAAATGCCGTTTGCGGGCAGCGCAGCGATGGAGGAAACCGTGTTTTTCCACCGCGCGAGCCGAACCCTGATACTGGCCGATTTGATTGAAAACTTCGAAACCGCCAAATTTCCCAGCCGCTTTTGGGCGGGCGTGATGAAACTGACGGGTATCGCCGACCCCGACGGCAAAGCCCCTGCCGACTGGCGCGCCACTTTCAAAGACAAAACCGCCGCCCGCACCTGTCTGAAACAGATGCTGGACTGGCAGCCGGAAAAAATCATACTGGCGCACGGCCGCTGCTACGAAACCGGCGGCACGAACGAACTACGCCGCGCGTTCAGATGGCTGGATTAGCCCTGCGGCGGCTGTTTTGTTGAAAAATATAGTGGATTAACTTTAAAAAGCCACAGCAGCGTGCAAAACCACTATGGCTTCTCATACAACCAAAGGTCGTCTGAAAACATATAGTGGATTAAATTTAAACCAGTACGGCGTTGCCTCGCCTTGCCGTACTATCTGTACTGTCTGCGGCTTCGTCGCCTTGTCCTGATTTAAATTTAATCCACTATAGTTCCGATAAGACGGAACGTTTTCAGACGACCTTTTCTGCTGCCAGCAACATTTCCACATTCCGCTCGGTCGCTTCGGCTATCTCTTCAACGGTAACGCCGCGAATTTCAGCGGCGATGGCAGCGATTTGGCGGATGTTGGCAGGCGTGTTGATTTCGTTTTTCAGCATAAACGGGCTGTCCGTTTCCAAGACGAAATCGGTGTCATTTAAGGTTTTGAGGGTTTCGCGTATTTTCCGTGCGTTCGGGTTGAGCAACAGCGAACCGATGCCGATTTTGAAACCCAGTTTCGTCAACACGCGCGCTTCTTCCGCGCTGCCGGAGAAGGCGTGGACAATCCCGCCTTGGGTAAAACCTGTCTGTTTGACGGCGGCGGCGATGTCGGTGGTGGCTTTAAGATTATGGATAATCACGCGCCGGCGCAGGGTTTGCGCGATGGCAAGCTGGCAGCTGAAGACTTGGATTTGCCGTTCGCGCTGTCGTTGCGTTTGGGTTTTGTCGTAAAAATCCAAGCCGATTTCGCCGACCCATGCCGTCGGACACGCTTGCAATGCTTGTTCCAAACGCTGGAAATCCGGTTCGGAAACGTCGTCTGAAAACCAAGGATGGATGCCGAGCGCAATATGGATGTTGCCCCAAAGCGGGTTTTCAGACGACCTTTGCGCCAAATCCGCCACGTCCTGCCAATCCTGCGGCCGGGTCGCGGGAACGATAAACCGCCCTACCCCTACCTCCCGCGCGGCGGTCAGGATGTGCGTCAGGTTTTCGCGCAAGGCGGGATCGGCGAGGTGGCAATGGGTGTCGGTAAGGTTCATCGATTTCACACTAATTTTAGTCTTACCAATTCTTTGTGAACATCTTCCGCACCCCAGCCTTGCGATACGGCGAGGGTCATGAGCGCGGTGGCGG
>CAUSKT010000088.1:0-8907 GCA_963532335.1 uncultured Neisseria sp. | reverse complement strand
CAACGGGGGTGGTGGCGGCGTAGTCGAGATAAACGGGGGTTTTGACGGTCATGGTTTGCTCTTTCTTTTTCTGTAATGTACTTAATGGATATGTGTAAATTGGATGACGTGGCTGCCGTCATCGCTGTTTTTCTGTTCGATGATGCTTTGCAGGGTAACGCTGCTGAGGTAATCGTTGATGGTTTTGTTCAGGTTTTCCCAAAGGTCGTGCGTCAGGCAGGGCGCGCCGTGGTGGCAGTTGGCTTTGCTGCTGCATTGGGTGGCGTCCAGCTTGTCTTCAGCGGCGGAAATGATTTGGGCGATATTGATTTGTGCGGGAGGGGCGGCGAGGATGTAACCGCCGCCCGGGCCGCGCAGGCTTTCAACCAGCCCGGCGCGCCGCAGTTTGCTGAATAGTTGTTCGAGATAGGAAAGCGAAATGCTTTGGCGTTCGCTGATGGCGCTGAGTTTGACAGCGCCGGTTTGCGCGTTCATCGCCAAATCGATCATGGCGGTAACGGCAAAACGCCCTTTTGTGGTCAGTCTCATGGTAGGTGCCTGTGTCGGCTTTTTTATAGTGGTGCGATTGTCTAATATCTGAGTGATTCAGTCAAGTATATTCGGGCATCTCCCGATTGTTTGTTTAAATGACTGTGCGAATTGATTTTTATCTCCCTAAAGATTTCTCTTTTTTTATCTGAAACTTGAATCCGAGGTCGTCTGAAAAGTGCTATTACCCCGCTTTTGGCGGGGTTAAAACCATTTGCTTTATAATTGCGATTGATATAGATTATCTAATTCATACTAAATCATTATGGTATTGTAAAAGGTCGTCTGAAAACGCCCTACCCGTTTCAGACGACCCAACCCATAAGCAACCCCTTAACAGAGGCAATCAACAATGAAACGCGATTTGAGCAAAATGACCTGTATCGAAGACCTGCGCCTTGTCGCCAAGCGCAAGATGCCGCGCATGTTTTACGATTACATCGATTCAGGTTCTTGGACGGAAACTACCTACCGCGAAAACACTTCGGATTTCAAAGACATCCGCTTCCGACAAAAGGTATTGGTCAATATGGAAGGTCGTAGTTTAGAGACCAAAATGATCGGTCAGGATGTGAAAATGCCGGTGGCGATTGCGCCGACGGGATTTACCGGCATGGCACACGCCGACGGCGAAATCTTGGCGGCGCGGGCGGCGGAGAAGTTTGGCATTCCGTTTACGCTTTCCACCATGTCCATCTGCTCGATTGAAGACGTTGCCGAAAACACCAGCGCGCCGTTTTGGTTTCAGCTCTATGTGATGCGCGACCGCGAGTTTATGGAAAACCTGATTAAGCGCGCGAAGGATGCCAAATGTTCGGCGTTGGTATTGACCGCCGATTTGCAGGTTTTGGGGCAACGCCACAAAGACATCAAAAACGGCCTGTCCGCACCGCCGAAACCGACCATCGCCAATTTAATCAATCTGGCGACCAAACCCGAATGGTGCATGAAAATGCTGAACACGGAACGCCGCACGTTCCGCAATATCGTCGGACATGCCAAAAACGTCGGCGATTTGTCTTCGCTGTCTTCGTGGACTTCCGAACAATTCGACCCGCGCCTGAGCTGGGACGACGTTGCCCGCATTAAAGATTTGTGGGGCGGCAAGCTGATTATCAAAGGTATTATGGAACCCGAAGATGCGGAAAAAGCAGCAAAAAGCGGCGCGGACGCATTGGTCGTTTCCAACCACGGCGGCCGCCAGCTCGACGACACCATATCCTCCATCAAAGCCTTGCCCGACATCGTCAGCGCAGTCGGCAGCGACATCGAAGTCTGGATGGACAGCGGCATCCGCAGCGGTCAGGACGTCCTCAAAGCATGGGCTTTGGGCGCAAAAGGCACGATGATAGGCCGCGCGTTCCTCTACGGCTTGGGTGCATACGGCGAAGAAGGCGTTACCCGCGCGCTGGAAATCCTGTATAAGGAAATGGACATATCCATGGCGTTTACCGGCCATCGCAATATTCAGGACGTCGATGCTGGTATTTTGCAAAACACGCGCTGGTCTCATGACAAATTCTGATGTTTCATACAAAAAGGTCGTCTGAAATCTGGTTTCAGACGACCTCATCATTATCAGGCATTCATCTTGTCTTCAAACGCCGCCAAAATCCGCGCGACTTCCTCAGCGTCTTTGACCGCCCTTACCGCGTCAAACAATTCCTGCGCTTCTCCAAATTCTTTCTTCATCATGCCCAGCCATTGTTTCAAGCGGGCGACGGGGTATTTGTTGTTCGCTTCTTTGGCGAGACACAAATGGAAAAATTGGTTTATCCACACCGAAACTTCGACGAAATCGGTATCGCGGACGGCTTCGCCGTTTTCGTATTGTTTGATTTGGCGCGCCAAATCGGGGCGGATGACGGCGCCGCGGCCGAGCATGACGCTGTTGCAGCCCGTCATCTCTTTAATGCCGATATAGTTTTTGAGGCTGAACACGTCGCCGTTGGCGGTTACGGGGATGGCGACGTGTTCGCGGATTTTGCGTATCCATTCCCAATGCGCGGGCGGTTCGTAGCCTTCGACTTTGGTGCGCGCGTGTACAGTCAGGGCGCAGGCTCCGCCTTCGGCAATGGCGGCGGCACATTCGAGCGCGAGGCTTTTGTCTTCGTAACCGAGCCGCATTTTGCCGGTGAGCGGGATGTGTTCGGGCAGGCGTTGGCGCAGGGTTTTGACGATATGGTGGATGAGGTCGGGCTCTTTGAGCAGGACCGCGCCGCCTTTGTGTTTGTTGACCGTGGGGGCGGGACAGCCGAAATTGAGGTCGATTTTGTCCGCGCCGAAGCGGACGGCTTCTAAGGCGTTGACCGCCATATTGTCGGCATCGCTGCCTAAGAGCTGGACGGTACAGGGCGTGCCGGCGGGGGTCTTGTTGCCGTTGGCGATTTCGGGGGCGTATTTGAGCCAGGTGGAACGGGAATGGATGGTGTGGGTAATGCGGACGAACTCGCTGACGCATTCGTCGTAGCCGCCGATACGGGTCAGCAAATCGCGCATCACATCGTCCACCAGCCCCTGCATCGGAGCAAGCACGATTCTGCATTTTTCTTTAAATTCAGTCATTTGATTGTTTTCATTGGATTTTATTTAATTTTTAAAAGTGTTTATTTTGTATTATTCCGCCCTATTTCTGCACGTTTTAGCATTTTCAATGTACCATATATGCACCATTTTTATTTAATTTGTATATGGTGCAAATAATGGGAACGATAACAAAACGAACCAATCCGTCAGGTGCTATCGTATATCGGGCGCAGATACGGATTAAAAAGGCGGGCTACCCTGATTTCTCGGAAAGTCGTACCTTTTCTAAAAAGGCTATGGCAGTCGAATGGCTGAAATTAAGAGAGGCAGAGCTTGAAATGCACCCTGAACTGCTTTTCCGCGAGAAACGGCAAACATTATGCCCCACCCTTCGGGAAGCCGCCAAGCGGTATGCGGACGAGGTGCGAACAGAGTATAGTGATTCGAAGTTCAGGACACTGAATTTTGTGATGAATTTTGAGATTGCCGACAAGCGCATCGACCGGTTGCGTCGCGAGGATTTCACATCTTATGCCTTTATCCGCCAACGCGGATCGGATGAATTGGGTCTGCTTCCGGTCAAGCCATCCACCATCAATTCAGATCTGCAATATTTGCGCTCGATTTTGAAGCACGCCCACTTTGTTTGGGGCTATCCAGTTACTTGGTCTGAAATCGATATTGCGATTGAAGGCCTACGGCGCGCGCGGGTCATCGGCAAAGCGGAAAAGCGCGACAGACTGCCGACATCAGAAGAATTGCAGAAGCTGACAGATTACTTTTATTTTTCGTGGAACCGCAGAAGCTCAAACGATATGCGCGTGCCTATGCACCTGATTATGTGGTTTGCCATATATTCCTGTCGCAGGCAGGCAGAAATCGGACGGCTGGCATGGGCGGATTTGGATTTGGAAACGCGTCAATGGCTGGTAAGAGATGTAAAACACCCGCGCGGAAGCAAGGGAAATCATAAGAAATTTGAAGTCAGGGACGAGTTAATACCGCTGATAGAGGCTTTGCAGAGCGAGAAAATCAGAAGACAGATGCAGGGAAATCCCGATTTGCTTTTGGGCGGGTATCAATCGAAAACAATCAGCGCACTATTTACCAACGCCTGCCGCGCCTTGCATATTGAAGATTTAAGGTTTCACGATTTACGGCACGAAGGGGCGACGCGCCTTGCCGAAGACGGGCTGTCCATCCCGCTGATGCAGCAGGTTACGCTACACGGGGACTGGGAAAGCATGCGGGTTTATACCAATATACGCCGCCGCCCGCGCCGGCTCGATTTTGCCGAAGCAATGTCCAAAGCGTCTGAAAATTCCTCTTGATGGCGCATCGGCGCCGTCTTATTCGATTAAATGCTGAAACCGCCCGAACCTGTAATCTTTTCTTACAGGTTCGGGCGGTTGCTTATTCGGCACGCTGACTGCTTACTGCATGACCATATGCCTGCCATTCCCTTAAATCGGCTGCATGTCCGTCGGCTGTTTCTGCCAGTCCTGCATATTTTTCAGCGCACTGTCCGAATAATAGCCAGCCTTGGGAATCTGACGCGCCATCAGATGCGGTGGCGGCGGTAGTGGTTGCGGGCAGGTTTCTGCTGCGATTTTGGGCGGCGGCGTAGTGGCGCAGGCGGTTAAGCTCAAGACGCATAGCGGCAACAGTTTTTTCAGCATTTTGTTTTTCCTCTTCTAATTTGGTTTGTCGTTCGGCAAACGCGGCGGCTGCCTTCTTCTCGGCAGAACGCGCCTGCTTTGCCTGCTCGATATAGCCGTCTTTCAGACGATTCGAAATTTCGGCAGCAGCAGCCTCCCGTCCCATGCGGTATTTTTCGGCACGGTCGAAATGCCATGCGGTAAAAATCAGGACTATCAGCAGCAATACGCCTACCGGCTTCCAGTATTTCAATAAAATATCCATTTCAGACGACCTCAAGGATGCAGCCCGGGCAGATACACGGTTTTGCCGTTTTTCTTGGTTGCGGTCAGTATCTGGTTGCGTTGCGGGCTGTTGCGTCGGAAACCGATGTGTACCCATGCGCCTTCCCCGCGCTCGGGAAATTCGAGTATCAACTGGTCGAATTTCAGCGCGCCTTCATCACGCATTTTGATTAACAGTTTGGCAAATGCCAGCGAGGTCATGCCCGATGCGTCGCAATCGGCGGCAAGTCCGTGTCGGTGTGCCGATGTCGGGCTGCCACCGACCAATTTGTTTACCCGCTCGCTGCGGAAGCAGCTTGTTACGATAATCGGGCGACCGACGTATTCGCGGATTTTTTCAAGCTGCTGTGCGGTGTAATAAATGTTGTCCATTTCGGCGGGCGACGGTTCGTTCGGTACGCCTGCGCGACGAGCGGTTTCACTGCGTGTCAACTCGCGCAGACTGAAATTTTTGGTAACTTGCATTTCGGTTCTCCATGTTCTTTTCAAATAAAAAGCCGCCTAAACGACAGGCGGCTATCTCAATAATTCTGCATACAAAGTTTTGATACGAAAACGCCGCAAAGCTCTATATACTCCGCGGCGTTTTACTTTTTTCAGGCAAACTATTTCAAACCATGCCGATGCTGCCATTTGACAACCCGTACCGAACGGCTGCCGAAATATACACAGGCGGCAATATCCATCATAAATTTGCCTAAGCTCGGCGTCAGTCCGTAAGCAAAGACTATGTAAAAGGTATAGATCGCTCCACCTAAAAAGGCGAGATACGCCCACGCCTCCGGCGACAATGCACTCCATTTGCGCCCATTCAGACGACAAATCATCAAGTACGCCGAAATCAGTGATGGGGCGGCAGAAAGAATCAAAAGTAATTTCATTTTTTCGGTCTCCACGGCAGAAGGTTCAGCAGCCACTCCACAATATCGTCTGCATGCTTTTCGAACGATGGCCAAACGGCGCGGGCAAATCTCAACAATACCTGCCACAACAAGCCGACAACGACGGGGGCAAAGGCATGTGCAAACTGTATGCGCTGCTCACCCAGCGACGGATGGCTGCCAACTACTTCGCCGATTAAGAAATGCGTCAGCGGTGGGGCAAAAGCGCCACCCAAAAGCCCGCCGATAACGATATAGGCCACTACCATCCAGCGGCTTTTCGGCTCGCTTATCATCGTTACCGCCGCCGAAGCCACCGCGCCCAGCACGACTGCATCGACAGGCATCCCCAACAGATGACCTGCGCCGACCACACCGCCGAAAGTATAAACGGCGGCAGGGGTAATAATCGGTTCAGACATTTTCTTTTCCCTTATGCGAAGGTCGTCTGAAACTGTTTTTCAGACGACCTTCCGTGTTATGAATCAGATGGCTGCTTCAGGCAAATCGGCATAGACCAACTCCGCGCCGGTCAGGCTGTTGCCTGCAATAGGCTGACCGTAGGCATCGACCGCGCCCTCTTCAACCGCCGCCACAACAGCCTGGTATGCCCAGTCCAATACATCCGTACCGCGCGGCGGCACACCCGGAATATTCAACTGCATCGAACCGACCGAACGCCCGCGACGTTCAAATGTCGATTTGCGCACGTAACTGTCTAACGACACCACATTAAAGCCGGTTGCATAATCCAGCGATATATGTCGGATGACGTGAAACTCGGCAGAACTGTCGGTTTCGGTATCGATGATTTCACGGTTGATTCCGACGATGATTTGATTTTTGTCTTTTGACATGATGGTTTCCTTTGGATAAAAAAAGACCGTCTGAACCATTCAGACGGTTTCGGTTTTGCAGCCGTATCTATTTCCGTTTCCGAAAATGATGGTAGAAAAGGATACAGGCTAAAAATAAAGGCAGCAGAAAGCGCGCATAGGGATACCACGGATGGTCTGCATGCCAGTATCCGTGCCGTCCCTGTGGAACGGTATCATAGCGGTAACGGTCGGGGAAAAAGTTGATCCAAACCGTTACTGCCAGCCATAAGGCTATATCCCTGACTGCTTTCATTTACTTCTGCTCCTGTTTAAATTCCCAGCAATTCGATTTCAAAGCGCGAACGCCAACGGGATTGCGCGGTTACGATGCAGACTTTCAGACGGCGGTCTTTTGCAGTGTACTTTAACCAGCTTTCGTAAAATGCCTCAAGGACTTTAACGGCATTATTAACCTTGCTTTGCTTCAACACTTTAAACACTTCATCACGGGTTTTACTTTTCAGATAGCTTCCAAACGACGAATTCCCAAAAATAAGCGGAATTTCGTTTGGCGCAAGTTTGACAATACTTCCTGCAATACCGTCTGCCAACACCGCCATCGGCTTGATGCGCTCATGGCAGGTCGCAATTTCGTCAAACATCTTGTCCGCCATATCAACGACGGTTTCGGTAATTTGACCGGGTTGCACCTTGACAGCTCCGTCGAATAAAGCGTTAATGATTTTAACATAGGCTGTACGTTTTGCCTGATCCATAATAAACCTCCATAAAAAAAGCCCACCCTCAGGCAGGCAGAAAAAAGCCGCCCTTTCGGACGGCTAAAATTTAAACAATAAGACAGACGATACCCGATAAGTCGCCCAGGGGCGAATAATCAAAATTGCCGCTAATGCGGCAGAGGATATGCAACGAATGCGCTGCACCATCGATACCCTTCTGGAAAGATATACTGCCTATCTTTGGCAGATGGAATGGGACGGAAAAACTAAGAGGCACATCTTGCGGAGTCCTCATATACAACGGCGGTCCACCCGGAACCCATACGGAAAATTTTTCGTTACGCTCTATCCTCTTTTCAGGCGACTGAATCGTAACCTCCCGCTGAATCACACCATCCATGTACAGCTGCAGGCTGACAACCGCACCGTTTTCTGCAACAGCAAAAACAGGCGGTACGATGACCGTCCGACGTGCTTTTCGGCTATCAGGGATTTGGCATATCAATTCCTGATAGCCTAATGGCGACTGCTTCAGCTCAAACGTCCTGACCGCCACGACATCTCCGATGATATTAGCGGCCTCCAAATCCACAGCTTCGATTCTCGCGCCACGTATCGTACCACCGTTGATCAGACCTGCATTGACGGTTGCACCATTCAACGTCGGCGCCTCGACGGTTAGGTTGGCAGCAAGATGCTTCGCCAAAACAGAACCTGAAGCAAACAAATCACCGTTCAACGCCTGCTTCGCCCTGCCGTTTTCGATAACGGTAACGAAAGCGGGCGTAACCGTCTTATCTTTCGGATCGACATAAGCAACTTTATCTGCCATCAGGAGGATTTCGCCGCTTCCCGTCTTTCCATCGGCTCCCAATGCAACCCCTGCAACTGCACGACGGCCGCCTGCTATTGCCTCAGTCTTCAGCGTGTACAAAGACTGTATTTTCCCTCCTATCTCTGCAACAGCAGAACTGGCCTGCTGAACTTTAGCCGATAACGCCGATAAAGCAGACGTATCGGCGTTACTGTCCTCCGGTGCGGGACTCCAGTCAGTTGCTACCGTGCCGCGCTCCAGTTTTACACCCGAAACCTTGATGGAACCAGACGTTTGATACCGCGCCTGAACGATGATATTTCGGAGTGCCTTTACCTCTTTGGCAACCGTGTGTTTGGCGACAATACGCTGTTTCAGCGTTTTGGTCGTACCGCTGACAGCTTCGTCGTACCACGCAGCAAAATACCCGATAGAGTTGTCGGCGTAGGTCACAGAAAATTCCGCGCCGATTCGTGGGTATGGTTTGCCATAAGGCGATGTGGCGTTTACCAGTTCGATATCGCACGAGATAATCAAACTATCGCCTTGCTTCAGATCCAAAGCAGCCGAAACGTCGATAGTAACGTTTTTGGTCTGATTGTTGCCGCTTACCGTAAGAACCTTATCCGCCGCAGCCGTCGATAAGGCATAGTTCCG
>CAUSKT010000087.1:0-8914 GCA_963532335.1 uncultured Neisseria sp. | reverse complement strand
TTTGGGCGGTTACGCCGTTTGGCATGCAGCCGTACAATACGAACCCTCCAAACACGCCAAACTCAGCCTGAAAGTCGACAACCTGACCGACAAACGCTATTACGAAAGTTACGCCCACCGCGCTACCTACCAAGGACATTTCTACGGACAACCGCGCAATGTAACCTTGAACTTCAAGTGGAAGATGTAGCCGTTGTATGAAGTGAGGTCGTTTGAAAACACAAGCCGGCTTTCAGACGACCTCTTGCCCCTGCCGTCATGCCCGTTCATACCGACATGACGGCATCGGTATTTTCATTTGAACATCTGCAAACGGTCGTCTGAAACCCATCAGGAAACAAAAGCGTCGGATAGCGTGTCTGATACCGTTACCCCGCCAATGTAGATTTTCAGACGACCTCCCGTTATTTGTACCAACACACATCCATGAACATCCTCAAAAAATTCTCCCGACTCGCCCGCCCTTTTTGGACGGGGGCGCACGGGCGCGTCCAATGGCTGATGCTCGCCGTCCTCATCGGCTTCACCCTTTGCTCCATCACCATCAGCGTTTGGATTGCCGCGTGGGACAAACGTTTCTACGACGCGCTCGCCGCGTTTGACGGCGCGTCCATGCCCGCGCTCATTGTCGAATACCTCGGCTACATGGCGATGATTATCGGCTGCATCGTTTGCGGCGACTGGCTGCAAAAACGCCTCATCTTCCGCTGGCGCACCCACCTGACCGAACAATTCCAGCAAAACTGGCTCGAAGGCCACAAACACTACCGTCTGCGCCTGACCGGCGAACCCGACAACCCCGACCAGCGCATCGCCGAAGACATCTACCTTCTCGCCGACAAAAGCATCGGACTGTTCCGCTCCTTCATCAATAATATTGCCAAATTCAGCGCGTTCGTCGCCGTATTGTGGACGCTCTCCGGCGTGCAGACCTTCAACATCGGCGGGCGCGACATCACCATACACGGCTACCTCGTCTGGGTCGCCCTGATTTATTCCGTCATCAGCACCCTGATTGCCCACCTCGTCGGCCGCAAACTCAAAAACCTCAACATCGACCGCCAGCACCGCGAAGCCGACTACCGCGCCGCCCTCCTGCGCGTGCGCGACCACGCCGAACAAATCGCCTTTTACAACGGCGGCGAAGCCGAAACAGGCCGTCTGAAACAACGCTACCTCCGCATCCGCGACAACTGGCGGCGGCTCACCAACTGCGAATTCCGCCAAGAAACCTTTTGGGCGACCTACGTGCGCATCAGCATCTTCATCCCCATCCTCGCCACCCTGCCCATGTACCTCGCCAAAACCATGACCTTCGGTGACATGATGCAGACCCGCACATCGTTTGCCCGCGTCCAAGACAGCTTCGGCTGGTTTACCGACTCCTACCGCCGCCTCATCGAATGGGCGGCAGTCGTCGAACGCCTCTCCGGTTTTCAGACGGCATTGGAACAAGTCGAACAAGAAGGCAGAAGCGCCGCCCGCCCAACGCCCGCACCCGCCCTGACTTTAAACAACCACCGCCAAAGCGGCATCCTCGTCCTGCAAAACCTCACCGTCCACACCCAAACCGGCAGCCCCTTGCTCACCGACATCAACCTCGAAGCCCACGCCCCCGAATGGGTATTGCTCGAAGGCAGAAGCGGCATCGGCAAATCCACCCTGCTGCGCGCCCTCGCAGGCTTGTGGCCGTATTATCAAGGCAGCTTTTCTCTCGACGGCAGCCTTCTTTTCCTACCCCAACGCCCCTACCTCCCCGCCGACACCCTGCGCCATACCGTCAGCTATCCCCACCCCGCCTGCCAAGACGACCGACTTATTCAGACGACCTTGGAGCAAGTCGGACTAGGCCGTCTGAAAGATAATTTAGACGAACCATACGAATGGCACGGCATCCTTTCCGGCGGCGAACAGCAACGCCTCAGCCTCGCCCGCGCGCTGCTGCACAAACCGCAAATCCTGTTCCTCGACGAAGCCACCAACCAGCTCGACGGCGAATCCGCATTGACGCTGATGCAAACCCTCAAACGTGCCTTACCCGACACCCTTGTCGTCGGTATCAGCCACCAACCCGAAATCCAAGCCTTGTTCGGACGTAAAGTTAATTTAAAACCACTCGGCGAACTTGCAAACCGTTCAGATTAGTAATATAGTTCTTTCTGACTAGTTTCATAGTTCTTTAGGGTTACTTTTAAAACTCCTTGGATAGCCTCCGCCAGCTCCCGGCAGGAGGCGTTTTTTTGCCCACAGTTTTTTGCCTGCACTTAATATAGTGGATTAAATTTAAATCAGGACAAGGCGACGAAGCCGCAGACAGTACAGATAGTACGGCAAGGCGAGGCAACGCCGTACTGGTTTAAAGTTAAGCCACTATACATTGAATTTCAAAGCTCCCGGCCAATATCAACCGCACTAAAAAAGGTCGTCTGAAAAACATTTCTGCTTTTCAGACGACCTCTTGCCATATCCAAATTCAAATAGAGAAATCTTCGACCACCGGCGTATAAAGAATACGGTCCACCACATCCCGCGTCAGCTTCGGCGAGAACATTTCGATAAAATCGTAGGTATAACCGCGAAGATAAGTATCCGAGCGTACTGCAATCCAAATGGGCGAAGGCTCAAACAGATGCGCCGCATCGACCAATTCCAAATCCGCATCCTTCTCCGGATCAAATGCCATCTTCGCCATCAACCCGACCCCAAGCCCCAGTCGGACATAAGTCTTCAAGACATCCGTATCCGCTGCCGACAACACCACATCCGGATTATCCAAATGCGCCTTATTAAAAGCACGCGCAATACTGCTGCCCTGATTAAATGCAAATTCGTAAGTAATCAGGGGAAATGAAGCCAAATCCTCAATACTTAAAGGATTCATACATTCCAACAAAGGATGCTCTTTCGGCACGATGACCGCATGGTTCCATTCATCACACGTCAACTTGCTCAGTTCGGGATGATCGTCAATCCGCTCCGTCACAATCGCAATATCCGCCTCGCCATTGCTGACCATTTGCGCAATAGCAGCAGGACTCCCCTGCTTGATCGTCAGATTGACCCTCGGATAACGCTTCACAAAATCCGCCACAATCAAAGGCAGCGCATAGCGTGCCTGCGTATGCGTCGTCGCAATCGTTAGAGCACCGCTGTCGTGATCGGTAAACTCGCTGCCGATATTCTTAATATTCTGGACATCGCGCAAAATCCGTTCCGAAATTTCCAGCACCGCCTTACCCGGCTGGGAAACAGACACCACACGCTTGCCGCTGCGTATAAAAATCTGCACCCCCAGTTCTTCTTCCAAAAGGCGGATTTGCTTGGAAATACCCGGTTGCGAAGTAAATAGCGCATCCGCAGCCTCAGATACATTCAAATTATGGCGGTACACCTCCAACGCATACCGCAATTGCTGTAATTTCATAGGTAGTCCGGTTGTATTGTGTTTGTATGTTTTATACGACAAGCGGCACATAATTTAACATATTTTGCCGGATTTGTCGGACATCCAAAAAACGCACAAGGAAGTTTTTGTTTTCAATAAAACTATACATATAAACTATGAAAACCGTCTTTACAGCACGCAAACTCTTGTTGCGTTTCCGCAACTGCAAATAGAAACAGACCCGAATTTCCTGATAAATAAATGACACAAGCTTGATTTTTAGGCATGATTCACCATTAGGAGGCAAGCAGTTTCATGTTTTTATCAAGGCATCGAGTATTGACAGTCTGTGCCATGCTTCTTTATAGTGCAAACTGATATATCCGATTTGCCGCTGTTTTATGCTGCGGCCTGTATATTGGTAATTTGCTGCGGCTGCTTCCTGTATCCGCCGCATAACAATTTTGATGAGGGAATAAAATGACCAAACAGCTGAAATTAAGCGCATTGTTCGTTGCATTGGTTGCTTCAGGCACTGCAATGGCAAGTGAAGCGCACACCAAACACGGCTACACCGTAAGCAGCCAATCTCAAGAAGTCGTCCGTAACAACTACGGCGAGTGCTGGAAAAACAGCTACTTCGACAAAGAAACCCAAGGTCGTGTCGAATGTGGTGACCGCGAAGCGGTAGCCGCAGTTCAACAAGCTCCCGAATACGTTGACGAAACTGTTTCCCTGTCTGCGAAAACTCTGTTCGGCTTCGACAAAGACACCCTGCGTCCTGAAGCTCAAGAAAACCTGAACAGCCTGGCTCAACGCCTGAGCAACGAAAACGTACAAACCGTACGTATCGAAGGTCACACCGACTTCATGGGTTCTGAAGAGTACAACCAAAACCTGTCTGAGCGTCGTGCCAACGTAGTGGCCAACTACTTGGTAGGTCGTGGCGTTCCTTCCAGCAAAGTTTCCGCTACAGGTCTTGGTGAGTCTCAAGCTCAAATGACTGCTACTTGTGAAGCAGAAGTAGCAAAACTGGGCAAAAAAGTATCCAAAGCCAAAAAACGCGCTGCTTTGATCGCATGTATCGAGCCTGACCGTCGCGTTGATGTGAAAATCCGCAGCACTGTTACCAAACAAGTTGCTCCGGGTCAAACAATTGAAGGTCAAGGCGAACGTCCGGCAGTGGATGAAGGCTGGATTCCTTCTCCATACAACGGCGTACACGGCTACGCTAAGCCTTAATCGAAACATCCCAGAAACCCCGCTTCCCTGCGGGGTTTTTATTTTGTCGGATTAACGTTGATACAAAGGTCGTCTGAAAAATCGAGATTTGGCTTCTTTTCACTTTGCCACAACTTCCCCTTCAGACGACCTAGATTTTCCTCATGAATCCTTTTCTACCTCTTCTCTTCTCGATCAATCTATCTGATAGAAGCTGAGAATTTCAGTATCAACCTGCCATATATCGCCGTCACCATTTGACACAGATAATAGCCAAATACAAAAAATTAAAAAGCGTACAAAAGCAAAAGGTCGTCTGAAACCAGAAAACCTGTTTTCAGACGACCTTTATTTGCAATACCGTTTACCGGAAGATTATTTCTTCGAGCCGACGAATGCGCCTACCGTATTGCCGCTAGAGAATCCGCCTGCAACTTCCGCTGCATTTTTGCCAAAGAAACCGCCTTTGACTTGGGTCGCACCGGATTGTTCAAACTTGTTGCCGCTAATTTGGGCATTAACAGCAATGTTGTCGCCAAATTTAGCATCACGAGAGATAGTGCCTGTTAATTTTTTACTGTCAAAATTGGCAGTCAACTCTGTGCGGGTAATATCGTAATTTGCGCCGCTATGCATAGAGGCAACGCTGGTGCTGTAATGAACTTGTCCTTTAGGCAGCTCGGCTGCGGGCGTAAAGTGTCCGCTGAAGAAAGCTTGTTTTTTGCCGTTAACTTCCAACACGCCGGCAGTAGCATTTGCTGAAGCGGTATTGACCAAGAATTTCTGTACGGATTTCGGCTCGCCGGATGCAATTCCTGAAATAAAACCAGGGACTTTGCCTTTCCAATTATTCAAAGAAATACCGCCGCTTTGGGTCAGATCGAAATCCACTCCGTCAACGCGGATGTGTTTGATATTGCTATTATCGATGGCAATGCTGTTACCGCCAACTGTTTGCTGTGCAGCGGTAGGAACCGCCGGAGTAGCAGGAGTTTTAGGAGCAGTAGGCGTTTTACCCGTCTCAGGTTTTGCAGGAGTTGTCGTTGATGGGGGAGTTGCAGGCTTCTGCGACGTTGATGGGTTGCTTGGACCTGCGTTAGGCGTAGATTGTGAAGAAGGAGTGGAATTTCCACCACCGCCCCCACCTCCGCAGGCAGCCAAAGTTGCTGTACAAATCAATGCAAGTACTTTTTTCATGTCGTATCATCCTTTTTTAAATTGAATCTCGAAGTTTCTGTATTCGGGAACAAGTCTTGATTGTGCTTACGATGCACCTGAATCAATGACTTAGACATTTTATTTATACTAAAAAGGTAAGCCGACCCATATGTAATAGTTAATTCAAGTAAATTTACAAACAAAATATAACTAAATTATAACCAAGTTAACAATTTATTGGCAGGAACCGCATCAAATCAACTCACTTTTTCAGACGACCTGCATTTTCCTCATGAATCCTTTATAATCTCTTCCTTTATAAATCAATATCTTTCGAAAGAAGCAAAATGTCCGATTTCCGTCAAGATTTCCTCAAGTTTGCGCTGGCGCAGAATGTATTGAAATTCGGTGAATTCACAACCAAGGCAGGCCGTCAGTCGCCTTATTTTTTCAACGCCGGACTGTTTAACGACGGCGCATCGACGCTGCAACTGGCGAAGTTTTACGCGCAGGCGATTATCGAGAGCGGCGTGAAATTCGACATGCTGTTCGGCCCAGCTTATAAAGGCATTATTTTGGCGGCGGCGACTGCGATGATGCTGGCGGAAAAAGGCGTGAACGTGCCGTTTGCCTACAACCGCAAAGAAGCGAAAGACCACGGCGAAGGCGGCGTATTGGTCGGTGCGCCGCTCAAAGGCCGCGTATTGATTATCGACGACGTAATTTCTGCGGGAACATCTGTGCGCGAATCGGTCAAACTGATTGAAGCGGAAGGTGCAACGCCCGCCGCCGTCGCCATCGCGCTCGACCGTATGGAAAAAGGTACGGGCGAATTGTCCGCCGTTCAGGAAGTGGAAAAACAATACGGCTTGCCCGTCGTCGCCATTGCCAATCTGAACGACCTATTCACGCTCCTGCAAAACAATGCGGAATTCGGCGGCTTCCTCGAGCCGGTCAGAGCCTACCGCGAACGCTACGGCGTTGCCTAAAATAGGATATACAAAAGGTCGTCTGAAGACGGACAATCCCTTTTCAGACGACCCAACCCAATCAAACACACATTAAAACAACACATCCCACACTTTACACGGAAAACCCCTATGCCCGCCTGTATCTGCCCACACTGCAAAACCTCACTTTGGGTCAAAGACACCCAGCTCAACGTCGCACAAGGCTTTGTCGTTTGCAATAAATGCGAAGGCCTGTTCAAAGCCAAAGACAGCCTGGCGCCGTCTTCCGCCCCCGCCAATCCCGACACGCTGCCCAACGCCGTTACCGACGTCCGTCTCGTACACGACATGGGCGGCAACATCCGCAACCGCAAACAACTCTCCCGCCACGAAATCGCCAGCCTGCTCGACAGCGCCGAACGTGCCAAAAAAGCCAAAGAAGAGGCGGCACGACGCACCGAAGAGGAAAAGCGACGGGCAGAAGAAGAAAAACGGCGGACTGAAGAATTCCAAGCCCTGATGGCTGCCGCTGCCAAACCCGCCAAATCCGAAGAAGGCTTCAACTGGACGCTGGCGGTACTGGTCGCGCTGACCGTCCTCATCATGCAGCTTTTCTATCTGGTCTTGCTATGAACACATCTCCGGGCTTTGTCGCCGATTTTCGCGAAGCCGCGCCCTATATCCACTACCTGCGCGGCAAAACACTAGTTATCGGCATCACCGACAGCCTGCTCGAAGGCGACACCCTGAACCGGCTCGCCGCCGATTTCCACCTGCTCGCCGGCTTGGGTGTACGGCTCGTGTTGGTACACGGTACGCGCCATTTTCTCAACTGCCTCGCCGCCGACAGACAATTCGTTCCGCAATACCACCGCAACCGCCGCATTACCGACGATGCCACCCTGCGCGACGCCAAGCAGGCAGTCGGCATGATACGCAGCGACATCGAAGCCGCCCTGTGCAGCAGCGCATCCGCCCCCTTGCGCAACAAACCGATTCCCACCGCTTCGGGCAATTTCCTCACCGCCCGTCCGCTCGGCGTCATTGACGGCATAGACATGGGCTACACCGGCATCGTCCGCAAAACCGATACCGACTCCATCAACCGCCGCCTCGACGACGGCGCCATCGTCCTCATCAGCCCGCTCGGACACTCCTACGGCGGCAAAACCTTCAATCTCAGCATGAGCGAAGCTGCCGAAGCCGTCGCCGTCGCCCTTCAAGCCGAAAAACTCGTATACCTGACCGAAGAAGCCGGCATTTGCAACGCCGACGGCATCCTCATGTCCACCCTGTCCTCAGGCGAAGTCCGCCACCTGATAGAAACCGCGCACAACGTCCCCGTGCGCCTGCTTCAAGCCGCCGTCAACGCCGTCGAAAACGGCGTCAGCCGCGTTCAAATCCTCAGCGGACGCGAAGACGGCGGACTGTTGCGCGAACTCTTCACCCGTGAAGGCTGCGGCACCGCCATCGCCCGCGATTCCTTCGTCTCCATTCGCCAAGCCCACAGCCGCGACATCCCCCGCATCATCGCCCTGATACGCCCGCTGGAAGAACAAGGCATCCTGTTGCACCGCAGCCGCGAATATCTCGAAAACCACATCTCCGGCTTCTCCGTCCTCGAACACGACCGCAACATCTACGGCTGCGTCGCCCTCAAAACTTTCGACGACCCCGAAATCGGCGAACTCGCCTGCCTCGTCGTCTCCCCCGAAGCCCGCGACGGCGGCTACGGCGAAATGCTGCTCGACCACCTCTTCCAAAAAGCCCGCGCCATGAGCATCCGCCGCCTGTTCGCCCTCTCCACCCACACAGGCGAATGGTTTGCCGAACGCGGTTTTCAGACGATCTCTCCCGACGCATTACCCGAAGAACGCCGCCGCGACTACCTCGCCAACGGCCGCAATTCGCAGGTGTTTGTCCGAGAATTAGCCTAAACGGGATTTAAACCCAAGGTCGTCTGAAACTGCCGACGACCTCGTTTAGCGCCCCCAAACATCAAACATGACTTTAAAACAAGCCTGACGGTTTGCCGCCCTCTTTCATGAAGAGAAGACGACAAACCGTCAGGCTTACGTTTTGAAAAACTCAAAAGAAAACGCTGTTGCCACAGGTTTTCAGGCGGCTTGATGTTCACAAAAAATCGATATAGTGGATTAAATTTAAATCAGGACAAGGCGACGAAGCCGCAGACAGTACA
>CAUSKT010000086.1:0-9026 GCA_963532335.1 uncultured Neisseria sp. | reverse complement strand
CGATTCACTTGGTGCTTCAGCACCTTAGAGAATCGTTCTCTTTGAGCTAAGGCAACGCAGTACTGGTTTAAAGTTAATCCACTATATTTTTGAGTCTGACTGGTTTGAGGCGGTAAGGTTCAGATGGTGAGTATATACAAAGGTCGTCTGAAAAACGAGTTGACACCGATAAGCGGGTGTTTTTCGTTTTCAGACGACCTTTTGAGTTTTGTTTTAGCGAAACTCGCTGCGCTCGTTTTAGCGAAACTCGCTTCGCTCGTTTTCAGACGACCTTTTAGGTTTTTTTATTAGGATTGGGTGCATCAAAGCACTAAAAGATACAGCCAGTAGGCAAAGCCGCCCAATGCTGCGCCTGCGGGCAGGTCAATCAGGTAGTGCTGTTTGGTAAAGATGCAGGACAGGGCAATCAATACGGGAAAGAGGAACGCGGCGGCGCCCAAAGTCGGCAGCGCGTGCAGGGCGGTCAGCATGGCGACGGAAACGTGCATACTGGGGAAACAGTTGCTGGCTTGGTCGAATTTTTGAACAAACTGTAAAAACCATTCGGACGGTGTTTTGCCGGTATTGATGCTGCGCCAATGCGGCGGAGTGGAAACGGGAAACAGCCAGAAGAACAGCATTTGCATAAACAGCAACATCAGGAAGCTGAACGCCATCATGTTGAAATGGCGGTGGTCGGTGGCGATGATGTTGAGGTAGAGGTAGAGGATGGCGGGGTAGTAAAGAAAGCTGTATATCCACGACCAACGCGGGCGGAAAGGGATTTTTCGTCTATCGGGGAATTCCAAACGATCTCTTTGCGCAAAGGGTAGCGCTGGGTATAAAAGTAAAACTGATAAGCGCCGATAATCATCACGCCGCTCAATATCAGATTGACGAAATAGTCTTGAAAGTTCATGTGTGTGTTCCTAGAGGGGCTGTCAACATTCAATAGTTTTCGTGTCTTTTTATCCTCAAAGCGGAAGATTCAAGGTGTCCAACCTTGTTGCAGTTTCCGCCTTGAATCTTCCGCTTTGTGAACAAAAATCCACTGGGGAAATTAAATGTTGACAGCCCCTAAAAAGATGGATTTTATTGAAATTGGAAAGGTTGTTTTAAAGAACATCATCATACATGTCTTTTGAAATATGTGAAATCAATCTGATTTGATTTGGGTAAATATGCAGTCAGTTAAATAGAAAATGTCTGATTTTTACTTTTCATCCAATATATATAAAAAGGTCGTCTGAAAACCAAACCGGCAGGCAGTTTGGGTTTCAGACGACCTTTTTTCGCGCCCAATCAGGCGTGATATTGGCGCGACAGTTCGTGTACGGTATCGACTAAGATTTTGGCGTGTTCGGGGTCGGCGTGTTGGTTGATGCCGTGTCCGAGGTTGAAGACATGGCCGCTGCCGTGTCCGTAGTCAGCCAGGATGCGCGCGACTTCGGTGCGGATGGATTCCGGCGTGCCGAAGAGGGCAAACGGGTCGAAGTTGCCTTGCAGGGCGACTTGGTTGCCGACGCGGCGGCGTGCTTCGCCGATGTTGCACGTCCAGTCCAAGCCCAATGCGTCTGCGCCGATTTCCGCCATGCATTCCAGCCACAGTCCGCTGCCTTTGGCAAACACGATAACGGGAACGCGTCTGCCTTCGCTTTCGCGTTTCAATCCGGCAACGATTTGGCGGATGTATTTGAGGCTGAACTCTTTAAACGCCGCATCGCTCAGGACGCCGCCCCAAGTATCGAAAATTTGCACCGCCTGCGCGCCTGCGTCGATTTGGGCGTTAAGGTAGGCGGTAACGGCTTGGGCGTTGGTGTCGAGGATTTTGTGCAGCAAATCGGGACGCGAGTACATCATGGTTTTGATGGTGCGGAATTCTTTGCTACTGCCGCCTTCGACCATGTAGCAGGCGAGCGTGAACGGGCTGCCGGAGAAGCCGATGAGCGGTACGCGGCCGTCCAATGCTTTGCGGATGGAGGTTACCGCGTCGAAGACGTATTGCAGTTTTTCCATATCGGGAACTTGCAGCTTGGCAATGTCGGCTTCGTGTTGCAAGGCGCGTTCGAATTTCGGGCCTTCGCCTTCGGCAAAATACAGACCCAAGCCCATTGCGTCGGGGACGGTCAGGATGTCGGAGAACAAAATCGCCGCGTCCAAATCGAAGCGTTCTAAAGGTTGGATGGTGACTTCGGTCGCCAATTCGGTGTTTTTACACAAATCGAGGAAGCTGCCCGCTTTCGCGCGCGTGGCTTTGTATTCGGGCAGATAACGCCCCGCCTGACGCATCATCCAAATCGGCGTGTATTCGACGGGCTGTTTGAGCAGGGCGCGGAGGAAGGTGTCGTTTTTCAAAGAGGTCATGTGGGGCTTTCGGTTTGTTTGTAAAACGGGGAAGGAAAACGGTTTTCAGACGACCTTTGCGGCGGTTTCCGCAATGAAAGGTCGTCTGAAAAGGGGGATAGATAAAGATGTTTCCAAACTCAGCTATGCTGCTCCAACGCCGCGTGGCGTTCGTCATCGGAGACGGCTTCCAAAACCAATTTCCGCTGTTCCTGAGCTTTTTGCGGCTGTCCGGTTTCATCGAGTACGCGCGCCAGCATTAGGCGGGCGGCGATGCTCGGTTGCAGGGCGATGCTGGCTTCGAGGTAACTTTGCGCCTTGCCCCACAGGCTGCGGCCGTAGGCAAGCTGTCCGAGGTACATCAAGAGCGGTGCGTCGTCGGGTTTGTCTTTCAGCCAAGAATCGGCAAGGTCGATGGCTTTTTGCTGGCCGCGTTCGTTGAAGAAGCGGACGCTTTCGACGAAGGCTTCCAAAAGTTCGGGGCGGCGGTTTTGCGGGTAGTATTGGCGCACCCATTTGACGGCTTCGGTATAGAGTCCGAGACGCTCGTATTTTTCGGCAATGGCGACACACAATTCGTCCGCTTTGAGTGTTTCGGGAATGCGCTTCAGACAGGTTTTCAGACCGGTTGCGTCTGATGCTTCCGCCAACAGGCGGCGGTATGCCCAGCTTTGGTATTGTTCCGCTTCAAAATCGTTAATCGCGCCGACTCTCATCAGTTTTTCGGATTTCGCCAACACATCTTCCGCATCGCCGTGGTCAAAGGCATAACGCAGTTGCAGGCGGGCGAGGCGGGACAGGTTGGGGTGGATGCGCGCGGCGGCGTTCAGATTTTCCAGGGCGGTCGGATAATCGCGGCGGCCGAGTGCGGATTCTGCCAACAACAGATAGCGGGAAAGCTGCTGTTTGTTCGGCAGTTTTTCGATGTCTTTCAGGTAGTGGTCGCGCAGTTCGAAGTTTTCCATTTGGTCGGCGGCGTGCGCGCCCAGCATCAGCGCAAGATTGCGGTTGTCGCCGGCTTCTTTGTTTTCCAATACTTTGGCGGCTTCCTGCTCCGCTTTTTCAAAGCGGCCTTCAAAAAACGCCAAACCTGCGCTGTTCAAAGCGACGGCTGCCTGACGGCCTTTACGCGCCGTACCGAAACGCTGCATACGGGCGGGGATGTTCATCAGGCCGACGATGAATTTGATCAGGAAATACAGGGTAACAACAAACAGAACCAGCCCTAAGATAAAGGCGTGCAGGTTGACCCGCATCATGACCTGTCCGACGACGATATAGACATTACCCGTGTAAATACCGGAAGTTAGGACGATACCGACTGCAGCGGCGAATAAAACGACAATCCAGACGACGGCTTTCATGCACGGCCTCCTTTGGTCTCAGCATCGGCGGCAGGGCGGCTTTGTTTCTCAGGAGCCGCTTTCTTTTCCGGCTCGGAAATGTTTTGCGGTTTGGCCTCGGAAGGCAACGCCGGAGCTTCTAAAGGCTTCGCGTCTGTTTGGGCGGCAGGTGCGGATTTCTGCGCAGGAGCGGGCCTTGCTTTGGCAGGATGGGCAGCCCTCGGAGCCGGTGCGGTTTTCGGTGCGGAAGCAGTTTCATTCACCTGCGAGGCAGCTTGAGGAGCGGCGGCTTCGGACGCGGCGGAGGGCAGGGGCGCGGACGCGGCGGTCGTTACGGGTTCGGGCAGCGCGACCGGAGTACGCGTACCGTCTTGATAGGCGCGGATTGCGCTGAGGCTGGCTTTCAAGCTGTCGTCTGAAATCATGCGCACATCCAGCGCTTTCAATTCGGACAACTCTTTCAGCCATGCCTGTGTTGCGGGCGATTTGCCGTCAAAGTATTGTTTGACCGCGGCTTCGACGTAGTTCAAATCGCTTTGATAAACCTCACCGTTGTGCTGCATCAGCGCGGTACGCGCATCCAAAAGGCGCAGGCGCAGGTTTTCACGGACGAAATACGCCTGTTCGGGCGACAGCAGCATCGCGTCTTTATTGTCGAGTCGGCGGACTTCCACCAGCCCTTTCAGTGCAACCAAAGATTTATCCCAAGTATTTTGCCACCAAGAGCCTGAAGATGCGCCGTTGCTTTGCGCCTGCTCGCCCGGCTGCAATACGCCGTCCAACACCAGCGGCAGGCCAGAAACGGCGGTTTCCAAGCGGTCGAGGCGCAGCGCCGTGCCGGAAATATCGACATACGGACGGTTTTTCAATGCCGCCAAATCATGGCTGACGGCTTGTTTGATGGGCAGCAGCTCGGGCTGGTCGAAACGGCTCAGGCGGCCGTCGATATGTTCCAACACCGCAGCCGCGCCTTGTACGTTGCCCGACAGCAGCAGTTGTTGCGAGGCGAGGTTCAACATGGTTTCCGCTTCGTCAACCAGCCAGTTGACGCGCCCTTTGGTCAGCTCCTGATACGCTTTTTGCGTTAACAGAATTTGTTCGCTGTTTGCCATTTGGGCTTTGCCCAAGCGCTCCAATTCGGCTTGGATGGCGGTTTGGCGGTTTAAATGGTCTTTCAGGAGTAAAGCGTTTTCAGATTCGCCCAAGGCGGCTTTATCGAGCTTTTGGTTAAACGAAAGCTCTTGGTTTTTCAAGACATTTTGTCCTTGCACAAACAAAAAGCCGCTTGCGCCCAAACCCAGCAGCGCCAGCACCAGCGCGCCTACCGCCAGCCCTCTGCCGCCGGATTGTTTGATGATGACGGGGGCGGGTTGGTTTTGGGGAAGATTTTTAGATTCAGACATGTGTGTTCCTGCGTATTCGGAGGTTTTAGGCTGCTTGGCCTTTTTCGGAGCCGCTGTTTCAGACGACCCCGCGTTGCCCTGACTGTCGACGATAATCGGCCGACCGGCTTCGTTTGCTTCGGATGGATTGTCTTCAGACCGGCTCATCGGTTTGCTCCTTAGGAAATGATGAAAGTGCCGCTTTCAGAGAAGCGACGACCCGTATGTGGCGCGCACCCGCCTCGCGAAGCGCGTCGGCTATGCGCGGATGATGGGTGAAGTATAACAAGGATTCGAAGAATCGGGAAAATTGCGGCGGAACCTGAGCAAACAGCCCGCGTACCAGTTCGCCCGAAGCGATAAAGGCAGCATCAATGGATTCGGCATCAAAATCCTGCCAATTCAATTCATTAGGTCGTCTGAAATACACTTCCGCGATTTCCACCGCAAAGCCATTTTTCTTTAACGACTCCGCCAAAAAATCGCGCCCGCCGCGTCCGCGCACAATCAATACGCGTGCACCCTGAGGCAGCGTATCCCAAACCGGCAGCCGCAACACTGCCTCGCTGTCGTTGCCTTCTTGCGGCACAGACACATTTTTCGCGCCACACCGCTGCAAAGCCCGTCCGCTTGCCTGCCCGACCGCGACCTGAACCTTCAGGTCGTCTGAAAAATCCACATACGGCGCAGCGGTTTCAACCGCCGTCGGACTGACCCAAAACACCGCATCCGCATGGGAAAACTGTTCTTTCAAGCCGCGCAACGCCGCTTCGTCAGGCTCGATTTCAACCGGACTCAACACCCGCGCGCGCCACCCTGCCTGCGAACAGGTGCGCACATCATCTCCCGCGCGTGCGGACGGACGGACAATCAGCATGACAGGCATTTCAGACGACCTCTTTATAGGATGGATAATGGGGTGATGACGTTTAAATCGGTTTGAAAAAGCATATCCAATGGATATAATTCTTTTTGTATTTTTACGGCTGAACCCTGCCAAGTCAATACTGAGTATGGTTTCAATAATGTATTGGACGGTATGGAAGGGTGGGATTTGATTTTAGGAAAACATAATTATGAACAAAATAGCGACAATACTTTTCGCTGCGTTACTGATTCCGTCTGTCTCTTTTGCAAGCGGAGACAATGCCGCCAAGATCCGTTTGGTGAAGAAGATTTATCAAGAAGCAAGCCGCGATGATGAACCGGGCGTGAAGATTTTGAACCGATATGCCGATGCTTCTTTGAAAAAAGCCATCCGTACCGCTTCTCGGTCGGCGGATTTGTGTATAGAGGCCGATCCGATATGGAACAGTCAGGATCCCGAAACCGAAGTAAAGGTTAACGTATCTGCCTTGCCCAACGGCAAAATTCGTGCCGGCTTCAAACAATGGGGGCATCCGACCAAAGTAGATTATTCGGTCAGCTGCTCTGGAAATGTCTGCAAAGTGACGGATGTCGATCATCTCAAACGGACTTGGCTGCAATGCCGTTAGTTTTTTAGATTCATTAAAAGGTCGTCTGAAAATATTTTTCAGACGACCTTTGTTTATACAGGGGGCTGTTAACATTCAATAGTTTCCGTTGCGTTGGAAATCCTCGCAAGGCGTCCAACCTTGTTGCGGTTTCCGCCTTGAATCTTCCGCTTTATGAACAAATTCCACTTGGAAAATTAAATGTCGAGAGCCACCGGTTACCAAATGCCAAACCATTGTCCGCTTGATTCTTGACGGCGTTCGTTGTGTCCGCCGTTTTGCCCTTCGCGCTCTTCTCGGCGGAAGTCCCACGGGGCTTGGGGATTTTTACCGCTCCACAAACCTTTGCGTTTTTGTTTCGCCTGTTTTTGGGCGGCGGCGTAGTCGGTGTAGGCGGTTTTGCTTTGTTGCTTTTTGGCGTAGCTGTCGTAATGCCATGCCGCTCCGTCGCGAAGTTGCATGAGGTTCAAATCGGTCGTCCCGACGGAAACTTGCGCGACTTCGCGTTGGTAGCGGTCTGTTTCAAATACGCGTACCTTCACCTTTTTGCCGTCGGCGGCATCAATCAAGTTGTCCCGCGAACGCGTGCCGTATGCCTGATTGATTTCGGGCGCATCGATATACGCCATGCGGATTTTGTGTTTCGCGCCGTCTTCGTCGATAACGTGGAGGGTGTCGCCGTCGTGGATTTTGGAGATTTTGCCGCGATAGGTATGGGGAGTGGTGGAATTGCGTTTTTGAGTGTGCGGACGGCTTTGGTGTGCATTATTTTCAGACGACCCTGATTTGACGGTTTCCGATAATAATGCGCCGAAGGCTTCCATGCCGAGATGGCTGCTGCCTGTGAGCGCAGAAGCGAATTGCACGCCGGAGCGGATGATTTCGGTATCGCGCGAGCTGTAACCCAATGCGCCCAAGACGGACAAAACCACGGGAAGCCATTTTAAGATTGTTTTGGTTTTCATAAGGTTGACGGTGGTTTGTTTGAGGTCGTCTGAAATTTTTCAGACGACCTTTGGGGGATGGTTGTATTAACCGAACAGCCTGTTCACATCAGAGGCTTTTTTGCGGTAAGGCAGGCGGATGTCGACGCGGAAAATGCCGTCGAGTTGGCGGCTTTGGATTTTGGCATCGTTGTCGTACATCAGCGTCAGGCGTTCTTTGAGGTTGTGCAATGCCATTGAGTTGCCTTTGTGCGGTTTGGCGTTTTCGCTGCTTTCGGGCGGGGTGTACGGGTTTTCGATGCGGATGTAGATGGATGATTTGTTGAGCTTGGTAAACACGGTAATCATGCCGGGGCGGTGGGTCGATTCGACGCCGTGGAAGACCGCGTTTTCCAAAAGGGGTTGGAGCAGGAGGTGCGGCGTTTCCGCGTCATCGGGCGCCTGGTGCTGCCACATCACTTGCACGCGCATATGGCCCATGCGGATTTGTTCGATGGCGATGTATTCCTGCGCCCATTCGATTTCTTGTCCTAAAGTGCTGCTTTGACTGCCGTCCCGCAGTTGGGCGCGGAAGAGGTTGGCGAGGTTCTCCAGCAGGGTTTCCGCATCATACGGGCGCAGGCGGATGAGGCTGATGGCGGCGTTGAGGCTGTTGAACAGGAAATGCGGGCGGATGCGGGCAGTCAGCGCGCTGAGGCGGGCTTCGGAAATCGAAGGCGCAAGGCCGTTCCGGCGCGAAGCTTCGTAATACATCAGCCCGAGCAGGAAAAGGTTGAACAGGAAAAAATGTTGCGAGAGCGTTCTGCCGTGTGTTTTCAGAATGAAGAAATCGACGATTGCAAATATCGATAAATTCAAAAAGTAGGTAATAATGACGCCGTAGGGCGATGTTTTGATGGCAGGGGTGAAGATATTGACGAAATAGGCTTTAACCAAAATCCCCAACAATACGGGAAACACCCATTGGGAATGATGGTAAATCTCTGCGGAATAGGAGAGCGAAGAATCGCTGATCAAGGGGAGAAAGAACAGACTGCCCAAGACAATAATCAAAAGGCGCACGACTGTTGCCGAATTGCGCAGGTCCGGGACGGCGAATGTATTGTTGATTTGACGTATAATAGACATAAAATTTCCAACCGTTTTCTTTTAATGCGTTTATACGAGCCTTATTGGCTCTGTTATTTTATCTGAAGGACGAAACCATGAGTAAGGACAAAACCTGGTCGGGCCGTTTTAACGAGCCTGTTTCCGAGCTGGTGAAAAAATACACCGGTTCGATCGATTTCGACAAACGGCTTGCCGAGTGGGACATTCAGGGTTCGCTGGCTCACGCGCAAATGCTTGTTCAATCAGGTGTTTTGAGTGAAGAAGATTTGGCGGCGATTCGTCAGGGAATGGCGGAGATTATAGCAGAAATCAAGGACGGTACTATTTCTTGGTCGCTGGATTTGGAAGACGTCCACATGAACATCGAACGCCGCCTGACCGAAAAAATCGGCGATGCCGGCAAACGCCTGCATACCGGCCGCAGCCGCAACGACCAAGTCGCCACCGACA
>CAUSKT010000085.1:0-9032 GCA_963532335.1 uncultured Neisseria sp. | reverse complement strand
ACTGCACCTTGTGAGTTGGAGGGGATGTCCAACTTTTGGGGTGCAGTTCAAACCACTCACGCCGTTTTCAGACGACCCCTCATCAACAACCGCAATAGCAAATGCCTTCCAAATCACAAATCTAAAGAATTTCTAGTCGGTGAACTTCGACCACACGGCGCATGCCTACCCTGCCCGTCCATTATATAGTGGATTAAATTTAAATCAGGACAAGGCGACGAAGCCGCAGACAGTACAGATAGTACGGAACCGATTCACTTGGTGCTTCAGCACCTTAGAGAATCGTTCTCTTTGAGCTAAGGCGAGGCAACGTCGTACTGGTTTAAAGTTAATCCACTATACAAACTCAAAAATTCCCCGCCTCCAGATTTAGCGCTTCATAACAGCAGCCTCACAGCCACTCACTCATACACAATACCGGCAACCAATTCTTCTTCATTCAAATTGCCGTACTGCTGCTCCCAATCATGCGAAGCCTCAACCGTATCACACTCGCGCGCAAATACTTGCTGCTGCCCGTTCATATTTTCCAAAACCAAATTATTCAACTGCTCGCACTCTTGTGCCGAAACGCTGATATCAGATTGATGCGCTTGCGAATAGCTGAAAGGAAACGCCAAAAAACCCAATACAAAAGCAGTCAGAACCAACCAAGCATTTTTACGATAACGAGTCATTTTCACAGCCTCCAACAAAATCTAAAACACATTCAAATAAAACATAATTCAGTCTAAAAAATCAGATTAATCAGAATAAAGTATCGAAACTGAGACAAAAATTAAAAATAAAAGTATTTTTGAACCGAAATTATTCGATTAATCTAACAATGAGCACATAATACTCAGAAAAAACAAAAACAGCAATACTTTTTCTTAGCATAACTAATATTTTTCTTACAATTTGATAAAAACTAAGGTAAAATACACATTAATCATTCAAAGTGTATTAAAAATCACACTTAAACCAAAGGAACAACATGGATACCTTTAAAGACAGACTGGCTTTTCTATGGAAAGATGAAGCACGACAAGCCAAAATCGCGGCCGATATCGATATGACCATCGCCGGCTTCAGCCGCATCTGGAACGAGGGCGGATTACCCAAATCCGAAACCCTGAAAAAAATCAAACAGCTCAAAGGATGCAGCATAGACTGGCTTCTGACGGGAGAAGGAGAGCCGTTTCCCAATACCGAGCCGCCTAAAGCCACCGCTTACGACACTTTGGGCAATCCGGTCGATATTGACGAATTTATCTTCGTTCCGCGCTACGACATCCATGCCGCCGCAGGACACGGACAGCTTGTCGGCGATGAAAAACCCATGTTTACCATGGCATTCCGCCGTTACTGGATTGAAAACTACGTTACCCGCGACACCAAAAACCTGTCGGTCATTTCCGTCAAAGGCGACTCTATGGAAGGCGTCCTGAACGACGGGGATACCATCCTCATCAACCGCAGCGAAACCACCCCGCGCGATGGGTTATATGTTCTGCGTATCAATGAAAATCTTTTGGTGAAACGGCTGCAAGTCATACCCGGCGGCATCGTCAACGTTATCTCCGCCAACGAAGCCTATCCGGCCTTTGAAATCGATTTAAACAAAATGACCGAAGATGTTGCCATCATCGGCCGCGTGGAATGGTTTGGACGGATTATCTGATCTGCGTTGTATTCAGACGACCTGAATTCATGTTTTCCTATTTTTTAACAGGACGGACGGTGTAAAGGCTGTCCGCCTGCCTATTGAAATTTTTCGAGATTGCAGCCATGTAAGCGGTTGACAGATATTGCCGCCCGACCCGCAACACCCTCTTCTTGCTTCAAGAATCCGTTTGCGCGACAATACTGGCAATATTTATATAAAAGGAATCACATCATGTCAGACGAAAGCCCTATCATTTTTACAGAAAGCTGCTGCACCAAAGTAGCTGATTTAATTGCCGAAGAAAACAATCCCGACTTGAAACTGCGCGTATTCGTCAACGGCGGCGGCTGCTCAGGCTTCCAATACGGTTTTACCTTTGACGAAATCAAAAACGATGACGATTTTGAAATCCAAAAAAACGGGCTGACTTTCTTGGTCGATCCGATGAGCTATCAATATTTGGTCGGCGCGGAAATCGACTACACCGAAAGCCTGCAAGGTTCCCAATTCGTTATCCGCAATCCGAATGCGGAGACCACTTGCGGTTGCGGTTCTTCATTTTCCGTCTAATACACTGTTTTCTAAAAAAGGCCGTCTGTTCACTCAGGCGGCCTTTTAGATTGATATGCTTTCAAAGCAATAACATCTATCTTATAATTCATAGTTCCATTTGGTAATATTCATTAATATACTATAATCGGTCAGAATCGGGCATTTATACTATTTCAGCCGAATAAAATACCCTTTATCCTTCGGTTAAGACAAATAGACGAATAATAATCTATACTTTATAACAAAACCGACACTAAATACCTGCCTTCAAATAACAAAGCAGGATTTTATATCTCATGGGATCACAATGAAGAAACAAGATAAACTTTACGACGTTTATGTTTCTTATCCGCCGGATGTCGATCGCGAGCGCATCAACGCCTGCTTGTACGATAATCTGCAGGAAAAAGAAGCCGAAGATTTGGTTCAAGCGCTTGCCGAACGTCCGCAAGCCATTATTGCCGAGAACTGCACCCAAGACGAACGTGAAAACGCCCAACAATATTTCAATTATTTGGGATTGGATGTCATCGTCCGCCAATCGATGGAATTGGAGCTGGATCTCAGCGGCGAAGAACAGGAAGAAGCGGCTCCTGAAATCCGCCAGTGTCCCGTATGTTTGACCCTGATTGAGGATCACGAGGCGACGGAATGTCCCGTCTGCCATTTCCACCTTGCCAGCGCAACCGAGCAAATCATCCAGCGCAAGCGCATCGAATGGCAGGAACGGGTGGCGTTTGAGCATAAAAAACAAGCGGAAATCGCCCATAAGCTGCAAATCGAAAAAGAGCGTGAAGAAAAACTCCTGCGCAAACAAATCCGTTCGGAACTGGAAAGCAAACTCCGCCAAGAATTGGGTGAAGATCCCCAATTGGCTGCTTTGCAATCCAAAAAGAACACTTACATCCTGATCAGCGTATTGGGTATTCTTGCCATGTTCGGCTTGGTGGCTGCCGGATACCTTGCCGCCAAGTTCCTGTAAAACGGAAATAACGCGATAAAGTCGATTAAGTTTAAATTAGGACAAGGCGGCGAAACCGCAGACAGTACAAATCGTACGAAACCGATTTTTTAAGGTGCTTCAACACTTTAGAAAATGCCTCTCCGCGAGCTGAAGTGAGGGCAACACCCTACCAGTTTAAACTTGATGCACCCTCAATCTGCCTAGCTGCTCAAATAAGATGGATATAACAAAAGGTCGTCTGAAAACTTTTCAGACGACCTTTTCCATATCCGCACCTCAAACGTGATGGATGACCAGCTTCTTGCCCTGATAGTCCAATACGTCCACATCCATATCAAACAAATCTTTAATATTTTCAGCGGTAAAGATGTCGTTCGGCGCGCCGGTCATGGCGACTTGTCCGTTTTTCATGGCGACGACGTGGTCGGCGTAGGCGGCGGCTTGGTTGATGTCGTGCAGGACGACGACGGTGGTGCGCTTATGTTCGCGGGTCAGCCGTTGGAGCAGCTGCATGAGGGCGCGGGCATGGTACATATCGAGGTTGTTGAGCGGTTCGTCCAAGAGGACGTAATCGGTGCTTTGGCAGAAGACCATGGCAATCATGGCGCGTTGGCGTTGTCCGCCGGAGAGTTCGGTCAGGTAGCGGTTGGCGAAGCTGTCCAGTTTGAACTCGGAAAGTGCGTTTTCGACGATGGCGAGGTCTTCGGGGGTCGGCCTGCCTTGGTGGTAGGGATAACGCCCGAACATGAGCAGGTCGCGAACGGTAATGCGGCTCATGACGCTGTTTTCTTGGGTCAGGATGGAGAGCGTTTTTGCCAGCTCGGCGGTGGGCGTGGTCGAAACATCTTTGCCGGCGTAGCTGATGCTGCCCTGTTCCAGCGGGCGGAGGCGCGCCATGAAGGAGAGGAGCGTGGATTTGCCGGCGCCGTTGGGACCGATGAGTGCGGTGATGCCGCCTTCGGGGATGTCGAGGCTGACGTTGTTGAGGATGGGGTTGCCGCCGATGTGGAAGCTGACGTTGCGGATGGTAATCATGATGGGTGTGATGTGTGGATTTGTTTTCAGACGACCTCCGAACATGAGAGGTCGTCTGAAAAGGATGGGCTTCAGATTTCGCGAACGATGACGAATTGGGGATTGTCTGCCAAATCAATCAAGAAGGCTTTAACACGCGCCTGCCAGAGTTCGCCGAAACGTTTGAGTTCTTCTGCGGTGGCGGTGCCGCTGACGGCTTTGGGCATGATGTCGCGCATTTCGGGGGCGAAGGGCTGCATGGCGGCGTTGAGGCTGACGGCGACGGTTTTGCCGTTGTCTTTGCGGCGCAGGGTCAGCGTGCCTTCGATGTCGGCATCGAAACTCAACAGGTTGCGGCGGGCGAAGCGTCCTTGCGGGCCGACGCCGCCGAAGCCGGTTTCGGGAGCGGCGCCGGTTAAGAGTTGGACGACGGATGCGGTAACGCCGACCGTGCCTTCGTCGCGCGCGCCCTGCATGGCGGCTTCGATTCCGCCGCGCTGCGGCAGGTCGCTGCCGTAAAGTGCTTTCAGGCCTTTAAGCGTCATGAGGTACGCGCCTGCAACGGTGGGGCAGGAGTGTCCGCACAGGCGGACGGCATCAGCGTAGCGATACTGCATGATACCCTCCTCTGCCGCGCCGAGAAATTCGGCGAGCGCGTCTTGGACGGTCAGCGTCGGGGCTTGCTCGAAAAATTCGGGAAAGTGTTCTTGAGTCATACGGTATCCTTTTGCTTTAAAGAGGTCGTCTGAATCTGTTTTCAGACGACCTTTGTGCTTATTTCAACAGGGTGCGTTTATCGTTGATAAACATTTCGGCAATTTTACTTGAACCGAACGGGTTGAGGTGGTTGGTATCGAAATACACCGGCAGCCCGTCTATGAGTTTGTCCGCGGGGATGTACTGCATAAAGTCCACCCACTGCACGCCGCGGTGCTGCTTCACGATTTTTTCGACTTCGTCTTCCGACTTGGCGGAATCGCGGATTTCTGCCTTTTTATCCTCTGAAACATAATTGATGTCGATGCCGAGCTTTTGTCTCAGGTAATAACGCCGCAACGGCAGCTGCCCGTCCATGGGCGTATCGGCCAAAACGTACACTTTTTTGCCCGCCTTCACCAAATCCTCCAGCATTGTGTTGAACCGTTCCAAAAATTCCGGTTTGGCGGTATGGAGGAACCAGCGTTGCGAAATGATGATGACAGGATAGTCTTTGGTTTTTTGTTCGATAAACCTGTTGTACGGATTGCAGCGGTCGGCGCGGCGGTCGCTGTCGGGCAGGACGAATCCGAACGCGGTGGCGCAGCTGTTGGACGTGATAACGTCTGCCGACCAGCCTTCTTTTTTGCCGACGATGTCGAGGAACGGGCTCAAATGGGCGGCATGCGAATCGCCGATGACCAAAACTTCAGGTTTTTGGTTTGCCGCGCCGACGGCGCAGTCGGTTTTGGTCAGCGTGTCCGCGCAAATTTTGCTTTCATCAGCCTTGTACAAACTGCTTTCAAACGCGGCGGGTTTGGCGGTCATCAGGTAGGTTGCCGCAGGAATCAGCAGCGCGAAATAAGCCGCCATACTCCATTTGAATTTCGCCGTCGTAAAATTCTTCGCCTTCCGCGCCGGTGTTTCCACAAAATAATAAGACAATACCGACAACAGCAGCATGATGATGACAGCCAATGCCGATGCGGCAAGCGGCAGCTGGGCGTCCATATAAATGTAGCGCATGAGCGCCAACACCACCCAGTGCCACAAATACAGCGAATACGAAATCAACCCGACAAACACCACCGGCTTGAGGCTCAACAGTTTGGACGTATTGAAACCTTCCTGCATCTGCAATGATTTGCCCGAATAAATCAAACCGCCGACCGCCAGACAGCAAAGCAGCCGTTCGATATTTCCCGCGCCGGGCAGGACGCCGTAGGGCAGCACCAGCGTGGCGGCGATGACCGCCATCATCAGCCATCCGAATAGCGGCGTACTGGCTTTATCGTTTTGTTCGGCAGGCGGAATGAAGGCAAAAAGCGAACCGACCAACAGCTCATAAGCGCGCACATGCGGCAGGAAATACGCCTCCATGCCCAAAGTCGGCAACAGCGCGGAAAACAGGCTGATGACAATCAGCAAAAGGATAAACGTCCGCACATTGCGCCGTTTGCTGAGACGGAAAAACAAAATCAGCAACGCGGGGAAAATAAAGTAAAACTGTTCTTCCAACGACAGCGACCAAATGTGCTGCAACGGCTTTTCCGTCGCATCCGCATCAAAATAGCCGCCGCGGCGGGCAAAGAACAGGTTGGCGGCAAACAGCAAGGCATAGACGGCGGATTTGACGTATTGGCGCAAATCGAAAGACAAAAAGAAAATGGCGGCAACGACCGTCGTGCAAAGCAATACACAGGCAAAGACAGGCAAAATGCGTTTGGCGCGGCGTTTGTAAAACTCGAGAAACGAAAAGCTGCCGTCGCGAATCTCGCGGCTGATAATGGTCGTGATCAAATATCCCGACAACACGAAAAACATATCCACGCCCAAAAAACCACCCGGCAGCCATTGGGGATCAATATGAAATACGATGACGGATAAAACGGCCAATGCCCGTATCCCGTCCAAATCAGGACGATATTTCAACACTTTACTCATAGCACGCACCTTGATAGTGATGCTTAATATGAGTAAGAACCCGATATTTAGTTTCATTCACGCCGTCAAATCTAAGGACGTGCAAAACGAAATATCCCGTTTGGAAATAGTGGTTTACGCCATTCGAATTCAGGCTGGGAAAGTTTTCAGACGACCTACCGCTTGCGCTTCAGCACCAAATATAAAAACACCAGCCCGCCCGCAAATTCAACCACTACGCTCAACACCGCCTTCATGCCGAGCAGGTGTTCAAACACGGTTTGCCCACCGACCAGCAGGATGCCGCCAACGCACACCGTCATCGGCAGCCGCACGCTATGGCGCACGCTCGGGGCAAAATGGTTGGCAAGCGCGGCAGCCAGCAGGCCGAAGAAGCTGACCGGCCCGACCACCGCCGTCGCCGTCGCCACCAGCGCGGCAATCCAAAGCAGCAGCCACAAAGTATTGCGCGTGTAGTTTATGCCCAAATTAATCGTTTGGTCGCGTCCCAAAAGATGGACGTCCAGACGGTGCCGCTCGCGCCAAACCACCACCGCGCTCGCCAGCAGAATCAGCGCGCCCACGCCCAAAAGCTCGCTGTGGACCGTATTGAAGTTCGCAAACATATTCGCCTGCGCCGCCGTAAATTCCTCCGGATCAATCATGCGCGTCAGCAGCGAAGAGAGGCTGCGGAACAAAATCCCGAAAATCACGCCGATCAAAATCATGCGCGACAAATCGCGTCCGCCCTGCCGGATGAGCGTGTAAAACAAAAGCAGCGAGCCGCCCATCATCATCACCAGCTCAAAGCCGAACTTGCCCGTCAGCGGCAGCGACGTATAGCCCACCCCGCCCAAAGCAAACAGCAAAAGCGTTTGCAAAAACACATACAGCGAGTCGAAGCCCAAAATCGAAGGTGTAAGGATCGGGTTGTTCGTCAACGTTTGGAAAAGCTGGGTCGAAACCCCGACCGCATACGCCACCAGCAGCAAAGCCGCCAGCTTGGTCAGCCGCAGCTGCAACACAAAATCCCAATCGCCTTGGATGTTCAAAGTCAGGAACAAGGTGCAACAAGCGAGCAGCAAGACAAACGCCACCCACAGCGGACGGGAAGAACCCTGCATAAACGCAACCTTGTTCGAGCGAAGTGCGCTACGCTTGTTTTCAGACGACATGGGCAGGTTTCCTCAACAAAATCCACAAGAACAACACCGTACCCAACACACCGAACACGGTTGAGACCGGAATCTCAAACGGGAACACAATCACGCGTCCCAAAATATCGCACAAAAGCACCAGCGACGCGCCGAGCAAAGCCACCGCAGGCAGGCTTTGGCGCAGCTTGTCGCCCATCAGGCGGCTGATGATGTTCGGCACGACCAGCCCGATAAACGGAATATTGCCGACCGTTACCAACACCAGCGACGTAATCAGCGCGACAATCACCAAGCCGACCCACAACACCGCCGTCCGGTTCAGACCCAGATTCACGCTCACCGTTTCGCCCAAGCCCAAAATCGTCAGCTGGTCGGCAATCAAATACGCCGTCAACGCCAAGCCGCCCGTCAGCCACAGCAATTCGTAACGCCCCAACAGCACGCCCGAAAAATCGCCCTGCTGCCACACGCTTAACATCTGCATCATCTCAAACTCATACGCGATAAACGTCGCCACCGCCTCGATAACGCCGCCGAAAATAATCCCCACCAGCGGCACCATCAACTGCGCCGTCGGCGGCAAACGGCGTATCAGCATCATAAACACCAGCATGCCCGCCAACGCCGCCACGGCCGCCACCGACATTTTCGCCGTCAGCCCGGCAGCCGGAAACATCAGCGTCATCACCAACACACCCAACGCCGCGCTCTGACTCGCGCCCACCATAGACGGCTCGACAAAACGGTTGCGCATCAAAATCTGCATAATCATCCCCGCCACCGCCATCGAAGCCCCCGTCAGCACAATCGCAAACGTGCGCGGCAGGCGGCTGACCAGCATCAATTCCGTGCTGTCAGACAATGTCCAGTGAAACACATCCGCCCAGCGGAAATTGCCGACGCCCACCGACAGGCTGACGACAAACAGCACCACCAGCACAAAGCAGTTGATTAAATTTAAAGATAAAGGTTTGACGGACATAAGGGAAAAATAATTCAGATGGAAAAACAAACGCCGTAAAGACGATATAGTGGATTAACTTTAAACCAGTACGGCGTTGCCTCGCCTTAGCTCAAA
>CAUSKT010000084.1:0-9585 GCA_963532335.1 uncultured Neisseria sp. | reverse complement strand
CTGATTTCCCAACACTGATGGATTTTCTTGTTGCGGAAATCGTCGGGAACGGATTGTTTGGAAATGTCTTTGACGGCGTATTGCTCCGATACCGAATCGTCCAAGACGAAGCTGCGCAAGTTGTTGGAGAAGTACAAAAGGCCGTCTGAAGCGAGCAGGTTCATCGCGCCGTCAATCAGTTTTTTGTGGTCGCGCTGGATGTCGAGGATGTCGAGCATCTTTTTGCTGTTGGAGAAGCTGGGCGGATCCATGACGATGAGGTCGAACTGTTTGCCTTCGGCGGCGGCGTTTTGCAGGTATTGGAACACGTCGGCGCGGACGATTTTGTGTTGTTCGGGGCTGATGCCGTTGAGTTCGAAATTGCGTTTCGCCCAATCGAGATAAGTGTTGGACAAATCGACGGTTTCGCTGGATGCCGCGCCGCCGGTGGCTGCATAGACGGTGAAGCTGCCGGTGTAGGAAAACAGGTTGAGGAAGCGTTTGCCCGCTGCGGTTTCGCCGACTTTTTTGCGCGTGTTGCGGTGGTCGAGAAAGAGGCCGGTGTCGAGGTATTTGTCGAGGTTGACCCAAAACTTGCGGCCGTTTTCGGTGATGACGAAATCGTCGCCGGTTTTGCCGGTTTTCTCGTATTGCTGCAAGCCTTTTTGGCGTTCGCGGCGTTTGAGGTGGATTTGTTCGGGCGCAAAACCGGTAACGAAGGCGACGGCTTCCAATACTTCGGCAAGCCACGCTTCGTATTCTTCGGGCTGCATCAGCCAGCCGGTATCGTATTCCTGAAGGTGGATTTGGTCGCCGTAAACATCGACGGCGAAGGGGAATTGGGGGATGTCGCGGTCGTAAATACGCCAGGCTTCGATGCCGTTGCGTTTCGCCCATTTCATGAGGTGTTTGATGTTTTTGCCCATGCGGTTGGCGAAGGGTGTGATGTCGGTCATGGTTTCAGACGGCCTGAATGAGGATTGGGAAGGGTTTGGATTTTAACGCACTTGATGCCTTTTTGCTTGACCGTTATCCATAAAATCTATATTATCCGCCGTTCGCCTTTTTATACGAAGCCATCGTCTTCCAACCTAAACCGCCGTTTCGGGCGCGTTTCTTTTATTGCTTGCTGATTTGCCAAGCCTTTCTGTGCAGGTTGTCGTCGATGTTAACCACAAGCAAGATGCTTGCGACAACCCTGTAACTTCACATTTCCCGTATCGTTACTTTCCTTTGCTTCAGGTCGTCTGAAAACCGTTCAGGCGTGCGCGTTGTTGTCTCTTTAGGATAGCCATGTCTATTAAATTTGCCGATTTGAACCTTGATAAAAACATTTTGTCCGCCGTGCGCAGCGAGGGTTACGAAAGCCCGACGCCAATTCAGGCGCAAGCCATTCCGTTTGCTTTGGAAGGCCGCGACATTATGGCTTCGGCGCAAACCGGTTCCGGCAAAACAGCCGCCTTTCTGCTGCCGACTTTACAGCGGCTGACCAAACGCAGTGAAAAACCGGGCAAAGGCCCGCGCGCGTTGGTGTTGACGCCGACCCGCGAATTGGCGGCGCAAGTCGAGAAAAACGCGCTGGCGTACGCCAAAAATATGCGCTGGTTCCGCACCGTCAGCATCGTCGGCGGCGCATCTTTCGGCTACCAAACCCGCGCCCTGAGCAAACCGGTCGACCTGATTGTCGCCACGCCGGGTCGTCTGATGGACTTGATGCAAAGCGGCAAAATCGATTTCGCCCGCTTGGAAGTGCTGATTTTGGACGAAGCTGACCGTATGCTGGACATGGGCTTTATCGACGACATCGAAACCATCGTCGAAGCTACCCCGACCGACCGTCAGACTTTGTTATTCTCCGCCACTTGGGACGGCGCGGTTGGCAAACTGGCGCGCAAACTCACGAAAAACCCTGAAATCATCGAAGTCGAGCGCGTGGACGACCAAGGCAAAATCGAAGAGCAACTGCTGTACTGCGACGATATGCGCCACAAAAACCGCCTGCTCGACCACATCCTGCGCGACGCCAATATCGACCAATGCGTGATTTTCACGTCCACCAAAGCCATGACCGAAGTCATCGCCGACGATTTGTACGAAAAAGGTTTCGCCGCCAACTGCCTGCACGGCGACATGCCGCAAGGCTGGCGCAACCGCACGCTGATGGATTTGCGCAAAGGCCGCTGCAAAATTTTGGTTGCCACCGACGTTGCCGCACGCGGTATCGACGTACCGACCATTACCCACGTCATCAACTACGATCTGCCGAAACAGGCGGAAGACTACGTTCACCGCATCGGCCGTACCGGACGGGCAGGGCGCACGGGTATTGCGATTACCTTTGCCGAAGTGAACGAATACGTCAAAGTGCACAAAATCGAAAAATATATCGACCGTAAGCTGAACGAAGTGACCGTCGAAGGCATGGAGCCGACCCGCAAGCGCAAATCCGCAGGCGGCAAACCGAAAGGCAAAGGCGGCTGGGGCGATAGAAAATCCGGCGGCTGGCGCGGCGATAAGAAACCGGGCAAAGAAGGCTTCGGCGGCAAATCGCGCGGCGAAGGTTTCAAAAAAGAAGGATTTAAGAAAGGCGGCGAAGGCTTCAAAGGCAAACGTAAAGCCAACGATTCTTTCGGCTCGAAACCAAGCCGTCCAGCGAAAAGAGGCTGATGCTAAAGTCAAATCAATAGCGGATATAGTGGATTAAATTTAAATCAGGACAAGGCGAGGCAACGCCGTACTGGTTTCAAGTTAATCCACTATATGAAGAAACCTTGATACCGCGTTGCCTAACAAAAAGGTCGTCTGAAAATCGATTTCAGACGACCTTTTATTTTAAACGTTCAACTTAAGCAGCAAAGCGTTTGGCAACTTCGTCCCAGTTGACGATTTCCCAGAAACCTTTCAGGTAGTTGGGGCGGCTGTTGCGGTAGTCGATGTAGTAGGCGTGTTCCCATACGTCGCAGGTCAGCAGCGGAGTGTTTTCAGTGGTCAGCGGAGTTGCCGCGTTGGAAGTGGAAACCAGATCCAATTCGCCGGCAGGGGTTTTTACCAGCCATGCCCAACCTGAACCGAAAGTGCCTGCCGCGCAAGCGGAGAATGCTTCTTGGAATTTCTCGAAGCTGCCCCATTTGGCGTCGATGGCGGCGGCCAGTTCGCCGGAAGGTTTGCCTTGACCTTTAGGCGTGAAACCCAGCCAGTAGAAAGTGTGGTTCCAAGTTTGGGCTGCGTTGTTGAACACGCCGCCTGAAGATTTTTTCACAATCTCTTCCAAAGACAGGTTTTCAAACTCGGTACCTTTGATTTGATTGTTCAGATTGGTGATGTAGGTTTGATGGTGTTTGCCGTAGTGGAATTCCAAAGTCTCTTTGCTCAGATGTGGGGACAATGCGTCCAGTTCATAAGGCAGTTGTGGCAGCTTATGTTCCATTTTAGTGCTCCTAAATTATTTATATATGATTGTATTTTGGTAGTGTTCGTCGGATGGTGCGGGTGTTCGCCCGCATCAGGCAACGGCTGCCATTTTACCTGCTTTAGATTAAAGAAACTAGGGCAGGCCGATATTTCGATCCTGTTGCAGTTTGAGAAAAATTGAGGGAAATCGGGTGTCGATACAGATATTTATCATGAATGAAGCAATGATTTCAGACGACCTTTTGCTATAATCCGTCCGTTTCCCCAAGCCCCTTTTGATATGAACACCCCAAAAGCCTTTGCCATCCTCGGCCCGACTGCCGGCGGGAAAACCGCCCTTGCCTTGAAAATCGCCGAAGCCCTGCCGGTCGAAATCATCAGCCTCGATTCCGCGCTGGTGTACCGCGATATGGATATCGGCACGGCAAAGCCGACGGCTGCCGAGCTTGATGGCGTGCCGCACCACCTTATCGACATCATCCCGCCGACGGAGTCTTACAGCGCGGCGGAGTTTGTCGGTGACTGTGTGCGGCTGGTGGAGGAAATCCGCGCGCGCGGCAGGCTGCCTTTGATTGTCGGCGGTACGATGATGTATTTCCACGCGCTGAACGAAGGCTTGAACGACCTGCCCGAAGCCGATGCCGCCGTGCGCGCCCGGTTGCAGGAAGAAAAACAACAATACGGCTTGGCGCATCTGTATCAAAGCCTGCAAACCATAGACCCTGAAACCGCAGGTCGTCTGAAACCGAACGACAGCCAACGTATCGAACGTGCTTTGGAAGTGTACCGCCTGACCGGCAAGCCCTTGAGCGCGCATTTTGCCGAAAAAGCCGACTACACCCCGCCGCTCGACCTCTGCACCACCGCCCTGATTCCCGAAAACCGCGCCTTGCTGCACGAAAACATCGCCCGCCGTTTCACGCAAATGCTGGAACAAGGCTTCATCGACGAAATGCGCGCCCTGCGCCAAAAATATCCCGAGCTGACCGCCGATATGCCCTCCATGCGCTGCGTCGGCTACCGGCAGGCATGGGATTACCTCGAAGGCTTGACCGATTACGACACCTTTGTCGAAAAAGGCATTGCCGCCACCCGCCAGCTTGCCAAACGCCAACTCACTTGGCTGCGCAAAATCCCATTGGCGCACAGCATCGACCCATACACTGACGGCAACCACGTTCAGACGACCTTGGCACTTGTCCGCCGCCATTTCCAAATTTAAAACGCCATGCCGACCCTGTTGACCACGCCGCCCGTCGCCCCGCAAACCTTAGCCGCCCTGCAAGCCCTCGGTATCCGCAGCGTGGAGGAGCTGTGCGACACCGGTTCCGTCCAAGCCTTTCTGCTGCTCAAAGCCGCCGGACTGACCGTCACCCGCAGCACGCTTTGGCAACTCGAAGCCCTGTTGCTCGGCATCAAACCGCAAGACCTACCGCAAACGCAGAAAACCGCTTTGGAACAAGCCCTTAAAAACCATCCGCCTGTCGCCGTTTTCCCCGCGTCGTCTGAAATGGAAACCTTCATGCGCGCCGCCTTGGTGGAGGCAGAACAATCCGCCCATATCGGCGAAATCCCCGTCGGCGCGGTCGTCGTCTCCAACAACCAAATCATCGCCGCCGCCCACAACACCTGCGTTAGCGACCACGACATCAGCCGCCACGCCGAAATCCGCGCCCTTGCCGCCGCAGGTGCCGCCCTTCAAAACTACCGCCTCGACGGCTGCGACCTCTACATCACGCTTGAACCCTGCGCCATGTGTGCCTCCGCCATCATCCAAGCCCGCGTCCGCCGCGTCATCTACGGCGCGGCAGAACCCAAAACCGGCGCGGCGGGCAGCGTTGTCAATCTGTTTGCCAACCCGCTGCTGAACAAACACACGGCAATCAAAGGCGGCATCTTGGAAGACGAATGCAAAGCCGTTTTGCAGGCATTTTTTCAGACGAGGCGTAAACAGGGGTGAGGAAATCAAAGGGGTCGTCTGAAAACTTAAATCCAAGATTTCAGACGACCTTTTGAGAGATTGCGAACTTTGTTTCATCCCGTTTTTCAGCAATTCTGATAAATATCCGGCGCGCCGTATTAAAATACGGTTTTCAGACGACCCCATCCATAAGGAACCAGCCATGCACACCGAAGCCGTTTTAACCGTATTGAAAAACCTGCAAAACCAAATCTGCGCCGCGCTTGAACAAGAAGACGGCGGGGCGGTGTTTGCGCGTGAAGAATGGACGGGCAAGTTGGGCGTGGGCGAAACCCGCGTATTGAAAAACGGCGCGGTATTCGAGCAGGCGGGCGTGAATTTTTCGCATGTGAAGGGCAGTAAAATGCCCGCTTCGGCGACGGCGCACCGTCCTGAACTGGCGGGCGCGGCATTTGAGGCGATGGGCGTGTCGCTGGTGATTCATCCGAAAAATCCGTATGTGCCGACCAGTCATGCGAACGTGCGCTTTTTTATCGCGTATCCGGAGGGCGGCGAGCCTGTGTGGTGGTTTGGCGGCGGCTTTGACTTGACGCCGTTTTACCCGTTTGAAGAAGATATTTTGCACTGGCACACGGTCGCGCGGGACGTGTGCGCGCCGTTTGGGGAAGCGGTTTATCCCGAGTTCAAAAAATGGTGCGACGAGTATTTTTACCTGAAACACCGCGGCGAAACGCGCGGCGTAGGCGGTTTGTTTTTCGACGATTTGAACCGCTGGGATTTCGATACCTGTCTGAATTTCATCAAGGCGGTCGGCGAAGGCTATATCGGGGCGTATCTGCCGATTGTGGCGAAACGCAAAAACACGCCATACGGCGAGCGCGAACGCGATTTCCAGCTTTACCGGCGCGGGCGTTATGTAGAATTTAATTTGGTTTGGGACAGGGGTACGCTGTTCGGCCTGCAAAGCGGCGGACGTACGGAAAGCATTTTGATGTCCATGCCGCCTTTGGTGCGCTTCGAGTATCGATACGCGCCCAAAGAAGGTTCGCCCGAAGCGCGGCTGAACGAGTTTCTCACCGCCCGCGACTGGCTCTCGGAGATACAATAATGACGGATAAACGCAAGCCCGACGCCCATCCTTCGGATAAATTCATCCTTGCCATGATTGTCATGGCGGTGTTCCTGGTAATCATCATCGGCGGCGGATTTATCGCCGTAGAATATTTTAAGGCGCATCCCGAAGTGTTTGAATTGAAGCCGCCTGCGAAATAGTTTAGGAAGAAAGACAAAAGGTCGTCTGAAACATTTCAGACGACCTTTTTCAGCTCTAAAACCCTTGTTTACAAAACAGCCAAAGCCGCGTCGTAATCAGGCTCGTTGGCGATTTCGGCAACCAGTTCGCTGTGCAGGACTTTGTCGTTTTCGTCCAAAACCACAACGGCGCGCGCAGTCAGTCCGCGCAACGGACTGTCGGTCAGGGCGACGCCGTAATCGGCGGCAAAGCTGCTGCGGAACGTAGACAGGTTCACAACGTTGTCCAAACCTTCCGCGCCGCAGAAGCGTGCTTGGGCAAACGGCAAATCGGCTGAAATGCACAACACAACCGCGTTGTCCAAAGAAGACGCGCGTTGGTTAAACGTACGCACGGATTGGGCGCACACGCCGGTGTCGACGCTTGGGAAAATGTTCAATACTTTGCGTTTGCCCGCAAAATCCGCCAAAGTTTTGTCGGACAGGTCGGCAGCGGTCAGGCTGAATGCAGGCGCGGTTTGACCGACAGCGGGCAGGTCGCCGGAAGTATGGACAGGGTTGTCGTGGAAGGTAATTTGAGCCATAAGGGTTTCCTTTTTGGGGTTGACTGGGAAATATAGTGGATTAACTTTAAATCAGGACAAGGCGACGAAGCCGCAGACAGTACAGATAGTACGGCGTTGCCTCACCTTGTCCTGATTTAAATTTATTCCACTATAATGAAACGCGTGATATCCGTTTTCAGCATGAGAAGCCTGTCTGTGAGATACAGCCTATTTTGTTTCGGCGCAGAGGTTCAATCAATGCTTCCAAATTTGCCGCTTTTGAAATCGCTGATGGCTTGGCGGATTTCTTCGGCGGTGTTCATCACAAACGGGCCATAGCCGACGACGGGTTCGTCAATCGGGACGCCGGAGAGCAAAAGGATTTTGACTTCTTCGCTGCCGGCTTCTATGTGTACGTTGCCGCCGCTTTTCTCAAAACCGACCAATTGTTCTGCGCCCGCCTGCTCTTTGCCGTTTAGGGTAACGTTGCCACGCAGGACGACCATAGACAAGTTGTGGGCTTCGGGTATTTCCAATACGGCTTTTTTACCGGCATTCAAAACGATGTCCCAGACGTTCATTTCGGTGAAGGTGTCGGCTGCGCCTTTTTCGCCTTTATATTCTCCGGCAATCAGTCGCAGGCGGCCTGCCTCGTCAGGGAGTTCAACGACAGGGATACCGGCCTTGGCGAGATGCTGATAGCGCGGCGGCGTGTTTTTGTCTTTGGCGGGCAGGTTGACCCAAAGTTGGACCATTTCGAACAGTCCGCCTTTTTTGCTGAAGTTTTCGGAGTGGAATTCTTCATGGATGATGCCCGAGCCTGCGGTCATCCATTGCACGTCGCCTTCGTAAATGATGCCGCCTCCGCCGCTGGAGTCGCGGTGTGCCACTTCGCCGTGATAGGCGATGGTAACGGTTTCAAAGCCTTTGTGCGGGTGTTGTCCGACACCGCGCGGGCTGCGGGCTTCGTTGGGGGAGAATTCATAGGGTGCGGCGTAGTCGAGCATCAGGAAAGGGTTGGTGCCGCGGTCGTCGCCCATGTGGGAGAACAGGGGTTGGACGAGGAATCCGTCGCCGACCCAGTGTTGGCTGTTTGCACGGTAGATTTGTTTGACGTTGCGCATGATGAGGTTCCTTCTTGTGGGGTCGTCTGAAACCTTTTCAGACGACCTTTGTGTAATGAAATCAATAATGTCGTGGTTGCCATACTTTGTTGCATGTATTATATAGGGTACAAACTTATTAACAAGTACGCACAATTTTTATACTGTCATTCGGAGGTCAATAATGGCGGAAACAGAACTGACACACAGCACCTGCTGTCCGGTCGTTAATACTTTGGATATTATCGGCGGTAAGTGGAAGGTGTTGATTTTATATTATTTACACGGGGAAACCCGACGATTCAACGAATTGCAGTGTCTGTTGGCGGGCGTTACCCAGCGAATGCTGACGTTGCAGCTGCGCGAGTTGGAGCACGACGGTATTGTCCATCGCGAAGTGTATCCGCAGGTGCCGCCGAAGGTGGAGTATTCGCTGACCGCGTTCGGATAGACATTGATGCCCGTCATTGAGGCGATGCACCGCTGGGGCGAGCAATATGCCGCAGAATGCGTGAAACACAGAAAGCAGCCGCAGGAGTAAGCCGTTTCAGACGACCTCTTGGTCAGGCCTTTAAAACGAAAAGTGATGCGGGCATATATTCGCAACGGGCTTTGCTTTATAATGATGACAGTCAAACATAACGACATAAGCATTTGGAATCAATAATGAAAAAAATTGTAACGGCAATTATCGCCACCATTTTGTCAGCAGGCGCAAATGCAGCGGATACTTATGGTTATCTCGCCATGTGGCAGAACCCGCAAGACGGCAATGATGCGCTGCTGATTAAAACGACTAAAGAAAATATGTCGCAAATCGAGGCAAATGCGGAATTGGAAGCGTTTTGCCGCGGGCAGGACACGCTTTCCGGCGTTCAAAACGGTGAGGCGACAGGCTGTAAATCCGTTGTTCCGCTTCATAACACCTGCATCGCCGTCGCATACCCGAAATCGGAAGGCAGGCTGACGACAAACAATGCGGTTGTGATTACTTCGCCGCGCTTTAAGAGCGTGCATCAGGTTGCGCTGAATCAGTGCATCAAGAAATACGGTTCGCAAGGGCAATGCGGTTTGGAAACGGTGTACTGTACTTCGAGCGCGTATTACGGCGGTACGGTCAAAACGTTGTTGAACCGCTTGAAATCGCAATAAACGGTGTAAAAAGGTCGTCTGAAAACCACATAACGGCTTTCAGACGACCTTTCAATTCATCTTCTATGTATAGTGGATTAACTTTAAATCAGGACAAGGCGAGGTAACGCCGTACTGGTTTAAAGTTAATCCACTATAAAACGGCAAGGAAAAATCTGATGATTGATTATATAGTCAATTAAAATCAAAATAGGACAGTAGCGCATCGTCAAATCGGGCGTAA
>CAUSKT010000083.1:0-10122 GCA_963532335.1 uncultured Neisseria sp. | reverse complement strand
ACTGCACCTTGTGAGTTGGAGGGGATGTCCAACTTTTGGGGTGCAGTTCAAACCTTAAATCTGGGTTTTCAGACGACCTTTTGTCCTGATGGGGCTGTCTTTATTTGTTGGCGTTCAGATAAAGGTTGATCAGGCGGGTGGTGGAGCTGTCGTGTTTTTGTACGCCGGTTTCGCCGGTCAGCTCGGCGAGGATGGTTTTGGCGAGCTGTTTGCCGAGTTCGACGCCCCATTGGTCGAAGCTGTTAATGCCCCAAATGATGCCTTGGACGAAGGTTTTGTGTTCGTACATGGCGATCAGGCTGCCCATGTTGCGGGGGTTGATTTTGTCCATGAGGATGAGGTTGGTCGGGCGGTTGCCTGAGAAGGTTTTGTGCGGAACCAGCTCTTCAATGCGCTCTGCTTCCATGCCTTGGGCTTTGAGTTCGGCGCGGACTTCGTCAGGGGTTTTGCCGCGCATGAAGGCTTCGGCTTGGGCGAAGACGTTGGCGAGCAGGATTTCGTGGTGACCGCGCAGGTTGCTGCGTTTTTCAAGCGAGGCGATGAGGTCGATCGGGGTGATGTGGGTCCCTTGGTGCAGCAGTTGGAAGAAGGCGTGCTGACCGTTGATGCCGGTTTCGCCCCAGATGATGGGGGAGGTTTCGTAGCCGACTGCTTTGCCGTCGAGGGTAACTTGTTTGCCGTTGCTCTCCATGTCGAGCTGCTGGATGAATTTGGGCAGGCGGTGGAGGTGTTGGTCGTAAGGCGCGATAACGTGGCTGCCACCGCCGTAGTAATTGATGTACCAGATGCCGATGAGGGCGAGGATGACGGGCATGTTGCGCTCGAGCGGGGTGTTGATGAAGTGTTGGTCCATCAGGTGCGCGCCGTTGAGCATTTCGATGAAGTTTTCTTCGCCCAAATAGAGCATGATGGGCAGGCCGATGGCTGACCATAGGCTGTATCGTCCGCCGACCCAGTCCCAAAATTCGAACATGTTGGCGGTGTCGATGCCGAATTCGGCGACGGCTTTTTGGTTGGTGGAGACGGCGACGAAGTGTTTGGCGACGGCGGCTTCATCGCCTGCGTGGTCAAGGAACCATTTGCGCGCGGTCAGGGCGTTGGTGAGAGTTTCTTGGGTGGTGAAGGTTTTGGAGGCGATGATGAAGAGGGTGGTCTCGGGGTGGACTTTGGACAATACGTCGCGCAGTTGGGAGCCGTCCACGTTGGAGACGAAGTGCATGTTGAGGCGGGGGTGTCCGAAGGGTTTGAGCGCGGTACACATCATCAGCGGGCCGAGGTCGGAGCCGCCGATGCCGATGTTGACGATGTCGGTGATGACTTGGTTGGTATAGCCCAGCCAGCTGCCGCTGCGGACTTCGTGTGCGAATTCGCCCATGCGTTGGAGGACGTGGTTGACTTTGGGCATGACGTCTTCGCCGTCAACGACGATGGGGGAGTTGGTGCGGTTGCGCAGGGCGACGTGGAGGACGGCGCGGTTTTCGGTGGTGTTGATTTTTTCGCCGCGGAACATCTGCTGCATGCGTTCGGGTACGCCGGCTTCACGGGCAAGCTCGAACAACAGTGCCATGGTTTCGTCGTTGATTCGGTTTTTGGAGTAATCCAGCGTCAGTCCGCCGACTTGCAGCCAGTAGCGTTCGGCACGCTGCGGGTCTTGATCGAACATTTCGCGCATGTGTTGTTCTTTGGTTTCGTCAAAATGTATCCATAATTTTGACCAAGCCGGTAAGTCGTGAAGGTGTTTCATCGGATGCTCCTGAGGTTGGACGGTTTTGTGGGAAAACGGCCGTGAGGTCGTCTGAAACGGGAACGGGTGGGTTTCCGTTTTTAGGGTTGGGTGTGAATGCGGGGTGTCTGCCGTTATTTGGGTTGGGTATCAACATTGAGGGAAAACGGCGGTACTGATTTTTTGGCCGGTATTTTCAGACGACCTTGGGATATGTCGGGTCGTCTGAAAATGTATAGTGGCTTAACTTTAAACCAGTACGGCGTTGCCTCGCCTTGTCGTACTATCTGTACTGTCTGCGGCTTCGTCGCCTTGTCCTGATTTAAATTTAATCCACTATATTGTTTAGTCTTTATCGTAATCGATGTGTTTGTTGTGTATGCTTTTTTTGCTTTTTTGCAGTTGCAGGCTGGCGGCATCGCCCAGGCGCAGGGCGAGTCCGATGGCGAGGATGTCGATGACGGCGAGTTGCAGCAGGCGGGACACCATGGGGGTGTAGAGTTCGGCGTTTTCCTGCGTGGCGATGCTCAATACGCAGTCGGCAAGCTGTGCCAGCGGGGAGTCGTTGCGGGTCAGGGCGATGACGGAGGCGCCGTTTTCTTTGGCGATGCTGACGGCGTCTAAAAGCTCGATGGACGAGCCGGTGTTGGAAATGGCGACGACAACGTCTTGGTCGGACAGGACGGAGGCTGCCATCAGTTGGGTGTGGGTATCGACGTAGGCGACGGTGGAAATGCCGAAACGGAAGAATTTGTGTTGCGCGTCTTGGGCGACGATGCCGGAGTTGCCGACGCCGTAGAATTCGACACGGCGCGCGTGCATCAGGGTGGCGATGGCGTTTTCCAGTTCGGATTCTTTCAGGAAGCGGCGTTCGCCCAAAATGGAGGCGGCGGCGTTGCCCAATACTTTTTCGACAACGATGCTCATGTCGTCGTCGGCGTTGAGCTCTTCATGGACGTAGGGCATACCTTCGTGGCCTATGCTGGCGGACAGGGCGAGTTTGAACTCGGGCAGTCCTTTGTAGCCCAGGCTGCGGCAAAAACGGATGACGGTCGGCTGGCTGACGGATGCGCGCTCGGCGATTTCGGCGACGGCGGCATGGACAAACCATTTGGGTTCCGCCAAGGCGCATTCGGCGACTTTGCGTTCTGCGCCCGACAGGTTTGACAGTGATTCGCTGATTTTGCTTAACATAAATATGCCCTTCGGTGTGTGCCGCCCCTTGTCGGGGCGGCTTGTGTGATTAAACGTTTTTCAAGTGGTTGTCGAGTGCCGCCGCTGCGCCGGTGATGCCCGGAAATTCGCTTAAGACGACATAGACGGGAATCGCGGCGAGATAGGCTTCGAAACGGCCTTTGTTTTCAAAGCGGCTGCGGAAAGGTGAGGTTTTAAAATATTCCAAAACGCGGGGGATGATGCCGCCGCACAAATACACGCCGCCGCGCGCGCCCAGCGTCAGGGCGAGGTTGGAGGCGACCGTGCCGAGCATGGCGCAGAAGATGTCCAAAGTCTGACGGCAGAGCGGGGAAGTGCCGCTTAAGGCTTTTTCAGTGATTTCGGACGGTTTGAGGCGGTAGTTTTTCAGTTTGTCGCGTTTGGCGAGTGCTTCGTAAATCAGGCTCAAACCTGCGCCGCTGAGGAAGCGTTCGGCGGAGACATGGCCGTATTTGTTTTTCGCATACTGCCAAATCAAAACTTCCATGTCGTCAAACGGCGGGAAGCTGGAATGTCCGCCTTCGCCGGCAAGCGCGACCCAGCCTGCGGGGCTGTGCACCAGTCCGCTCACGCCCAAACCGGTTCCCGGCCCGATGACGGCTTTGGGGGCAAATTCGATGGGTTTATGCCCGCCTACCTGCATCAGGTCTTTGCTTGAAGTCTGCGTTACCGCCAATGCCTGCGCAGTAAAGTCGTTCAAGAGGATGAGGGTGTCCAGCTCCAATGCCTGACGGGTGGTTTCGATGGAAAACGCCCAATGGTGGTTGGTCATTTGCACCCAGTCGCCCAAAATCGGGTTGGCGATGGCGAAGGCGGCGTGCCGGACTTCGGCTCCTCCCGCCTGTTCCAAATAGGCTTTGGCGGCATCGACGATGGTGTCGTAGTCTTTGCACGGTAAGACTTGGGCTTTTTCAATCTGCTGCGGGGCGGTTTCGAGCGCGAAGCGGGCGTTGGTGCCGCCGATATCGGCAACCAGGCGCGGATAGTTTTTGCCGACGGGTTGTTGAATATCAGTTTGAGTAGAAGACATGGCAGTTTACTCCTTGATGGTTCAATACCAGGCTGGTCGGATATTCCAAATCGGCGCGCGCGGCGGCTTTGTCGAACACGGCTTTTTTCTCCACACCCTGAATCGCCAAAAAGACGTTTTCCGTTTTGGCGATGGCGCCCAAGGTCATGCTGACGCGCTCGTGCGGCGCGGTAACGGGCGTGGTGTGGATGAGGGTCGGGTCGTCTGATTCGTTGATGGCTGCCTTCAGTTGCGGCGCTTGCGGAAAAAGGGAGGCAGTATGTCCGTCGCCGCCCATGCCCAAAATCAGTACGTCAGGTTGTTTGTAATGTTTCAGCGCGTAGGCAATGACGCTGTCGGGTTGTAATTCAGTTTCAGTTTTACCCGCTTCGACAACGGGAATCCAGGTCGCTGCGGCGGCTTTGTTTTGCAGCAGGTATTCGTGTGCCAGGGCGGTATTGCTGTCGGCGTGGGTCGTCGGCACGATGCGCTCGTCAACCAAAGTGATGCCGACTTTTTGCCAGTCCAAATCTTTTTGCGACAAGGCTTGGAAGAAGGGAATCGGCGAGCGGCCGCCGGAAACCGCCAACACTGCGCTGCCTTTGTTATCCAGCGCGTTTTGCAGCGCGGCGGCGACTGCGTCTGCCAAAGCCTCTGAAGCGGCTGCTGCGTTTTCGTATTCATGCCAAACGAACATAAAAGTGTCCTTTCTCTGTTTTCAGACGACCTTTTGTTAAGAAGGAGGCAGGAGGTCGTCTGAAAGGCAGTGTTTGTGAGCGGGAAAGTAAGTGAGAGCCTGTATTGTCGATGGCGGCGAGAATGTCGGCGGAAACGCCTAATCTGCCGCCTTATGGTTTTCAGACGACCTTTTTGAACCGATAACGCTTCAAGCAAAGGTCGTCTGAAAAGGCTTTACTGGTCTTCGTGCCACTTATGTCCGTCGCGCGCCAACAGTTCGCGGGCGGCTTCCGGACCCCATGAATGCGCGTCGTAGCCGTGCGGCGGGGTGGTGTTGCTTGCCCAGTTTTCCAAAATCGGCATCACATATTCCCAAGCGGCTTCGAGTTCGTCGCGGCGGTTGAAGAGGGCGAGCTTGCCGTTGATGACGTCCAGCAGCAGGCGTTCGTAAGCTTCGGCGCGGCGGCCTTCGAGGACTTTTTCTAAGTCGGCTGCCAACGGCACGATTTCGACTTTGTTGCCTGCGCCCGGTGCTTTCATCTGCGTATAGAGGCGTACGGATTCGGTCGGTTGCAATTCGATAACCAAACGGTTTGGCGCGGCTTGGCTGTTTTCAAAAATATGGTTTTGCAGCGGACGGAAGTTCAATACGATTTCCGCCACTTTGCCCGCCATACGTTTGCCGGTGCGCAGGTAGAAAGGAACGCCTTTCCAACGGTCGTTTTCGATTTCGGCTTTGATGGCGACGTAGGTTTCGGTGAAGCTGTCTTGCGGAACGTTGATTTCTTGCAGATAGCCGTTCATGCCTTTGGCGGCGGTGTATTGTCCGCGCACGACGTTTTCGTTGACGGATTCGATGGTCAGCGGTTTCAACGACTTGATGACTTTGACTTTTTCATCGCGCACTGCGTCGGCATCCAAGCTGGCGGGGGCTTCCATCGCAGTCATGCACAGCATTTGCATCAGGTGGTTTTGCACCATGTCGCGCAGCGCGCCGGTAATGTCGTAGAACTCGCCGCGCTCTTCCACACCGAGCTGTTCGGCGATGGTCAGTTGTACGCTTTCGATGTATTTGTTGTTCCACAACGGCTCGAACATCACGTTGGCAAAACGCAGCGCCAGCAGGTTTTGCAGGCTTTCTTTGCCTAAGTAGTGGTCGATGCGGTAGATTTGGCTTTCTTTGAAGTAGCGGGCGACATCGGTATTGATTTGTTGGGAAGAGGCGAGGTCGGTACCCAGCGGTTTTTCCAAAACGACGCGCGCGTTGTCGGCGTTCAGTCCGACTTTGGCAAGGTTTTCGCAGGCTTGCGCGAAGAATTTCGGCGCGGTGGAAAGATAGATGATGACGTTGTCGGTCTCTTTGCGGGCTTTGACTTTTTCGCCCAAAGCGGCAAAATCGGCTTCTTGGGTAACGTCGACTTTCAAATATTCGATGCGTTTGACGAACGATGCCCAGGCGTCGTCTGAAAAGTTTTGTTTGACATGGATTTTGGAGTTGGTTTCCACTTTTGCCAAAAAGCCCGCCGTATCCAAATCGCTGCGGCTGACACCTAAAATACGACCCTGAGGATTGAGCAACCCTGCAACGTGCGCCTGATACAGACAAGGCAGCAGCTTACGCATTGCCAAATCGCCGGTCGCGCCGAACAACACCAAATCAAAATTTGTTTGTGTACTCATCGTTTTATCTCTCGTTGAGGAAGGCCTTGTGCCGGCGCCGCCGGATGCCGTGAAAGACGGGCGGTTTCGGCAGAAAAGCAATGGAAACCAATCGCCTGCATCAAAATTTCAAAACAGGCGGGCTAATGAGTAGTAATACTACACATGGCTACACATTTTGTCTATTCTCATTTTTACAAATTATTTGACTTAGTTTAAAAGTTTGATGAGTTTGGCCTGGTAGATTTTCACAAATGACGCATATCACGATTTAAATCAAATTTCTTACATTTAGCAGATTATTTTGTAACTAAATTACAGGTTTTGTATTATAATAGCCTGCATAGATAGAGTGAGGCTTTCAGACGACCCCTTGCATGGTTTGAAAGGTCGTCTGAAACGCTGAACGCCCCACACCCAATACAAAAAATCAGAAACGCGCAAACAAAAATCCCATACCACCCCTTCCGACAGGAGACCGAACATGAATCCCACTCCTATCCACCCCAAGCTCGCCGAAATCACCGAGCGCATCATCGAGCGCAGCCGTCCGACCCGCGAAAAATATCTGGCGAAAATCCGCAGCGCCAAACAAATGGGACGGCTGGAGCGCAACCAGCTCGGTTGCAGCAACTTGGCGCACGGCTACGCCTCCATGCCCAAAAGCATCAAAATCGAAATGCTTCAGGACACCGTTCCCAATTTAGGCATCATCACCGCCTACAACGACATGGTTTCCGCACACCAGCCGTTTAAAGACTTCCCCGACCAAATTAAAGACGAAGCGCAGAAAAACGGCGCAACCGCGCAAGTTGCCGGCGGTACGCCCGCCATGTGCGACGGCATCACGCAGGGCTACGCCGGTATGGAATTGTCGCTGTTCTCTCGCGACGTCATCGCCATGAGTACTGCCATCGGCCTGTCGCACCAAATGTTCGACGGCAGCCTGTTTATGGGTGTGTGCGACAAAATCGTACCGGGTCTGATGATAGGCGCGCTCTCGTTCGGTCATATTCCGGGCATCTTCGTCCCCGCAGGTCCGATGTCCAGCGGTATCGGCAATAAAGAAAAAGCCCGCACCCGCCAGCTTTTCGCCGAAGGCAAAGTCGGTCGTGATGCCTTGCTCGAAAGCGAAATGGGTTCTTACCACAGCCCCGGCACCTGCACCTTCTACGGCACGGCAAACTCCAACCAAATGATGATGGAAATGATGGGCGTACACCTGCCCGCCGCCGCTTTCGTTCATCCCTATACCGACCTGCGCGAAGCACTGACCCGCTACGCTGCCGGACACCTCGCACGCGGCATCAAAAACGGCACCATCAAACCCTTGGGCGAAATGTTGACCGAAAAATCCTTCATTAATGCCCTGATTGGTCTGATGGCGACTGGCGGTTCGACCAACCACACCATGCACCTCGTCGCCATGGCTCGTGCCGCAGGTGTGATTTTAAACTGGGACGACTTCGACGAAATTTCTTCCATCATTCCGCTGCTCATCCGCGTGTACCCCAACGGCAAAGCCGACGTGAACCACTTTACCGCAGCAGGCGGCCTGCCTTTCGTCATCCGCGAATTGCTGGACGCAGGCCTGTTGCACGACGATGTCGATACCGTCGTCGGACACGGTATGCGCCACTACACCAAAGAACCTTTCCTCATCGACGGCAAACTCGAATGGCGCGAAGCCCCCGAAACCAGCGGCAACGACGACATCCTGCGCAAAGCCGACAACCCGTTCTCCCCGGACGGCGGCCTGCGCCTGATGAAAGGCAATATCGGACGCGGCGTGATTAAAGTGTCCGCCGTGCGCGAAGGCTGCCGCATCATCGAAGCGCCCGCCATTGTGTTCAACGACCAACGCGAAGTGTTGGCGGCATTCGAACGCGGCGAGTTGGAACGCGATTTTGTGTGCGTCGTCCGCTACCAAGGCCCGCGCGCCAACGGTATGCCCGAGTTGCACAAACTGACCCCGCCTTTGGGCATCCTGCAAGACCGTGGCTTCAAAGTAGCGCTACTGACCGATGGCCGTATGTCCGGCGCATCCGGCAAAGTTCCAGCTTCCATTCACATGACGCCCGAAGCCCTGATGGGCGGCAACATCGCCAAAATCCGTACCGGCGACCTGATCCGCTTCGACTCCGTTACCGGCGAACTCAACGTCCTGATTAACGAAGCCGAATGGAACGCCCGCGAAGTCGAACACATCGACTTGAGCGCGAACCAACAAGGCTGCGGCCGCGAACTCTTCGCCAACTTCCGCAGCATGACCAGCAGCGCAGAAACCGGTGCCATGAGCTTCGGCGGCGAATTTGCCTGATGTACGTTTCAGACGACCTTTTCAAACGGAAGGTCGTCTGAAAAATTATTGAAGCCGTTTAAGATAGACGTAGGTCGGATTCTCGAATCCGACACAGCCGTTTAAGACGTAGTTATCAGGGGTATTTGTCGGATACGAGTATCCGACCTACAGCCCCAAAGGTCGTCTGAAATTTATAATCCCGTCCCGTTTTAACGCAGCAGATGTAGCGTGGGCTTTGCCCACGAACAAAACCAAAGACGTAGGTCGGATTCTTGAATCCGACATTATCAGGACATTTATCGGATACAAGTATCCGAATACAGCCCCTAAAGGTCGTCTGAAACTTAAACCGCCATCCCGTTTGAACGCATCAGACGTAGCGTGCTTTGCCCGCGAAAACCAAAGACGTAGGTCGGATTCTCGAATCCGACGTTATCAGGGTATTTGTCGGATAAGGGTATCCAAATACAGCCCCTAAAGGTCGTCTGAAAACTTAAACCCCGTCCCGTTTGAACGCAGTAGACGTAGTGTGGGCTTAGCCCGCGAACAAAACCAAAGACGTAGGTCGGATTCTCGAATCCGACAAAGCCGTCCAAGATGTCGGATTCAAGAATCCGACCTACAGCCCAAAGGTCGTCTGAAAACTTAAACCCCCATCCCGTTTGACCTCAACAAAAACGACAACCCCATCCCATCTGGAGAATCGAAATGTCCAAACTGACCCCACGCGAAATCCTGACTGCCGGCGCAGTCGTGCCCGTCATGGCGATTGACGACTTAAGCACCGCCGTCGATTTGTCCCACGCCCTTGTCGAAGGCGGCATCCCCACCCTCGAAATTACCCTGCGCACTCCCGTCGGCCTCGACGCCATCCGCCTGATTGCCAAAGAAGTGCCCAACGCCATCGTCGGCGCGGGTACGGTTACCAACCCTGAACAGCTCAAAGCCGTCGAAGACGCAGGCGCGGTTTTCGCCATCAGCCCGGGTTTGCACGAATCCCTCGCCAAAGCCAGCCACAACAGCGGCATCCCCCTGATTCCCGGCGTAGCCACTCCGGGCGAAGTCCAACTGGCTTTGGAACACGGCATCGACACCCTCAAACTCTTCCCCGCCGAAGTTGTCGGCGGCAAAGCCATGCTCAAAGCCCTGTACGGCCCTTATGCCGACGTGCGCTTCTGCCCGACCGGCGGCATCAGCCTCGCCACCGCGCCCGATTACTTGGCATTGCCCAACGTCTTATGCGTCGGCGGATCATGGCTGACACCGAAAGAAGCCATTAAAAACAAAGACTGGGACACCATCACCCGCCTCGCCAAAGAAGCGGCGGCGTTGAAACCCAAAGCCTGATTTTCTAAAAGGTAAGCCATACCTAGAATCCATCTTGTCCGCTTGTTAAGGTGGTTGAAGTAAGGTAAAGGTCGTCTGAAAATCCGATTTTGGATTTTCAGACGACCTTTTGTCATGTATTCAAATATAGTGGATTAAATTTATAGTCAATTAAAATCAAAATAGGACAGTAGCGCATCGTCAAATCGG
>CAUSKT010000082.1:0-10594 GCA_963532335.1 uncultured Neisseria sp. | reverse complement strand
TCTTTGAACTAAGGCGAGGCAACGCCGTACTGGTTTAAAGTTAATCCACTATAAACAAATTGCCACACCCCAAGCCCACAAAAGGTCGTCTGAAAAGAACAAACCCTTACGTTCCCGCCTTTCAGACGACCTTTTATACCATTTGTCATATATAATGCAAGTGAATAATTAAATCATTTAAAGTCCGCATGTTCCGCCATAAAGAGCAGCAAAACAGACTATCCATTGATAACAAAACCAACAACGAACGCCCAATCCCGTTCACTCATCACACACCCCTTCCAACCCAAACCGCCCGAAAGGTCGTCTGAAACGCAGCGTCCACACACCGAAAAGGAGGCACCATGTCCGCCCAATCCATGTCCGGCTACTTCTTCATGCCCAACCACATCATTCTCGTGGGCGCGAGCGAACGCCCATACAGCTTGGGCGAACGCATCCTGAGCAACCTCCTGAGCGCACCGTTTCAAGGTCAAATCACACCCGTCAACCTCCGCCACCGCACGGTTGCCGGACTCACCTCCTACACCAATCTCAACAAAATCCCCGGCAGTGCCGACCTCGTCATCGCCGTAACACCACCCGACAGCTACGACGCCCTGTTCAAATCCTGCCGCAAAAAACAGTTCGGCCACATCATCCTCATCCAAGACTGGGAAAGCCTGTCCGACGACGAATGGCACACCGCCGAAGCCGCCATCAAAAAACACCACGGCAACGAACTCAACATCAGCGTGTGCAGCCCCGCGGGCGTGCAGCTTCCATCGCAAAGCCTCAACATCAGTTCCCAACCCGACCATCCGGCAGGCTACACTGCCCTTCTGACCGGACACGCCTCCGTCAGCAGCGAAATCAACCTCATGCTGCAAAAAATGGGACAGGGCATTTCACGCCACATCAGCCTCAACTATCCGCTCAGCCCCACCACTTCTGCCGACTGGCTCAACCGTTTCGGCCACAACCGCCATACTAAAGTTGCCGTTATCGAGCATAACCCAGCCGAAAACCAGCGCAACCTGTTCAGCGCCATCCGCCATTTCACCCGCCACACCCCGCTCATCCTCCACGTTACCCACCGTTCAGACGACACCGAAAAAGCCGTGTTACGCTGCCTCGCGCGTCATTGCAACTTCCTCGCCACATTCAGCAACAGCGAACTCGAAGCCGCCCTGCACGCGCGTTTGTCCGACCTCCCCCCTCTGAACAGCATCGACATCCTGTCCGACACCCCTGCCGAGTGGCTGGAAACCTGCGCTCCCCAAAACTTAAAACTCCAATTCCCCACCAAGCAGCCACACATCCGCCAAGGCTACATCGGCAGCACACCCACGCCCGCCTATTACCACAGCATCGCCAGCCAACACCTTCAAAATACCCATACCGAAGCCCTGCTCGCCATCGTTGCCCCAACCGACAGTCCTGACGAAAAAAATCTGACCCGCACTCTGAGCATGCTGGCGAAACACACCGCCAAACCCCTGCTTGTCAGCAGCCGCTTTTCAGACGACCTCCTGCATTTCGACCGTCCTGAACAAGCCCTGCAAGCCTTATCGTTCCGAAACATTGCCGACCAACTGCAAAAAGAGCAGTTACGCATCGCCACGCCTAAAAAAGGTCGTCTGAAAACCCCGCAAGCAAGAAACATTACCAAAGCCCTCGCCTCAAAAGACCTGCCCCTGCTTGCCGAAGCCCTGTGTCTGCCTGCTTATCAGCACACCGTGCATAACGCCGTGCAATTCCATTTCCAACGCCATACCGCCTATGGCGACATCCTGACCGTATGCCATCAAGGCAGAACCACCGCTGCGCTCCCGCCGTTCTCTATGCTAGACAGCGAACACATCGCCCGTTTCGCCCAACTCGACAATACACACACACTCAACCAGCTCCTGCACACCCTAAACACACTCAGCCAACGGCAGCAATACATCGGCGAAATCCTGCTCAACCTCAACAGCGACCAATACAGCAGCGACTTTGTCTTGCATGCTGACGAACGTCCTTCCCCCAAAAATAAACCAACCAATATAGCCACCCTCAAGCTCGAACAAGCCGCCGCCAAAGTACAGACCGCAGCGGAATACCTGCGCAGCAAAAATCCTGCTGCCGCCGAGTTCCTCCGCAATACCGGCGAAGCCGCCGCCGAACTTTTGGGCGCAAAAACCGAAAGCGAAGCCCCCATCCAAAACGTGCTCGCCCCCTACCCGAGCGAACATCCTGCTACGCTTACCCTCAAAAACGGCGAAACCGTAACCATCCGCCCCTTCACCCCCGAAGACGCGGAAGCCAAGCAGCAATTCGTCCGCAGCCTCTCTCCGCAAGCGCGCTACACCCGCTTCATGACCCATACCAACGAATTGCCCATCCCCACCCTCGCACGCTTCAGCAAACTCGACTACCACAGCGAAGCCGCATGGACGGCGCGCAATTCAGACGACCTCATCGTCGCCGTCAGCCGCTTCAGCCGTATCAACCGCAACGAATGCGAATTCGGCATCACACTTGCCGAAAACGTGCGCGGCAAAGGGTTGGCAGCGGAAATGATGAAGCTGATTATCCAATCGGCAACACAACAAGGCTACCGCGTCATGAGTGCCCAAATACTCAAATCCAACACCCCTATGCTTAAACTTGCTGAAAAATCAGGCTTTACCATCACCCCTTCAGAAGAAGACAACACTTTATGCCAAGCACGCCTCAGCCTGACCACTCCGCAAAACAGCAACAAAAACAAATAAAAACTTGCATGAACAACGCAAAATATCCTAAAATTAGCGGTTTCTTATCTATCCGATTTTCTCAAAAGGACTCAAAATGGTAGTTATCCGTTTGGCTCGCGGTGGTTCTAAACACCGTCCCTTCTTCCACGTAGTCGTTGCCGACTCCCACAACCGCCGCGACGGCCGCTTCATCGAGCGCGTTGGCTTCTACAACCCTGTTGCCAATGAAAAACAAGAGCGCGTACGCCTCCAAGCCGACCGCCTGAACCACTGGATCGCCCAAGGCGCACAAGTCAGCGACGCAGTTGCAAAACTGATCAAAGAACAAAAAGCTGCTGCTTAATCACCGGCTAATCTTGCTATGACCGACACTCGACAACGGGTAGCCATGGGCTACATCAAAGGCGTATTCGGCATCAAAGGCTGGCTCAAAATAGCCGCCAATACAGAATACGCCGACAGCCTCCTGGACTACCCTGAGTGGCAGTTAAGCAAAGACGGTAAAATCCTGAATGTAACACTCGAAGCCGGTAAAATCGTCAGCGGAGAGCTTCAGGTTAAATTCGAAGGCATAGATGATCGCGATCAAGCTTTTGCCCTTCGCGGCTATACCATCGAAATCCCCCGAGAAGAATTCGCGCCTACCGAGGAAGACGAATATTATTGGGCAGATTTAGTCGGCATGACCGTTGTCAACAAAGACAATATCGTGCTCGGCAAAGTCACAAACCTGATGGAAACCGGTGCCAACGATGTTTTGATGATTAATGGCGAACATGGTCAAATCCTGATCCCGTTCGTATCCAACTACATCGAAACCGTCGATACCGAAGGCAAAACCATTACCGCCGACTGGGGCTTAGACTACTGATGTTGATACAAGCCATCACCATCTTCCCTGAAATATTCGACAGCATTACCGAATACGGCGTAACCGGTCGCGCAAAAAAACAAAACCTTTGGCAATTCCAAGCCATCAATCCCCGCAAATTCGCCGACAACAAACTCGGCTATATTGACGACCGCCCCTTTGGTGGAGGTCCGGGAATGATTATGATGGCGCCGCCGCTGCAAGCAGCGATAGAAGAAGCCAAACAAACATCTTCAGCGCCTGCAAAAGTCATCTACCTTAGTCCGCAAGGTCAACCGCTGACCCACAAAAAAGCCGTAGAACTTGCAAAATCTCCGCATCTCATACTGCTTTGCGGACGATACGAAGGAATTGACGAACGCCTGCTGCAAAGCAGCGTCGATGAAGAAATCAGCATAGGCGACTTTGTCGTTTCCGGCGGAGAGCTACCCGCCATGATGCTGATGGATGCCGTACTCAGACTGATACCCGGCGTATTGGGCGACATACAGTCAGCCGAGCAGGATTCGTTTTCAGACGACCTATTAGACTACCCCCATTACACCAAACCTTTAGAATTCCAAGGCATGACCGTCCCTGACGTATTGCGTTCGGGCAATCATGGCTTGATAGCCGAATGGCGGTTGAAACAATCGCTGCGGCGCACCCTGGAGCGCAGACCAGACCTGCTGGAAAAGCGCAGTTTAATCCCAAAGGAATCCCGCCTCTTAAAAGAAATCTTGCAAGAGCAACAGGAAATCCAATCATAATTTAGGAAAAACAATGAACCTGATTCAACAATTAGAGCAAGAAGAAATCGCTCGCCTGAACAAAGAAATCCCCGAATTCGCACCGGGCGACACCGTAGTCGTTTCCGTACGCGTAGTAGAGGGTTCACGCAGCCGTCTGCAAGCTTACGAAGGCGTTGTTATCGCCCGTCGTAACCGCGGCTTGAACAGCAACTTCATCGTCCGCAAAATTTCCAGCGGCGAAGGCGTTGAGCGTACCTTCCAACTCTACTCCCCTACCGTAGAAAAAATCGAAGTAAAACGCCGCGGTGACGTCCGTCGCGCCAAACTGTACTACCTGCGCGGCCTGACCGGTAAAGCGGCCCGCATTAAAGAAAAATTGCCTGCCCGCAAAGGTTAAGCAAAAGAATTGCAAAGCAAAATCCCCACTTTTCAGTGGGGATTTTTTACATCATCTTTCCATCATTCGGCCGTAAATTCAATTACAGATAAGATTTCGGTTACCGTCCTACAACAAAAACCTTGATACAACTTCTATAGTGGATTAACTTTAAACCAGTATGGCGTTGCCTCGCCTTAGCTCAAAGAGAACGATTCTCTAAGGTGCTGAAGCACCAAGTGAATCGGTTCCGTACTATCTGTACTGTCTGCGGCTTCGTCGCCTTGCCCTGATTTAAATTTAATCCACTATACAAACCGTCAGCCTCTTAAAGTACATAAAAATAGATGCAGACAAATTGAGCCAAACTTCCACCAAGAACAAACAAATGCCAAATACCATGACCATGTTTAATCTTTTTATCATTCACAAACCAATAGATACCGACGCTATACAATATACCGCCCAACGCAAGCCAAAACAGCCCGACAGATGAAAGCGATTGAACCAATGGAAATAAAGCAACCAAAATCAACCATCCCATCACCACATAAATAATCATGGACAACAGCCGTTTTTCACTCTTTCTCCCTATCGTAAGCTCTTGAATAATCCCTAAAAATGCCAAGCCCCATGACACACCGAAAAGCGACCAACCCCATTCTCCCTTAAGAGGAATCAAGGTAAACGGGGTATAGCTGCCTGCAATCAACAGATAAATCATGCAATGATCCACTTTTTGCAAGACAGCCTTAATTTTAGGTTGAGGAATACTGTGGTACAACGTTGAGCCCAGATACAGCAAAGACAGGCAAACACCATAAGTAATCGCACTGGCAAGCCGATATGAATCATCCGCCTTAATAATCATCAGCACCAATGCTGCAACAGCCAACATGGCGCCGATCAAATGAGTATACGCATTAAAGCGTTCACCGTGATACATAAGAATCGTTCTTAGTTTGAAGAGACCGGCAAAGTGTACGCCAAACACCATACCGTAAGCGCAAGAAAATGATAAAGATAAGTTAAAACCAACATCGTTATCATTCCAAGACGCCTAATCCAGGCCTCACCTTACATTCAACATCATCCCTCTTTTCTCAGACGTTCCAAATGTTCGCGTACTTCCTGCACCTTTTCTTCGGTAAACAAATTCTCAATATTTTTCCAGATACTATGATAACCATAAGGACCATGTTGCATTTCTAACCTGGCCTCTTCCACCGACCAACCCTGATAAATAATACGGTACATTCCGGAAATCAAACCTGTACGGTCAGCCCCATGATAGCAATGAACCAATACAGGGCCGTATTTTTGCCGCTTTTCAATTAAGAAAAGAGTTTGCGCGACATCTTTAGGCTTAATTTTCCACGTCAACAAAGGACGGTTCAGCAGCATCAAATTGCGGCCTTTTAAATGTGTTTCGTTGTCGTTCCGATCAAAAAATCGCAAATTAATCACACTACGGATACCGAGTTGCTCAATCAGCTCCCCATCTTCCGCAACCGGCTGCTCACTGCGGTAAAGCTTATCGTCAATACGGTACAAATTAGCATCTTGCTTTACCAAAGTCGCCCAACGGGCGGAAGCGGTAGAAATATCTTGAGGAGCCATAGGAGTGGAGCACGCAGCGAGGAAACATGAACACAAAATTACAGACAAAAAATGACGCATAAATTCTTCTCTAAAATAAAACGTGATTGTAATGGCAGGTCGTCTGAAAACGAAGCCCGATTAAAACAGACAACCGCAACCGGCAGCTTCAAGCATTTTCAGACGACCTTTATGTCGTACAAATCAAACACAAACCGCATATCAATGGACAATTATCCCAACAAATGTAAAAAACAGTTTATTTTTGTCATAATTATATCTATGATAATGATTTATGCCATTCGATAAAAATGCGCCATTCTAATCACCAAAAAAGGGAACAATATGTCTGCAATCAACACTAAAATCAAAACCATCATCTTAACCGCCATCAGCGCGGCAATCCTGTCTGCCTGTGGAGGCGGCGGTGGCAGCGGTGGCGCATCCACTCTTTCCACCGGATCGACCAGCACAGGTGGCAACGGCAGCCCTGCTAAAAACGGCGGCACCGGCAACAACAATGCCAATAACGATAACAGCACAACCCAAACTCCCACTCTCAGCAACAAAGCCGATAAGCTTGAAGAACTGAAAGACGAAGCCCCGCTTCCAGCCTTGAACCAAGATACTCCGCTGCATACTCATGTGATTTCTTCCGAAAGTGCACAACAAGGTAATCCGAATGTACAACTTCGCATGAAAAGAAACAACGACACTACAGAATATACAGGCGGATACTACCAAACCGACAGTCAAGAAAATGATCAGCATGGTTTGATAAGCTCACTCAATTTCAAGCAGGATGGAAGTGTTAAAACCGACGAACTTAAATTGGATGCAGTCGTAATTGCAAACCAACGCAATGAAGGCAAAGCTACACAAGCCGAATGGCCTTCAGCTTCTTCTCTAATTGTAAAAGCATTCTCTGAAGATGCAACTCCACCTACTTTCTCAAATCCTAATGATCCTTTGAATTCAAACTATAGAGATCTAGTATATTCAGACATTAGCAAATTAGCATACTTCAAAAAAGGCAATCTCGCTGCTGGAGACGGGAAAAACGTCGTCTTCGACAAACGCTTTGACGGCGTATATGTCATCCAATTTACCGATGGTACGCAAATCGTCATGCACGACCCTGCGGCAGCAGGCTGGGCTTACCAAACCTTTGCATTCTATAAAGATCCCAAAAATGATGTCGCATTCGGCTATCAAAGCTTGGGCGACGAAACCAAGTTTGCCGATCTCCCTGCCAGCGGCACAACGACTTACAACGGCCTGACCACTGCCTACGTTGTGAAAGACGATCAAAGCCGTCAACTGACCGCCAATGTCAAAGCCATTGTCGATTTCGGTTTGAAAGGCGTACGCTTTGAAACTACCAATTCCCAATTCCACTCCCTCGACGCCAACGGCCGTCGTGTAACCGTAAAAGGTGCCGACTACGACATGAAGGGGACAGCAAAATGGGAAAACGGCAACCTCTTCCTGGGTTCGGTTGAAGCAGCCGCAGCAGGTCTGAAAGGTAATTTGAGCGGTAAATTCTACGGTGCAAAAGCTGCTGAAATCGGCGGTACTTACGGCTTGAAAAACCAAGACGGCAGCGAACACTTCATCGGTGGTTACGGCGCGAAACGTCAATAATCCTAATGACCGTCTCCTTTAAAAAGGTCGTCTGAAAGACTGTTTGCAGTTTCAGACGGCCTTTTTCTTTTAACCTGCCAAACATACCCGCACCAATATGAAAGCGCATAACATGATCACCCAATACAGCGATAAATTAATTTGAAATCAGGGCAAAACAAGGAAGTTATCCTTATCCGGCAGCTTTATCCCCTGTCTTCATCACACTCTTCCCGCTTCTATTACCAACTTCTCTAATAATCACGCCGCAGAGAAGGCGCAATTGTGGCATAATCTGCACCAAATCAAACAGACATCGGCAATGCACACCATACCGGCGCGTGAATCCGATGGCTTTATCACCAAACTTTCAGACAAATCAAACCAAGACAGGGTTTCCGGCCAGAGGTCGTCTGAAAGTATCCGCTTCAACGAAATTAAAACCGACAAATGTAAAGAGCAGAAAGTCTCACATGACAACCCAAACCCTTTTAATCGAACTCCTTACCGAAGAACTTCCTCCCAAAGCCCTGAATAATTTAGGCAACCACTTCGCCGCTTCTGTTGCCGAAGGCTTGGAAAAAGCGCAACTGATTGACGGCGCAGCCGAATATACCGCCTACGCCTCGCCGCGCCGTTTGGCCGTTCAAATCAAAAACGTCAAAGCCGTGCAAGCCGACCAGAAAATCGTGAAAAAAGGCCCAGCAGTGGCGAATGCCATGAAAGACGGCGCGCCGACCAAGGCTTTGGAAGGTTTCGCGCGCGGTGCTGGGGCGAAAATCGAAGACTTGACCATCGTCCACGACGGCAAGCAGGATGTGTATGCCTACGAATACGTCCAAACCGGCAAGCCGTTGGGCGAACTTTTGGAAGACATTATCAATCAAGCCGTTAAGAAACTGCCGATTCCGAAAGTGATGCGTTGGGGCAGCAGCACGTTTACCTTCGTGCGCCCCGTTCACGGGCTGATTGTGCTGCACGGCGGCGACATCGTGAACGTCAGCGTTTTGGGCCTGCAAAGCGGCAATCAAACCTTAGGACACCGCTTCCTGTCCAGCGGCGAAATCACCATTGAAAACGCTGACAGCTACGCCGCACAAATGCGCGAACAAGGTAAAGTCGTCGCTTCGTTTGCCGAGCGCAAAGCCGCGATTCAGACTGCCTTGAACGAGCAGGCAGGTCGTCTGAAAGCGACCGTTGCCGCCGATGAAGCCCTGCTGGACGAAGTTACCGCGCTGGTCGAATACCCCGTTGTTTTGGAAGCCGGTTTTGAAGAACATTTCCTCGCCGTGCCGCAGGAATGCCTGATTCTGACCATGCAGCAAAACCAAAAATACTTCCCGCTGCTCGACCAAAACGGCAAGCTGATGAACCGCTTCCTGCTGGTCTCCAACCTGCAAACCGAAGACCCGTCGCACATCATCCAAGGCAACGAACGCGTTTTGCGCGCGCGCCTGTCTGATGCCGAGTTCTTCTACAAGCAAGACCAGAAAGCGACTTTGGAAAGCCGCCTGCCCAAGCTGGCAAACGTGGTGTACCACAACAAAATCGGTTCGCAAGCCGAACGCATCGAACGCCTGCAAAGCATCGCCGCCCACATCACCAAAGCTTTGGGCGCAGATGCCGCCGCAGCCGAACGCGCCGCGCGTTTGGCGAAAGCCGACTTGGTGACCGAAATGGTCGGTGAGTTCCCCGAACTGCAAGGCACGATGGGCAAATACTACGCCCGCTTAGACGGCGAAACCGAAGAAATCGCCGAAGCCGTCGAGCAGCACTATCAACCGCGTTTTGCCGGCGACAACCTGCCGAACGGCAAAGTCGCCACCGCCGTGGCGCTGGCCGACAAGCTGGAAACTTTGGTCGGCATTTGGGGCATCGGCCTGATTCCTACCGGCGACAAAGACCCCTACGCCCTGCGCCGCGCCGCCTTGGGTATTTTGCGGATGCTGATGCAGTATGGTTTGGACGTAAACGAGCTGATTCAGACGACCTTCGACAGCTTCCCCAAAGGTTTGCTCAACGAGAAAACGCCGTCTGAAACCGCCGACTTCATGCAGGCGCGTTTGGCCGTGTTGTTGCAAAACGACTATCCGCAAGACATCGTTGCCGCCGTACTCGCCAAACAGCCGCGCCGTTTGGACGATTTGACCGCCAAACTGCAAGCCGTCACTGCGTTCAAACAACTGCCCGAAGCCGCCGCGCTCGCCGCTGCCAACAAACGCGTGAAAAACCTGCTGAAAAAAGCCGATGCCGAATTGGGCGAAGTCAATGAAAGCCTGCTGCAACAAGACGAAGAAAAAGCCCTGTACGCCGCCGCACAAAGCTTGCAGCCGAAAATTGCCGCTGCTGTTACTGAAGGCAATTTTCAGACGGCCTTATCAGAACTAGCTTCCGTCAAACCGCAAGTCGATGCCTTCTTCGACAGCGTGATGGTGATGGCTGAAGACCCCGCCGTAAAACAAAACCGCCTGAACCTGCTGAACCGTTTGGCAGAGCAAATGAACGCGGTAGCGGATATTGCGCTCTTGAGCGAATAATATCAAGCCATAAACAAAGGTCGTCTGAAAACGGGAAAGCAGCTTTGTCCAACGTTTTCAGACGACCTTTTTGATTCTATAAATCTATAGTGGATTAAATTTAAATCAGGACAAGGCGACGAAGCCGCAGACAGTAC
>CAUSKT010000081.1:0-10751 GCA_963532335.1 uncultured Neisseria sp. | reverse complement strand
CGCCGACCGCGCTGGAAGCCATCATGCCGCCTTTTTTCACGGCATCGTTCAGCAAGGCCAAGGCAGCCGTCGTGCCGTGCGTACCGCAAATGCTTAAACCCATTTCTTCAAGGATGCGTGCCACTGAGTCGCCGACGGCGGGGGTCGGTGCCAACGACAAATCGAGAATGCCGAATGGGATGCCCAGTATTTTCGAGGCTTCACGTCCGATAAGTTCGCCCACGCGGGTGATTTTGAAGGCGGTTTTCTTCACAACTTCGGCGACCTCGGTCAGGCTGACCGCATCCGAATTTTCCAACGCGGCTTTGACCACGCCCGGCCCCGATACGCCGACGTTGATGACAGCGTCCGCTTCGCCCGACCCGTGAAACGCACCCGCCATAAACGGGTTGTCTTCCACTGCGTTGCAGAACACGACGATTTTGGCGCAGCCGAAACCTTCGGGCGTGATTTCAGCCGTGCGTTTGATGGTTTCGCCCGCCAGTCTGACCGCATCCATATTAATACCGGCGCGCGTGCTGCCGATGTTGATGGAGCTGCACACGATATCGGTAGTCTTCATCGCTTCGGGAATGGAGCGGATTAACACCTCGTCTGATGGCGACATGCCTTTTTGTACCAGCGCGGAAAAGCCGCCGATAAAAGACACGCCGATGGCTTTGGCTGCCTTGTCCAAAGTCTGAGCCACGCTGACGTAAGAATCGGCTTTGGTCGCCGCCGCGATTTGGGCAATCGGCGTGACGGAAATACGCTGATTCACAATCGGCACGCCGTATTTGGCGGAAAGGTGTTTCGCCGTAGCGACCAAATCTTTACCGACGGTGGTGATTTTGTTGTAAATGTTTTGGTTTAATACATCGATGTCGGTGCTGATGCAGTCGTGCAAATCAATGCCTATGGTAATGGTGCGGACGTCGAAATGCTGGTCGGCAACCATTTTGACGGTTTCTAAAATTTCGCCGGATTGGATACTCATTACATTCCTCCGACTCAAATGCGGTGCATGGCTTGGAAGATTTCTTCATTTTGCATGCGGATGTCGAGCGCGAGTTTTTTGCTCTCTTCCGCAAACAAATCCAGCATTTCCTGCCGCGATTTGGGGCATTTCGAGGTATCCACCAAGATAATCATGGTGAAGAAATCGTCCATCAGCTGCTGGCTGATATTGAGGATGTTGATTTGGTTTTCCGCTAAAATTCTGGAAACGTCGTACACGATGCCGACGCGGTCTTTGCCGATGACGGTGATGACTGAATTGTTCATAAGTCAGGGTCCTTGTAGGGGTCGTCTGAAAAATCTGGTTCGGGGAATTATAGCACCGCTTTAAAATAAGATGGCTTGGATTGTTGACAATTTTCAGGTTCTGTCGGTTGGGGTGAATGCGTATTGAATAGGATGGGCTGAGGATGATCGGCAGGTTTGCGATTGGGGGATTTTGGGTAAACCGATATTAATTTGTTCAAATATCCATGCAAACAGGCGTACCCAAACACGTTAATTTGCGTATAATGGCGCAAATTCCGATTAACCGATTCATGTAAATAAGGATTAAACCATGACATCTATCCACGACCAAATCAAAGAAGTTGTTACCACCCACCGCGTTGTTTTGTTTATGAAGGGTACGAAGCAGTTTCCGCAATGCGGCTTCTCTTCACGCGCCGTACAAATCCTCAGCGCCGCAGGCTGCACTGATTACGTTACCGTGAATGTTTTGGAAAACGATGCCGTCCGCCAAGGTATCAAAGAATACAGCGATTGGCCGACCATCCCGCAACTCTACGTGAACGGAGAGTTTGTCGGCGGTTCCGATATTTTGATGGAAATGTACGAAGCAGGTGAACTGCAAGAATTGCTGAAAGCTTGATTTGCCTGATACGGAATCATGAAGAGGTCGTCTGAAATATTTCAGACGACCTCTTTTCATTTTAACCAAGACTCAAGAGGGATTTATTCCTCGGGACGTTCGCCGTCGGTGTCGTCCAGTTTGCCTTCGGTGATATCGATGTTGATGCCCACGGCGGCACGGATTTTGGCGTCGATTTCGTTGGCGATTTCGGGGTTTTCTTTCAGCCAGACGCGGACGTTGTCTTTGCCTTGTCCGATTTTGGCGCCGTTGTAGCTGTACCATGCGCCTGATTTTTCAACGATGTCGTATTTGACGCCGAGGTCGATCAGTTCGCCTTCCCAGCTTACGCCTTCGCCGTACAGGATATCGAATTCGGCTTGGCGGAACGGAGGGGCGACTTTGTTTTTGATGACTTTGACTTTGGTTTCGTTGCCGATGACGTCGTCGCCTTTTTTGATTTGTCCGGTGCGGCGGATGTCGAGGCGGACGGAGGCGTAGAATTTGAGGGCGTTACCGCCGGTGGTGGTTTCGGGGCTGCCGAACATCACGCCGATTTTCATGCGGATTTGGTTGATGAAGACGACCAGTGTGTTGGTGCGTTTGATGTGGCCGGTCAGTTTGCGCAGGGCTTGGCTCATCAGGCGGGCTTGCAGGCCGACGTGGCTGTCGCCCATTTCGCCTTCGATTTCGGCTTTGGGTACGAGGGCCGCTACGGAGTCGACAACGACCATGTCCACGCCGCCGGAGCGCACCAGCGTGTCGCAGATTTCCAGAGCCTGTTCGCCGGTGTCGGGTTGGGAGAGGTAGAGTTCTTCCACTTTAACGCCGAGTTTGCGGGCGTAAACGGGGTCGAAGGCGTGTTCGGCGTCGATAAAGGCGCAGATACCGCCGTTTTTTTGGCATTGGGCGATGGCTTCGAGACAGAGCGTGGTTTTACCGGAGGATTCGGGGCCGAAGATTTCGACGACGCGGCCGCGCGGCAGACCGCCGACGCCGAGCGCCAAGTCCACACCGAGCGAGCCGGTGGAGATGACGTCAAGGTTTTCTTCTTGCTGGCTGCCGTCCATTTTCATGATGGAACCTTTGCCGAAGTTTTTTTCAATTTGGGCAAGGGCGGCGGCTAGGGCTTTGCTTTTTTCGTCTGACATAGTGTTGTTCTCGTTTGATGTTGATGAAGTTAGCTAAGAATTTGTTTAGCTATTATCTCATAAATTAAGAAAAAGTATAGTTTATTTCGATTTTATTTTGACGTGCAGGCGGGCTTACTTGAAAAATTTTAAATAACTATTTGTTTCTAATAAAATTAAATGTTTTCTAATTTTTGAGCGTATCGGTGTTGCAGATTTTATTTGTTACAGAGGTCGTCTGAAAAATTGACTGTGGTTTTCAGACGACCCTTGTCCAATCCAATTACTTGCACACGGCGGATACTTTGATTTCGACCGCCCATTCCGGTTTGGCGAGTTTGGCTTCGATACAGGCGCGGGCAGGGGCACGGCCGGGGGCTGTCCAGGCATCCCAGGCTTCGTTCATGGCGGCGTAGTCGTTCATATCGGTCAGGAAGATGGTGGCTTCGAGGATGTGTGCTTTGTCGGAGCCGCATTTTTCAAGCCAACGGTCGATTTGTGCCAAGACATTTTCAGTCTGGGCTTTGGCATCGACTTCGGGATTTTCGGGAACCATGCCTGAGAGGAAGACGAATCCTCCGGCGCAGACGGCTTCGGAGTAGCGTTCGGTGGTACCGAGGTATCGGATATTCATTTGATATTCCTTGAGGTTGGGCGCACGGGGCATTCTGTCCTGTTGTCGGATTTCAGTTTGCCTGATGGGGTCAGAACGAGACGGCGGATATTGGGCAGGGGCTTATGGTAACATTCAGCTTGATTGTCTGCCACAGCAGGCGGGCGGTTTTGTTGTTTTTGAAAAGATGCGGAAACTATTTTTACGCGTCATTGTCATATTAATTTTAGGTCGTCTGAATATTATTGGAACTGCATCATGAGCAAAAATACCGATTATCCGGTTACTCCTGCCGTCCGTTTCTTGCGTACACATCAAATTGACTTTGAGCCTTATATTTATGTTTATGAAGAACACGGCGGGACAGGGCAGTTTGCACAGTTGTTCGGCGTGGACGAGCATCAGGTAGTCAAAACCATCGTGCTGCAAAACGAAGCGAAGAAAGGGCTGGTCGTCGTGATGCACGGCGACAAGCAGATTTCGACCCGCAATCTGGCACGCGATTTGGGCATGAAACACATCGAGCCTGCCGATCCGAAACAGGCAAACAAATGGACGGGCTATCTGGTGGGCGGGACGACGCCTTTCGGTATGAAAACCCGGTTGCCTGTGTATGTTGAAAAAAGTATTTGGGATTTGGAGAAAGTTTATATCAACGGCGGCAAACGCGGATTCATCATCGGTGTCAGTCCGCAGGCTTTGCGGGCTTTGAATCCGCAGGATGTACAGGTCGCCGTCTAAAGGGATGCAAAACGGTTTTTAAGTCGGGAAACGCAGATTCGGGCAAATTTGAAGGTTTTATAAAAAGAACACAATGCCTGATTTTATATCTGTTTTCATTCTGTCAAACAGCCTGTTGCCGTGATTTCACGGTATCGGGCTTTGGCAAACACAAACCAAAGAGGCACACCCTAATATGGAAAACCGTAATTTTTATGAAATTCTCGGCATTTCGGCGGATGCGGACATTGCAGAAATCAGAAAAGCCTATCGCGATTCGGCAATGAAATACCATCCCGATCGTAATCCCGGCAATCCCGAAGCGGAAGAGCGTTTTAAGGAAATCCGTCAGGCTTACGATACGCTGGTCGATCCCGAACGTCGGGCATGGTACGACGAGTCGCTCCGTGAATTCAGCGGTAAAGGCGGGCAGACCGCCAGCCAGCAGACCGGTAGCGAGCATACGGCGGAAGCGCCGCGCCAAGACGGCGACCGGACTTATGTGATGGCGATGTATGCCTTGTTTGCCTTGGCATTTGCGACCTTGGTGATGCCTGTTGCCGGCATCGTTTTGGCGTATGTAAAACGTGGCGAAATGGACGACTCGGTTTATAATAACCACGCAGACTATCTGATTAAAACCTTCTGGGGCGGTCTGGCGGGGTTTGTTTTGAGTAAAATCACCGCGTTTATCGGCATCGACTCTGTGTTGCTGTTTTTGGTATCGGTTTGGTTTGCTTACCGTCTGGCGGTAGGTTTCGTCAGACTGACGGACAACAAGCGTATGTCTTTGGATACTTGGTTCTAAGCGCAACCGCCCGCCTTGTTTTCAGACGACCTTCGCATCCCGGGGTCGTCTGAAATTTTTGTATGGGTCGTTTGCGGGAAACTATAGTGGATTAAATTTAAATCAGGACAAGGCGACGAAGCCGCAGACAGTACAGATAGTACGGCAAGGCGAGGCAACGCCGTACTGGTTTAAAGTTAATTCACTATAAATATCAAAACAGGACACCAAGAAAGTCGTCTGAAAATTTGTCCACGCATCCGACACATTCAATCAAAGGAAAAACATGATTTATTTATTGGCAAGCATACTGTGCAGCGTGTCTGTGTCGGTATTGCTCAAATTGGCGCGTAAGAACAAAATCGACGTCGCGCAGGCGGTGGCGGTGAACTACATCGTCGCAGTGGCGTTGACGGCTTGGGTGTTGAAACCCGATTTGAGCAACCCGAAAGCCTTTTTGCCGACTTGGTGGCTGTTTGGCGCGCTGGGCGTGCTGCTGCCTTCGGTGTTTGTGATTATGGGCAAGGCGGTCGATGCGGCGGGTATCGTCAAGTCCGATGCGGCGCAGCGTTTGTCTTTGATATTGCCGATTATTTCCGCGTTCGTCATTTTTGGCGAAGCCTTGACCGAAGGGCGGCTGATAGGCATCGTTTTGGCGTTTGTGGCTTTGTTCTGCTTGTTGTGGAAAGCTGACGGCGGCAAGAAATCGGGCGGATTGGGTACGCAAATCACGCTGCTTGCGGGCGTTTGGGCGGGCTACGGCATCATCGACATCCTCTTCAAACAGCTTGCCAAAAGCGGTACGGCGTTTTCCGGCAACCTCTTGGTCGCCTTCAGCCTCGCCGGTATTTTGATGTTCGGCTACCTTTTCTCCCAATCGACCAAATGGACGAAAGAAGGCATTATCGGTGGCATCATCTTGGGCGGTTTGAATTTCGCCAACATCGTTACCTACATCACCGCCCACCAAATGATGAAAGACAACCCGACGCTGGTCTTCGCAGGCATGAACATCGGCGTCATTGTTTTGGGAACGCTGGTCGGCGCGATGGCGTTTAAAGAAAAAATCAGCAGCATCAACGCCGCAGGCATCAGCGTCGCCGTCTGCGCCATCGCCTGTTTGTTTTACTGGCCGCAGATACGGGGACTGGTCGGTATGTAAGCATGTAAAAGGTCGTCTGGAAAAGGTTTCAGACGACCTTTTACCTTTTGGGTGGGAGTGTTTTTCCTGCTTTGATAACAACGGCGCATTTGCAGCTAGACAACCCATGCAAAACGGTCTAATGTTCCGCCTGCATATGCACATTACTTGATAAACCAACGAATGAGAAGGTAAGAGAAATGACTGTCCGTATCGAACACGATTTGCTGGGCGACCGCGAAATCCCCGCCGAGGCGTATTGGGGCATCCATACTTTGCGCGCGGTGGAAAACTTTAAAATTTCCAATCAAAAAATTTCCGACGTGCCGCAGTTTGTCCGCAGCATGGTAATGGTGAAAAAAGCAACCGCGCAGGCAAACGGCGAACTGGGCGCGGTGAAGCCTGAAATCGCCGCCGCCATCGAAAAGGCTTGCGACGAAGTGTTGCTCAAAGGCCGCTGCCTCGACCAATTCCCGTCCGACGTTTATCAGGGCGGTGCCGGCACTTCGGTCAACATGAATACCAACGAAGTCATTGCCAACCTCGCATTGGAAGTCTTGGGATACGAAAAAGGCCGCTACGACATCGTCAATCCGATGGACCATGTCAACGCCAGCCAATCCACCAACGACGCCTACCCTACCGGCTTCCGCCTTGCCGTGTATTACAGCATCGGCGAATTGCTCGACAAACTAGCCGTCCTGAAAAACGCCTTTGCCGCCAAAGCCGAAGAATTTAAAGACGTTTTGAAAATGGGCCGCACCCAGCTTCAAGATGCCGTGCCAATGACTGCCGGACAAGAATTCCAATCTTTCCAAGTGTTGTTGGAAGAAGAAATCCTCAACCTCGACCGTACCCGCTCCCTGCTGCTTGAAGTCAACCTCGGCGCCACCGCCATCGGTACAGGCGTGAATACGCCTAAAGGCTATGCGGCTTTGGTCGTTGAGAAACTCTCCGAAGTCAGCGGCCTGCCTTGCAAACTGACTGAAAACCTGATCGAGGCGACCTCCGACTGCGGCGCATATGTGATGGTACACGGCGCATTGAAACGCACAGCCGTCAAACTGTCCAAAATCTGTAACGACTTGCGCCTGCTCTCTTCCGGTCCGCGCGCCGGTTTGAAAGAAATCAACCTGCCTGAATTGCAGGCCGGTTCTTCCATCATGCCTGCCAAAGTCAATCCCGTGATTCCCGAAGTCGTCAACCAAGTCTGCTTCAAAGTCATCGGCAACGACACCACCATCACTTTCGCAGCCGAAGCAGGTCAGTTGCAGCTGAACGTTATGGAGCCGGTAATCGCCCAATGTATGTTTGAAACCATTTCCCTCTTGGGCAATGCCGCTGTCAACCTGTCCGACAAATGCGTCAAAGGCATTACGGTCAACCGCGAAATCTGCGAACGTTACGTTTTCAACTCCATCGGTTTGGTGACTTATCTGAATCCATACATCGGCCACCACAACGGCGACTTGGTCGGCAAAATCTGCGCCCAGACCGGCAAAGGCGTGCGCGAAGTCGTACTGGAGCGCGGCCTGTTAAGCGAAGAAGAAATCAACCGCATCCTCTCCCCCGAGAACCTGATGAATCCTCATCTGTAAACATTACGGACAAATGCCGTCTGAAAGGAAGCACCCTTTCAGACGGCATTTTTTATCACCCGACTGGTCAAAACCGATATTTAAAACCCAACAGCCATTCGTTTTGGCGGTAGCGGTAATACACCGCGTTGCTGCGTGCGATTGTGCGGCGGAAGCGCAGTTCGGGATATACGCCTTTGATATTCCATTGCGGAAAACCCGCCGCAGCCATCATGATGTATTGCTTGTCGCTCCGCCGTTTGTTATCGCTGATGAAACTTGCCGCGTCATACAGGCTGCGGCGGTAGAGCAGGACGGCGTTTAAATAAGTACCGCCCGAAAAAAGCCTATACGCACCCAGCCGAGCCGTATATTCTTTGCTGGAAGAAGATTTTTCGGGATAGGCTTTGCGTGCGGCATCGAAATTTACAAACAGGCCGCTTTTCGGCGTGATAGAAAATTCCGCCCCCGCGCCGAGTTCGTATTGTTTGAAATCGGCAAAATAAGTTTTGCTTTGTCCGCCGTATCCAGTCTTTTTTGCTCCGGCACGGGCGTTGATGCGCCAGCGCGGGGAAAGTATGCGCGACCAGTCGGCATCCGCACCCCATGCGCGGTAGTGGGTGTGGCGGTTGCGGAAGTCGTATTCGAAATAGGGCAGCAGGGAAAAGGAGGAGCGTGCGTCGGCATAGGCGTATCCCGCGTACAGCGAACCGTTGCGATAGCCGTAATCCGGCATGGCCGCCGAATCTTTGTCTTTTTCCGTGTAGCGGTTGCCGTACAGTACACCGCGCACCTGTACGCCGTGATGCCCTTTGAGCGGGACGGTTTTTTCGGCGGTCGCGCTATAGGATGAGAAGGTCGAATCCGTTGGCGCGGGCAGGGTGCGCTCCATCAGGCACATGCCCGCGATTTCCCACACGCATTGGTTGATGCCGTTGCCTTGGTTTACATTGCTGTTGTAACCATAGCCGAGGCTGATTTGGCCGTGCCAGCGGCGGCGTTTGCCCAGTTCGGACAGGTAGTTTTCCACGATGGGGCGGGTTTCTGCGGGAATATCCGTTTTCAGAACTTTCTCAAACGCGGCGGCGGACTCTTTGTTTTGGTTGTCTTCGGCATAAAACCGCCCCGCTTCGAGCAGCAGGCGGGGGTTGTCGGGTTCGGCTTCCAAGGCCGTCTGAAAACTGTTCCCCGCCGCGCGGAAATCCCCTTCGTCCCGTTTTTGCAGCGCATCGGCCAAATGAATCAGCGCGGGTTTGTGCCGGGGCAGTTTGGCGTAGCGGGCAGCGAACTGCCGCACCTTGTGCCACTGCCGCGTATTGAGGGCGTGGTAAATCGCGCTTTCCAGTTCTTCCGCCGTATCACCAACTTGGTAGACTGTACCGTCTATCATGATGTAGCCGTCGTTTTCCCCCACTTCCCCGCGTGCCTGTTCCGTGTCCAGCCAACTGCTTTCGCGGTATTGCTGCGTTTGTCGGCTGCCCTCGTCAAGCAGGCGGCGGCGTTCGTCGGCAGGACCATCGGCATGTGCAAGAGCGGGCTGCAGCAGGCACAAGGCGAGGAGGAGCGGCTTGTTCATGGACGTGGCTTTCGGCATTTTGTTTCAGGTAACCTCTTCCAGAAGAGGCTACCTGAAAACGGTTTGAACATTGGTTTGATTGATTGTTTATTCGATTGACGATAGGCGGTCCGAAATACTTCAGAGACCGCCCTTCCCATCTCACAGGTCTAACACACGGGATTATTGCGGCGGGATTTTCTTACCACCGAAGGCAATATCCCTATCTACTCCGGCTTGGCCATCCCGATCCACAATACCGGCCAGAGCCTCCGCGCCGCTGCCGTAGAAGCGACCGGTAATGCGTTCGTCAGCCTTACCGTTGTCAAACGTACCGTTGCTCCGAATATTGGTACCGTCAAATTTCACGCTATCGCCAGGGCGGGACAAGCTGCCTTCCAAGGTGTTTTTACCCGCGCCATAGTTGGCGGTCAGCACGCCGGTATAGAAGTCGTTCTGACCCGGGGTATGCTTATTCACACCCAGCACGTTATAAGTGGCTTCGGACAGTACCGGCATATTTTGGGTCGGATTGTCGCCCACATACCAAACGGTGCGTTTGCCGTCCGCCATATTCAGGTCGGTGCTGTTTTTCGGCGGGTTGCCGGCACGTGGTGCCCATTCGCCGAAGAACACGTTGTTGCCTTCACTCATACCCGGCACTTTGGCGATTACCAGGCCGCTGAACTTGGGTGCAAAGAAGAGTTTCGGTTCGGTTATTTGGCGTACGCTGTACACTTCGGTGTTGTTGTGGCGGTTTTCATACCACACCTGACCTAATTTCGGATTGTAGAACCAGCCGATTACCGGGGCGACATCGCGCAACATCAGATATTGCGAATTACGTGTGCCATCAACGTTGGCATACGGATCAGTACCGTTAATCGGATTTTTGCCGTCGTTATATTTGTTGCGGATATGCTGTACCGGACCGTTTTGCAGGTTGATGGAGGCCGACCAATTGCCGCCGTTTACAAAGCGCAAACCGGCCTTGCCCGCACCGAAGGGGATGACACCCGATTGGCCAGGCTCTACATTCTTAAGTTCGGAAGAACCGCCGTAATCTTTGATACCGGGTTCTGCTGCCGCCACGCCGAAAACGCCGCACAGTACGGCGGCCAACAGGGTTTTTTTGAAGATAGACATGATGAATCTCCTTTTAAACGTTAAAGAAAATAACAGCAAACTCCGCTTTGTTGCCGCCCGAAAGCGGAAAAAACGGTAAAAACCATTGCCCCGAAAGGCGGGGGTGGTCAGGTTTGTGTGGTTCCGTGATGCGTCTGTATCGTTATCGTTCTGCCGACCTGTTTTCGGCCGGCGTGCCGGTCAGGCTACCTGAAAATTCCGGCTGTATAGCAAACGGTGTTTTTCAGGTAGCCTTA
>CAUSKT010000080.1:0-10994 GCA_963532335.1 uncultured Neisseria sp. | reverse complement strand
CGCCGACGACGATGACGTCGTAGGTTTTGGGGTAAATCATGTGGGTCATGTGTGTCAACGTGCCTAATGGTTTCAGACGACCTCTTTTCTCTGACGGAGGTCGTCTGAAAATATAATGAATTCAAAAATAAACGTGGGATTGTACGCTTTTTCGGGGGGATTTGACAGGTGGAAAGGCGCTTGTGGGGACAGGGCAGGAAAAAGGTCATCTGAAAACGGGTGTAGAGCGGGTTTCTCTAAAAACCCGAATCTCAAGGTTTTCAGACGACCTCGTTTTTATTTGCGACCTGCTCCCTCTCCCGTCTGGCGGGAGAGGATGACTCTATGGGCTGCACGAATTCGATTTTGCCTAAATCCACAAAGCCACCCCCATCCTAGCCTTCCCCCGCCGGATGGGGGAAGGAACAGATTGCTGTTGCAGCCACCCGTAGCGTGGGCTTTGCCCACGAGATGAAAGTAAATGAGATTATTGTCTGACATGGATGGTTAAACGATAGATTTCGCGGGCAAAGCCCATGCTACCAACTTGGTTTGTCCCAACCCGCTTGGATTAAACAAAAAGGTCGTCTGAAAACCTCAACATTTGGTTTTCAGACGACCTTTCGCTCAGTTCAACGTAGAAAATCGATCCCAACGCCGTCAGGCATTATTCATAAACTTTCAACAGCTCCACTTCAAACACCAACGTTGCGTTCGGCGGAATCACGCCGCCGGCGCCGCGTGCGCCGTAGCCCATTTCGGCGGGAATGGTCAGCTTGCGTTTACCGCCTTCCTTCATGCCGCCGAAACCTTCGTCCCAGCCTTGAATGACCTGACCGACGCCCAGCGTAATGGTCAGCGGCTGACGGCGGTCGAGGCTGGAGTCGAATTTGGTGCCGTCTTCCAGCCAACCGGTGTAATGCACGGTAATTTCTTTGCCCTTCACGGCCTCTTTGCCGTGACCTTCCTGCAAATCTTCAATAATCAAACCGCTCATGTTTTATCCTTTCATAGCGTTTTCAATTGGTTAACAATATCGGCTCTTCGATATTCCGCGCTGAAGGGTATCATAGCTGCCGTTTCCGATAAAGCAAAAGGTCGTCTGAAAACGGATGGATACGTTTTCAGACGACCTTTCAATTTCAACCGATTAGCAATCAATTTGAGCCGTTTTGCAACGAGCGGGCATAGGTGTCGTTGTAGCCGATGCCGGTGATTTCGCGCACGCCTGTGGCAGGTGCGGTGAATTTCACGCGGTCATCATCTTTACGCATATCGTGCGCATCGTGATATTCGACTTGGGTTAAGCCCGGAATGGGGCCGGAGTCGTTGGCATGGTTCCATTCAGGAATGCGGCTGTCGGCGAAAGATGCGGAGGCGGCAACGGCGATGAGGGAGGCGAAGAGTGCTTTTTTCATGATACTTTCCTTATGATGTTGAATATAAAAGATGAACTGCATAGGCGTTCAAGCGATGGAAAGCATTTTATTGATTTCTTTTTGATTGATAAATATCTATTTTGTTGAAAGAATATTTACTATTGAGAAACAATATTTCCTAACCCGTTTTCAGACGACCTCCGGTCAAAACTTATCCACAATGGTGCAGCGACGTAGCCCATTCTTGTTTTACGGTTTTATTTTTTTCGTAACGTCGCCATGCCTGTTCGTGGAAATAGAAAACGACGGTGTTGGCAAGCGGTTCGACCAGCGCGACTGCGCTTGAGATGCCGATGCTGCCGGTCAAAATATAGGCAACGCCGAACGCGGTGGCGAAATGTAAAATGGCAAAGGTCATGGTTTTAATCATGATGGTTTCCTGATATGGTGATGTCTGTATGATTCGGATAATAACTATTCTCAACTACGCCGTATATTTTGAATATTTTATTCAAAATTAGTTTATTTAAATCATTATTTTATTTTTGATAGGTGAAATATGAATCCACTGTGCATTGCCGTTCTCGACCGCGACACGCTTGCCGACCGTCCGTTTGACTTTGATTTTCCGCATACTTTAAGCAGCTATGGTTCGACTGAGGCGCATCAGACCGCCGAGCGCATACAGGGCGCGGACATCATCATTACCAACAAAGTCGTGATTTCCGCCGAACACATCGCCGCCAACCCGCAGCTCAAACTGATTGCGCTAGCCGCGACGGGCGTCAACAATGTTGACCTTGCTGCCGCCAAGCAAGCGGGCGTGAGCGTGTGCAACATCCGCGCTTACGGCAATGAATCGGTGGCGGAACACGCTTTTATGATGATGATTACCCTGATGCGCAACCTGCCTGCCTATCAGCGAGACGTTGCAGCAGGCTTGTGGGAAAACTCGCCGTTTTTCTGCCACCTCGGCGCACCGATGCGCGATTTAAACGGTAAAACACTGGCGATTTTCGGTCGCGGCAACATCGGACAGACGCTGGCAACTTATGCACAGGCGTTCAAAATGAAGGTCGTGTTTGTCGAACACAAACACGCCGAAACCGTCCGCGACGGCTACGTTTCCTTTGACGAAGCCGTCCGCACTGCCGACGCGCTGTCGCTGCATTGCCCGCTCACGCCGCAAACGGCAAACATGATAGGCGAAGCCGAGTTGCAACAGATGAAGCCCGGCGCCATCCTCATCAACTGCGGGCGCGGCGGCTTGGTTGATGAAGCCGCTTTGGTTGCGGCGTTGAAATACGGCCAAATCGGCGGGGCAGGTTTTGACGTGTTAACACAAGAGCCGCCGCGCGACGGCAACCCTCTGCTGAAAGCTCGACTGCCCAACCTCATTGTCACGCCACACATTGCATGGGCAAGCCAAGAGGCCGCCAACCGTCTGTTTGACATCCTTGTGGACAACATCAACCGCTTCGTCGCAGGCAATCCGCAGAATCTGGTTTGATGCCGATAACCCTAGTCCTGTTGATAATTTTGTGAACAATTTAAAAGGTCGTCTGAAAATTTTCAGACGACCTTTTTGTATGTTGATAGTTTTCAATGAATTAAGTTTGATTTGATTGAATTGGGATGAAGTTCAAATTGTGGATAAGTTGTGAGCAATCCGTGGATTTTATCAAAAACCGATGCTTTCAAACGGCAAAGATCGGCGGATTCGCATTTGAAGTGCAACTTTCCATAACAGAAAAAGGCCAGTATGCGGTAGCATACGGCCTTTCCTGCAAGAAAGATTGCCATGAGCTACACACAACTGACCCAAGACGAACGATACCATATCCAATACCTGTCCCGCCACTGCACCATCGCCGAAATCGCCAAACAGCTCAACCGCCACAAAAGCACCATCAGCCGAGAAATCAAGCGGTACTGCATCCAAGGACAGCAATACAGCGCCGAAAAAGCACAGAAGCAAAGCCGGCTGACCAAACAGCACCGGCGAAAACCCTATAAGCTCGATTCGCAGCTGATTCAACACATCGACACCCTTATCCGCCGCAAACTCAGTCCCGAACAAGTATGTGCCTACCTGCATAAACACCACGGGATCACACTCCATCACAGCACCGTTTACCGCTACCTTCGCCAAGACAAAAGCAACGGCGGCACTTTGTGGCAACATCTCAGAATATGCAGCAAACCCTACCGCAAACGCTACGGCAGCACATGGACCAGAGGCAAAGTGCCCGACCGCGTCGGCATAGAAAACCGACCTGCTATCGTCGACCAGAAAACCCGCATCGGCGATTGGGAGGCCGACACCATCATCGGCAAGGATCAGAAAAGCGCATTATTGACCTTGGTCGAACGCGTTACCGCATGGAGCAAAGGATATAGATGTTGGAGGGCATGGCGGTAAACAAAAGGTCGTCTGAAACCGGAAATCCGGTTTCAGACGACCTTTTTTCATATTGATACATTAGGCAAAGCCAAACGCAGAAGAGCTTTAATTAACAGCCGATAAGATGGCGTAAAGGCTTGGGGCATCTACGCATAATTCTTCTTTTTCCGAGCGGTAGCAGGTCCAGCTTTTGCCTTTGAATGTACGCTCGGAGGTGGTGTAAGTATTGTTATTCATCAGTTTGGTCGAATGAGTCCATTTGCCGCCTGTCGGGTTGGATTCTTTCGTTTTCATAAAGGCTTCATACGAAAAAACAATCGTTTTTCCATTTTTCAATTTGTACTCTTCCCCGTTCCCCGCGATATAGCCGCCGCGTTTTTCATCATAGACTTGTGCGCTTTCCCAAGCCAGGCTGCTGCAAGCCGTTGTTTGCGGTTGGCTGTTTGGGGCGGTCAAATCTTGGTATGTGCAAGTCAAATTGTCCGATGAATAGGTGTGGCTGGCATAGGCAGCCGTAGACAAAAACAGGATGGTAAAAAATATTCTTTTCATTTTGGCTTACCTTTTAAAAATCAAAACGATACGGAGTAAAACGGCCTTATTCCACTTGGGGACGATGCGGCGCCCCGAATAGCAGAAACCGAGAAGACGGGTATTGTACTTCCATCCGCGGAACACGTCAGCAAACCTTATTCGATTATCACGTTTTCAGACGACCTTGCCGCGCAAAATACGCTACAATACGCCCTATTTCAAGTTTCTAAAATTAAAAGGAAAATTCAATGTTCAGCTTCTTCCGCCGCAAGAAAAAACAGGAAACGCCCGCTCAAGAAGAAACCCGCATTCAGGAAACCGCCGCCGAAGCTGTAGAGAACGCGGAAGCTGCCGTTTCGCAAACGCTTGAAACGGTTCAGGAAAATGTCGGCGAAAAAGCGGAAGAGCTGACGGCGGCAGTTGAAACGGCGGTAGAAAGTACCAAAGAGCACGCCGAAGAAATCTGCGAGACTGTGGTTGAACATGTTTCCGAAACGGTCGAACACGTCCGCGAGGCGGTTGGCGAAACGTCGTCTGAAACGGTCGAACAGGTGGAAGAACGCGTGGAAGCGGTCAGCGAAACCGTTGCCGATAATGTTTCCGCAGCGGTAGAACACGTCTATGAAGCGGTCAGCGACGGGTCGTCTGAAACCGCAGAAGCCGTCGAAACCTTAGAAACCCAAGCTGAAGCCGCGCCTGCGACATCCGAAGAACATTCCGTAGCAGCCTTTGACAATACAGCCGTCGCCACGTCGTCTGAAACCTCTGAACCGTCCGAAACCGAACCCAAACTCGGCTGGGCGGCGCGTTTGAAACAGGGTTTGACCAAATCGCGCGACAAAATGGCGAAATCGCTGGCGGGCGTGTTCGGCGGCGGGCAAATCGACGAAGACTTGTACGAAGAGCTGGAAACCGTGCTGATTACCAGCGACATGGGCATGGAAGCGACGGAATACCTGATGAAAGACGTGCGCAACCGCGTCAGCCTCAAGGGGCTGAAAGACGGCAACGAGTTGCGCGGCGCATTGAAAGAAGCTTTGTACGACCTGATTAAGCCGTTGGAAAAACCGCTGGTCTTGCCCGACACGAAAGAGCCGTTCGTCATCATGTTGGCGGGCATCAACGGCGCGGGTAAAACCACTTCCATCGGCAAACTCGCCAAATATTTCCAAGCTCAGGGCAAATCCGTGCTGCTTGCCGCAGGCGACACCTTCCGCGCCGCCGCCCGCGAGCAGCTTCAGGCATGGGGCGAACGCAATAACGTTACCGTCATTTCGCAAACCACAGGCGATTCCGCCGCCGTCTGCTTCGATGCCGTCCAAGCCGCCAAAGCGCGCGGCATCGACATCGTGCTGGCCGACACCGCCGGCCGCCTGCCCACGCAGCTTCATTTGATGGAAGAAATCAAAAAAGTGAAGCGCGTGCTGCAAAAAGCGATGCCCGACGCGCCGCACGAAATCATCGTCGTCCTCGATGCCAACATCGGGCAAAACGCCGTCAACCAAGTCAAAGCCTTTGACGATGCGCTGGGGCTGACAGGGCTGATTGTGACCAAACTCGACGGTACGGCAAAAGGCGGCATCCTCGCCGCACTTGCCTCCGACCGTCCCGTCCCCGTCCGCTACATCGGCGTGGGCGAAGGCATAGACGATTTGCGCCCGTTTAACGCGCGCGCTTTTGTGGACGCGTTGTTGGACTAAGCCAAATCGGGCAACAGTCCGATAACGAAAAATCCCGATACGGCAAAATGCCTGCGGATGCGTTTTGATTCGACACAGCCGTTTTGCCGAACCACGAAAAAGGTCGTCTGAAACCGACAACAGGTTTCAGACGACCTTTGTTTGATGTGGCGGACGAAATAGCGCTACCGTCAATTGGTGCAACGCCTATCCCTGCCGAAAAAGGCGAAAACCGTTTGAAAGCAACCCTTACGGAGACAAGTAGCTTTACAAACGGTTTTCAGGTCGGCCTAGCGACCCACCAACGGTTATTATACCAACATCATGCTTTTTTGACAAACTCTGATTTCAAATTCATCGCGCTGCCGTCGATTTTGCAACCGATATTGTGGTCGCCTTCTTGCAGGCGTATGCCTTTTACCTTGGTTCCTTGCTTGATGACCATGGAGCTGCCTTTGACTTTGAGGTCTTTAATCAGGACGACGTTGTCGCCGTCTTGCAACACGGCACCGTTGGCATCTTTGACGCTCAGGGTTTCTTCGGCGGCTTCGCCGTCGTTTTCCGTCCATTCAAACGCGCATTCGGGACAGATGTATTGGCTGCCGTCTTCGTAGGTGTATTCGGATTGGCATTGCGGGCAAGGTGGGAGGGACATGGTGGGGATTCCTTTGGTTGAGAAGCGGGGGATTATAATGGATTAAAATAAAAATGAGACAAGGCGGCAACGCCCGCTGTGTACGGGTAGTACATAAGGGCGTTGGCAACGCCGTATCATTGCAATTTTAATCCACTATTTTAATCCACTATAAAGGAAAAGGATGCAAGGATACGACGGCTTTGTACCTAGCTTCAATACAAAACGACCTGTCTTGCAACAGGTCGTCTGAAAACACGGATGCGGCTTAGAGGGACAGCGAAGCTGCCTGAATCAGACCGCGTGCTTTGGCTTCGGCTTCGGCGGCACGCTCTTGCGAGGTGAACGGGCCCATTTTGACGACGTATTCGTAGTCGCGTTTCTCCAGGGAAACTCTCGGGTTCATCATGCCGGCGGAAAGGTTTCTCGCCGCCTGGTTCATATAGGCTTGCGCTTCGCGTTCGGTACCGAAGGATTTCAAATCGACGAAAATGTCTTTGCCATCATAAACTTGGGTGCTTTGACCCGGTACGATTTGTTCGACTTTAACATGTGCCGTGCCTTGGTTGATGAAACCCAATTGCTGGGCGGCGGCTTTGGAAACATCGATCACGCGGTTGCCGTGGAAAGGACCGCGGTCGTTGACGCGGACGATGACGCTTTTACCGTTTTTGGTGTTGGTCACACGGGCGTAGCTGGGAATGGGGAGGGTTTTGTGGGCGGCGGTCAGGGCGTTCATGTTGTAACGCTCGCCGCTGGAGGTTTTACGGCCGTGGAACTGGTTGCCGTACCATGAGGCGTTGCCGGTTTGGACGAAGGAGGATACTTTGGTCATCGGCGTGTAGCGTTTGCCGGCGACTTTGTAGCTGCGGTTGGCGGAGGAATGCAGCTTCTCGGCGCGGACGATGGAGTCGGCAGAGGCGGAATGAATGGAAAGGATGCTGATTGCAACGGCAGTCAGGGTGGAGAAAAGGGTAGTTTTAGATAAAGTCAAAACGTAGTCCGTTCTTGAGTTGATAACGCGGCGGGATGGCTCCCAGGCGGTTTCAGACGACGTATCGGCGGTTTGACAAAAACCAAGCTGTTGTTGGACAGTATCGTCTTGGTTTTTGTCAAACGGCTCAGGGAGACTCCCCAGCGGATGTTATACACCGCCTGCGTAACCGTTTTGCCGCCATGCTTCAAACAGAATCACGGCGACGGTGTTGGAAAGATTCATGCTCCGGCTGCCGGGCTTCATGGGCAGGCGCAGCTTTTGCCCTTGGGGCAGGGTGTCGAGGATTTCGGCGGGCAGGCCGCGTGTCTCGGGGCCGAACAAAAAGACATCGCCCTCAACAAAAGAAACTTCGTCGGGACGGGTTTTGCCTTTGGTGGTCAGCGCGAAAATGCGGCGGCCTTCCAGGGCTTTGAGACAATCTTCGAAATTCTCGTGTACCGTCAGTTTTGCAAACTCGTGATAATCCAAACCTGCGCGCTTCATTTTTGCCGAATCCAGCGGGAAACCGAGCGGCTTGACCAGATGCAAATCGGCTCCGGTGTTGGCGCACAATCGGATGATATTGCCCGTATTGGGCGGGATTTCGGGTTGGTACAAAACTATGGTAAACATATAAATCAATCACTTATAGAGGGGCATAATGCCGAAATGTTCCGCAGGTGTCAAAAACTTTAGCTATTTTTTCATTGGCGGACGCGCCAAACTCCAGCAAAAAATCTTGCCTGCGCCTGATTTTTTCAGCGTCCGCGCCAATTCGTTCAGCGTCGAGCCGGTGGTGAACACATCGTCGATTAACAAAATATTACAGTTTTTCGGGATATGACCATTGATTTCAAAAGCATTTTTTATATTGCGAACCCTGTCTACGCTTTTCAGCGTACTTTGCGGCTCGCGATGTCGTCTGAAAACCGTCTGCCACGGCAGCAGCGTCCAGCCGTAATGTTCGGACAAAATATCCGCCAACTCCTCGCTTTGGTTGAAGCCGCGGTGCAGCCGCCTTTCTTTGCTCAACGGCACGGGCAGCACAAAATCGAAACGCTCCGTTTCCAGCCAGTCGGGCGCATGGCGGCGCATCAGTTCCGCCAGCGGACGGCTCATGCCGAGGTCTGCCAAATGCTTCAACGCGCGTATCATACTGCTGACGGGCGGCTCATAATACAGCGAAGCCCACATCCGCTCAAATGCCGGCGGCTTCTTCTGACAGCCGCCGCACACCGCTCCGCCCTGTATAGTGCGGAAACACAAGGGGCAACTGTTTGCCGCGTCCGTAAAAAACTCTTCCAAGTCCGTCGCGCAGCCGCCGCAAAAACCGCCATACGGCCGGGTTTCGCACGCGGAAACCAAGGCGTGGCATAATACGCAACGGCTTTTGTGCCACCATCCCGCATTGCGCCACCAAGAAAACACATCCATAGAGAAAACAGCCATGCCGCACTCCGCCAAAAAAGTTTATCTGATACACGGCTGGGCAGCGAACCGCCACGTCTTCGACGACCTCATCCCGCGCCTGAGTGCCGATTGGGACATCCGCGCGCTCGATTTGCCCGGACACGGCGACGCGCCCTTTGCCGAACCTTTCAACATCGCCGCAATTGCCGAAGCCTTCGCCGAAGAAATCGACGCGCCCGCCCACATCCTCGGCTGGTCGCTCGGCGGCTTGGTCGCGCTCCATCTCGCCGCACGCCGTCCCGACAAAGTCCGCTCGCTCTGCTTGACCGCAAGTTTCGCCCGCCTGACCGCTGACGCGGACTACCCCGAAGGGCTGTCCAATCCCGCTTTGGGCAAGATGGTCGGCGCGTTCCGGCAGGATTATGCCAAACATATCAAACAGTTTCTACAATTACAGTTGCTGCACACACCAAACGCCGCCGAAATCATCAGCAATATACTGCCCGACCTCTCTCGCCACGGCGCACCGCCCGCCCTGCAAGCCGCGCTGGACGCCGTCAAGCAAGCCGATGCCCGCCCCCTGCTTTCAAGCATCCAAGCCCCGTCGCTTTTAGTGTTTGGACAAAAAGACGCCATCACCCCGCCGCGCATGGGCGAATACCTCAACCGCCACCTGACAGACAGCGAATTGGTATTGATGGAAAAAGCGGCACACGCCCCGTTTTTAAGCCACGCCGACGAATTTGCCGAACGCTACCGCAGCTTTGTCGAGAAGGTCGTCTGAAAACCTTGTGCCGCTGTTTCCGTTCAGGCGTGAACCCAAAACTTAAAGAATGACGAGGCTTCAGAGTGTGAAATCCGTCGGCGGGAACGACGCCACGCTACCGCAACGACAGCCTTATCCCTTCCCCCGTCCGGCGGGGGAAGGTTAGGATGGGGTGGTTCTCAGATGTACGGAATAAAATAGAGCCATCCTCTTCCGCCGGACAAAAGAGGAAGCAGATAACCGAGTGCGGCAGTTGCTGTTTTTTAACATAGTCGATTGAAATTAAAAGAAATCCATACCGCCATTCTTGTACACCCTAAATGGCGGCACGCAAAAACCACCCCTTCAAAAAGAAGAAAAAGGTCGTCTGAAACATGAACCCCCAAGACAAACGCTGGCAAATCCACCGCCATCTCGCCCAAGACACCGACGAGCGGCTGCAAATCGTCCGCAACGCGCCCAAGCGCATCCTGCTGGTCGGTGCGGACGCGGACATCAGCCGCAGCCTGCTTGCCGCGCGCTATCCGAACGCCGTATTCGAAGAATACGACCCGCGCGCCGACTTCCTCCAGACCGCCGCCGCCGCGCGCAAAAGCGGTTTTTGGCAAAAACTCACCGGTAAAACCGTCCCGCAACACTGCCAAGCCCTGACCGCCCCGCTGCCCGAAGCCTGTGCCGATATGTTGTGGGCGAACCTCAGCCTGCCCCGCGCGGACGAAATCCTGCCCGTCCTCAAAAACTGGGCAAACGCCTTGAAAACAGACGGTTTATTATTCTTCACCCATTTTGGCCGCGACAGCCTGACCGAGCTGACAGGTCGTCTGAAAAGCGCGGGGATAGCGTGTGAAACGCCGACCTTAATCGATATGCACGACCTCGGCGACATACTTGCCGACAACGGTTTCTACGACCCCGTTACCGATACCGCCAAGCTCGAATTGAGCTACCGCAAAGCGGCGACGTTCCGGCAGGACATGGAAACCTTAGGGCTATGGCACGCCTTAAAATTCAGCGACGCCCAGGCGGCTGAAGCCTTTGTGGATAAGATTTTTGAAACCGAAGGCGGTCTGACCGTCACGCTCGAAACCGTGTACGGCCATGCCGTGAAAAAACTGACGCTGCCTGAGGGGGAAAATGTGGTGCGGTTTTATCCGAAAGGCTGAACGGTTTGACGGAATAAATATAGTGGATTAAATTTAAATCAGGACAAGGCGACGAAGCCGCAGACAGTAC
>CAUSKT010000079.1:0-11163 GCA_963532335.1 uncultured Neisseria sp. | reverse complement strand
AAACTGCACCTTGTGAGTTGGAGGGGATGTCCAACTTTTGGGGTGCAGTTCAAAGTTTCAGACGACCTTTTTTTGTTTGAGGACAAATTCCCTCTGACACACCAACCTAATCGCAAATCGAATATCCATTGGGACAAAACAACGTAACCACGGACAATTTGGCGGACAGCATCATTCCGTCCGCGCCGATTCCAAATATAGTGGATTAACTAAATCAGGACAAGGCGACGAAGCCGCAGACAGTAAGATAGTAGCAAAGTGAGGCAACGCCGTACTGGTTTAAAGTTAACCCACTATACATCTTAACCAAAAATAAATATTCTTATCTCATTAAGACACTCCCTAAAACATCCGCTAATTCTCCTCTAACACTCCCCCTCTAGAATGATGTTCAGAAAAAAGAAAAACAAGTCTCCTCACATAACGATAGTCTGCTCACACTGACACGGACGGAACATCATTTTCCCCACCATCGTTTTTCCCCTAAGGAGCGTATCATGAAACTGAATCTGCAAAAAACCACCGCTGCTGTTTTGGCTGTTTTGTTCAGCGCAGGCGTATTTGCCGCCAACAATGCCTACAATCCATTTGATTACGGTTACCAAAACCACAAATACGGCAAAAAATGGGGCAAACCCGCATCTGAAGCCGAAGGCGAAAAAGTGATGAAACACGCTGCCTACCGTTCGGGCGTGCACTACACCAACGTCAACCGCATGCCCGGCAATGTAGACCGCAACGGCGTGAAAACCGTACAGGTTAACGACGCACGCACCCGTCAAAACCTCGGCCGCTATGCGTTCAATACCATCAAGAGCGGCGGCTCTGAAGTGTATTACGGCGAGTGGGTCGGTAAAGAATACGCCAAAGGCACCAACCGCGGCGTTTTCTACTCAGGCGACAAACGCGCTACCTCTATGCCGGTATCCGGTGTAGCCAACTACGCCGTCAAAGGTATCAACAACTACACTGGCAACAACCCGATGGTCGGTACTTTGCGCGCGGACTTCGGTCAACGCGTCTTGGCTGGTTCTATGAAAAACAACGCTGTACAGATGGACATCCATTCCCGCATCAAACCGTCCAGCGCATCGTTTGAAGGCTACGCCCGCGCCAACGGCCACTTCGGTAAAACCGAAGGCCACTTCTTCGGTCACAACGCAAGCGCGCTGGCCGGTGTTGCCAAATTTAAAACCGACCGCAACTTGGATACGGCATTCGGCGGTGTGAAACGCTAAAATCCGTAGTTAAGTAAAGCTAAAATCCGTAGTTAAGTAAAATAAAGCCTGCTTCACGCAGGCTTTTTTAAACACCAGCCCGCCAACCTTCTCAAGGTCGTCTGAAACCGCCGACCGGAAAGCCGACACCATGTACAAACCGTCTGCCTGCCTTATCCTGTTTCTCGCCGCCCCCGTCCTTGCCGCGCCCCGTTCTGACTTTTCAGACGACCGTACCGCGCAACGCCTGTGGCAGGACACCCGCCAAACCATGCAGGAGCAGGAACAAAAAGTGCGCGAATACCGCCTCGACATTCCCGCCGAACACATCGGGCAGACAGCCGAAACCGACCCCGAAGCCGACCAAGGCGAAGCCCTGTTTAACGCCGTCAACCGCAGCGACTGGCAAACCGTGCGCCCGCTGCTTGAGCGTTATACCCAACAAACCGAATACGACCCCGACATCGCCCTATTCGCCCGCGCCTCGCTCGCCCGCGGCGAAGGCAGATGGAAAGATGCCAAACAAGACTACGAAACCCTGCTGCAACGCCACCCCGACTTCACGCGCGGACGGCTCGATTACGCCCGCCTGCTCTTTGAAGGTCGTCTGAACCGCGAAGCCACTTCCGAATTTATGCGCCTGCAAAACGAAGACCTACCCGAAGCTGTCAAAGAAAACATCGGCCATTTCCGCGACTCTCTAAACCAACGCCAAAGCTGGCAGGGCAGCCTTTCCGTCGGCGCCGTCCACAACAGCAACATCAACGAAGCCAGCGGCAAAGTGTGGTGTAAAACCGAAATCGACGGCGAATGCTGGGAAGAATTTTCAGGCGACCAGCCCGTTTCCGCCAACGGCATCAAATACGAAGCCGCCGCCGTCCGCCGCTGGCAGATTAAAGGGCATCACGGCATCGCCGCCCGCGCGCTCGGCTACGGCCGCTTCTACCACGACCATAAAGACTTCAACGAACACTCGCTCAACCTCAGCGCAGGCTACCAGTTTGAAAACCACCGCCACACCTTCGCCCTCGCCCCGCTCGTCGAATGGAACGGCAGCGGCGGCAAAACCCTCAACCGCGCCTACGGCGTGCGCAGCGAGTGGAACCTCGACAAAAGCAACTGGACGTGGAACACCGAAGCCGAGTGGAAACACCTCTCCTATTCCGACAAAACCCGCCTGCTCGACGGCAGCCTCTTCTCCGTTTACAACACCCTGTCCTACTTCCCGCGCAATGACCTCATGCTCTACGGCGGCATAGACTGGCAGCAGCGCAAAGCCAAAGAGCCGGTGGACAGCTACCGCCTCATCTCCGCACGGCTGGGCGCGGCAAAAATGTTTGAAGCCGGTTTCGACGCCTCCGCCTCCGCCACCTTCGGCATCCGTAGCCACCGCGAAGAAAACGCCGTCCTCGAACAACGCCGCCGCGACAAAGAACAGACCTACCGCCTCAGCATAGGCGCGGACCGCTGGAAATTCGCCGGCATGAAGCCCGTCCTCAGCTACAAACACCGCCGCGTCCACGGCAACACCGACTGGCTGTACAGCTACAAGCAAAACGAAGTCGGTCTGTCGCTGGTCAAATCGTTCTAACGCAGGACGCAGAAACGCAAAGGTCGTCTGAAAACTGTTTTCAGACGACCTTTGCGTTTTATAGTGGATTAACTAAATCAGGACAAGGCGACGAAGCCGCAGACAGTACAGATAGTACGGAACCGATTCACTTGGTGCTTCAGCACCTTAGAGAATCGTTCTCTTTGAGCTAAGGCGAGGTAACGCCGTACTGGTTTAAAGTTAATCCACTATAAATTATTCCCCGTCTTTAACCGGATAATCAGGCAAATACACATCAAATCGGGTGCTTTTGCCCGTGTATTGGTAGGCGGGTTTTTCGCCGTTGAGAAACTCGCCGAGGCGCGGTCGTTTGACGACGACGCGTTTTTTGGCGACGGCGCGGGCGGCGGCAAGCAGTCCGGCTTCTTCTTGGGCGGCACCGACGACGCTGTGGAAATACGCCATTTCCTTTTTGACGGCGGCGGACTTTTGGCGTTCGGGGTACATGGGGTCGAGGTACACGATGTCGGGGCGCGATTGGGCGGCGAGTTCGCGCATCAATTCGACGGCGTTGCCATAATGGAAAGTCATGCGGCGGGCGATGACTTGAATTTCAGGCGCTTGCAGCGCGCGTTCGAGGCCGTCGGCAAGCAGGCAGGCAACGGCGGGATGCTGCTCGAAAGTGTGGACGTTCAAACCGAGCGAGGCGAGGACGAAACTGTCGCGCCCGAGTCCGCCGGTGCCGTCCCAGACGGTCGGTTTGGTTGTGTGGTTGACCGCTTTGGCAATCAGCTCGCCGCCGCCTTTGGTGCGCCGGTATTGGGCTGCACCGCCGCCGAAATCGACGCGGACGCGCCCCTTCTCCCCCACGCGGCACAAGCTGACGCCCTCTGCATCGGCAAGCAGGTATTCGCCGCTGTCGGGCAGGTCGGACAAAATCGGAAGCTGGAATTGCCGCGCCAAAAGGCGGGCGTGTTCGGTGGCGGTGTCGGCGAGATAAATAGGCGTCATGGCGGTTGCGGGTCGGGGTCGTCTGAAAAAGGCGGATTATATAGTGGATTAAAATAAAAATGAGACAAGGCGGCAACGCCGTATCATTGCAATTTTAATCCACTATATCGGGAATCCGCTTGAAGCCGATATGGCTTTATCAATACGGATTTTATCCGTTCTCGGGACAAAGGTCGTCTGAAAATCGGATTTCGGGTTTTCAGACGACCTTTGCCGTTCTTTACGCGCTGAATTTCCGTCCGTGTTCCACGTCCCGCCTTGCAGGTAAAGGGGAACGGTCAATGCGGCGCGGATAGAGGTTTTGGCTATATCCAAAGCATCAGGAGTTATTTAGCCTGCGTCAGCCCGTTTGTTAAAATCCGTTGTTTTGCCGGTTGATTGAACGGCATTTTCCAATAGAAACAAACAATAACCATGACCCACACACAGCAAAAATCCCCCAACCTTTGGCTGGTGACCGCCGCTGCCGCCGCCATCCTGCTGATTACCATCGGTATGCGCATGACTATGGGACTGTTTGTCCGCCCCGTCGTCGACTCTACCGAGCTGAGTATCCAAGAGTTCAGCCTGATTATTGCCGTTTTCCAGTTGATGTGGGGCGTGTCCCAGCCGCTTTCCGGCGCGCTTGCCGACCGCTTCGGCGCGTTTAAGGTTTTGGGCGGTGGTGCGTTGCTGTTGGTTTGTGCCTGCCTGATGGTGCCGCAGATGCCGAATTATTGGGGGCTGATGCTGGCAATCGGGCTGCTTTTTTCGTTTGGCACGGGCGCGGGCGGTTTTTCCATCATCATGGGGCAGGTCGCGGCGAAAGTGCCGCCGCACAAACGCGGTTTGGCTTCGGGGCTGGTCAACGCGGGCGGTTCGGCGGGGCAGTTTCTGTTTGCGCCGCTGGTGCAGGGTTTGCTGGTGTTGCCCGCCGTCGGCTGGACGGGGACGTTTTATGTTTGGGGCGGGATTGCGCTTTTAATCCTGCCGATTTCGTGGTGGCTGGCGGGCGGCAAAAACGCTGTCGCCACGCACCACACGTCGTCTGAAAACGGGCAATCGCTGGGGCAGGCAGTCAAAGCGGCGTTTAAAAACCGCAGCTACATCCTGCTGCACTTGGGCTTTTTTACCTGCGGTTTCCACATCGCGTTTTTGGTAACCCACCTGCCCAACGAAATCGCGCTCTGCGGCCTGCCCGCTTCGGTCGCTTCGACTTCGATTGCGATTATCGGTTTGGCGAACATCGCGGGCTGCATTTTTTCGGGCTGGTGTACGGGGCGGTTTTTGGGCAAATACGTTTTGTTCGGACTCTACGCCTCGCGCGTGGCGATGGTGCTGATCTACCTTGCCGCCCCGAGAACCGACGTCAATTTCTACATTTTCGCCGCCGCGCTGGGCTTCACTTGGCTCGCTACCGTCGCCCCGACTGCTGCGATTACGGGCAAACTGTTCGGCACGCGCTATTTGGCGACGCTGTTCGGGCTGACGATGTTGAGCCACCAAATCGGCGGTTTTTTAGGCTCGTATATCGGCGGCATCGTGATTTACCGGTTCAACGATTACGGCTGGATGTGGTATGCCGACGCGGTGTTGGCGGGGACGGCGGCTTTGCTGAACCTGCCGATACGCGAAAAGAAAGCCGCGTAAACCGCTGCGACGCAACCAAGACAGGTCGTCTGAAAATCGGATTTCGGGTTTTCAGACGACCTTTTTTCGCCGTTACATCAAGTCAGCTCAAAAGAGGCGTGGGCGAAGCGGCAAAATCGGCTAGAATAGGCTCGGGAAACCGGAGGTTCGGTGACAGGCCGTTTGAAACCGTCAACCGCCTAGAATCCGCACCGTCCGCCTTCCCGTCCGTACCGTTTTCGAGTGGAATACATGAATCGTTGGTTTTACACGCAATTATGGCGCATCGCGCCGCCGCTTATCCGCCACTATCTCAAAAAGCGCGCCACCAAATCGCCTGCCTATCTCTACCATTGGGGCGAGCGTTTCGGCGAGCCGTTTGACCGGCCTGTGCAGCATCCGATTTGGGTGCATGCCGTATCGGTCGGCGAAACCCGCGCCGCGCAGCCTTTGGTGGAAGCGCTGCACCGCCATTTCCCCGACGCGCCGCTGCTCATGACCCAAATGACGCCGACCGGACGCGCCGCCGCGAAAGAACTGTTCCCCGACGCGCAATGCCGTTATCTGCCTTACGACAAGCCCGAATGGGTCGCCCAATTCCTGAAGGAACACCGCCCCCTGTTCGGCGTACTGATGGAAACGGAAATCTGGCCCAACCTCATGCACGCCTGCGCCGACGCGCACGTCCCCTTGTTTCTCGCCAACGCCCGCCTGTCTGAAAAATCGCAGCGCGGCTATTTGAAAATCCGCAACCTGTTCGAGCCTGCGCTGCAAACCTTAAGCGGCTGTTTCGCGCAAACCGCCGAAGACGCGGAGCGGCTGCACTTGATCGGCGCGTCCAACGTCCATGTCTGCGGCAACACCAAATACGATATTTCCCCGCCCGAACGGATGCGCGCACTGGCGGCGGCCTTCCGCGAACGCATAGGCACGCGCCCCGTCGCCGTCTGCGCCAGCACCCGTTTTTACAAAGACCAAGACGAAGCGGCGCTCTTGCTCGAAGCATGGAAAAAATATACCGGCGATGCCTTGCTGGTCGTCGTCCCGCGCCATCCGGAGCGTTTTCAGACGACCTTTGAAACGGCGCAGGCATTGGGTTATACCGTTCAAAAACGCAGCGACAACCTGCCGGTTTCCCGGCAAACCCAAGTCTGGGTGGGCGACAGCATGGGCGAACTCTTTGCCTACTACCTCAGTTCGGATGTCGCCTTTGTCGGCGGCAGCCTCGTGGACAGCGGCTGTCAAAACATCATCGAGCCGATAGCCTGCGGCATTCCGACCGTGTTCGGCTTTTCCACCTACAACTTTGCCGCCGCCTGCCGCAGCGCGCTGGAAGCCCAAGCGGCGGTACAGGTGCAGAATGCGGACGAATGGCGCACTTTCGTCTCAGCCTGTTTGGAAAACCCGAACGAACGCAGCCACTTCGCCCAACAGGCGGCACGCTTTGTCGCCGGCCATCAAGGCGCCAGCCGTCGGATGGCGGACGAAATCGCCGCGTCCGTGCGCCATCTGACGCACAAAGAGGCGTAAGGACAAACCTGCCTTTCTCCCAAACGAAAGGTCGTCTGAAAACCCGAATTTAGGTTTTCAGACGACCTTTTTGTCTTGTGGACGGATTGCCGCGAATCAGGCGGCATTGCCCGCACTGCCCTGACGGCAAGCCATTCCGCCTTATAGTGGATTAAAATTGCAATGATACGGCGTTGCCAACGTCCTTATGTACTAACCATACACGGCGGGCGTTGCCGCCTTGTCTCATTTTTATTTTAATCCACTATATTTCGCCATTTCCGCGAACACTTGATGCGCGGTGGCGATGGTTTCGTCAATCAGCTCGGGCGTGTGCGCGGCGGAGACGAAGCCTGCTTCGTAGGCGGACGGGCCGAAGGCGGTGTTGCGGTCGAGCATGCCGTGGAAGAAGCGTTTGAAGGCGTCGATATTGGAACGCGCCATGTCGCCGTAGTTTTGCGGGGCATGGGCGGCGAAATACAGGCCGAACATACCGCCCACGCTGTCGGCGGTGAACTCGATGCCGTGCGCTTTGGCGGCGGCGGCAAGCCCGTCGGCGAGGCGGCGGGTCAAGGCGGTCAGATTTTCGTAGAAGCCTTCGCGCTGGATGATTTCGAGCGTTTTCAAGCCTGCGGCGACGGCAATCGGGTTGCCCGACAAAGTGCCTGCCTGATACACGCCGCCCAGCGGGGAAATGCATTCCATGATGTCTTTGCGTCCGCCGAACGCGGCAAGCGGCATACCGCCGCCGATGACTTTGCCCATCGTGGTCAGGTCGGGCGTGATGCCGTGCAGCGACTGCGCGCCGCCGAGCGCGACGCGGAAGCCGGTCATCACTTCGTCGTAAATCAACACGGCGCCGTGTTTTTCGGTCAATTCGCGCAGGGATTTGACGAAGGCTTCGGTCGGTCGGACCAGGTTCATATTGCCGACGAAGGGTTCGAGGATGACGCAGGCGATTTCGTCGCCGTTGCGGGCGAATGCTTCTTCAAGCTGAGCGGTGTTGTTGTATTCGAGGACTAAGGTGTGTTTCGTAAAATCGGCGGGAACGCCTGCGGAAGACGGGTTGCCGAAGGTGAGCAGGCCGCTGCCGGCTTTGACGAGCAGGCTGTCGGAATGGCCGTGGTAGCAGCCTTCGAACTTGATGATTTTGTCGCGTCCGGTAAAGCCGCGTGCGAGGCGGATGGCGGTCATGGTCGCTTCGGTGCCGGAGCTGACGAGGCGCAGCCGTTCGACGGACGGCATGATTTTGGCGATTTCTTCGGCGATGACGATTTCGCCTTCGGTGGGCGCGCCGAACGACAAACCGCCCAACGCGGCTTCGCGCACGGCTTCGATGACTTCGGGGTGCGCGTGTCCGACAATCGCAGGTCCCCACGAACCGACGTAATCGGTGTAGCGCGTGCCGTTTTCGTCCCAAACATACGCGCCTTCGGCTTTTTTGATGAAGCGCGGTACGCCGCCGACGCTGCCGAATGCGCGGACGGGGGAGTTTACGCCGCCGGGGATGATGGCTTTGGCGCGGTCAAACAAGGTTTCGTTACGGTTCATAGCGGATTCTTTCTGAGGTCGTCTGAAAAATAAGCGGTATTTTATCATCAGATTGCCCGCGCCAGCCGTTTCAGACGACCCCGAAAGCCCAAACCGCCACGGCGCAACGTCGTATCTGAAAATGAAAATTGTTCTGTAAAAACAATCACTCTGTTCATATTTGAAGCGTTTGTGCTATAATCCGCACCCATTTATACCATAAAGAAAACATCATGTTACGCGGATTCATTTTAATGCTTACCCTTTTGGTTTCCACCGTCTCCTACGCCGCCCAGCGCAAGTTGCCGAGCGATATGGACGCGGCGGTTTTGAAACAGGTCGAACTGCCTTATCTGAAAGTAAGCCGTGGCGGCTTCTCATGGACGCGCCTCTTGACGCTGGGCCTTGCCGACGGTAATTCCGCCAAGCTGCAGATTACCCGTTTCACCAAAATCCACGACGAAAACGACCGCTTCATCCCGATGGGGCGGCTGGCGGGAAAAACCGGCAAAACCATCGCCTTCAAACACAACGACACCAACGCTCTCGTGCGCGAAGTATGGGTTTTGACCGACGACGAAGCCTCCCGTTTTACCGCGCAAAAAGAAGTCCGCGACGAGATTAAGCAAGACGCGCAATAAGCCGCCGCCTGCCCGTTTCAGACGACCCAAACACACACCGCGTGGTTGGCTGTTGCAGCCGCAGCAGCGCAACCGCGCATTTTTGCGCCCTGACGAATCAGTGTTTCAGACGACCCGCCAAGCCTTCCCCAAGGTCGTCTGAAATCGAGATTTCCATAACAATCAGCCCCGCAATTACGGGCTACCTGAGAAAGACACAAACCATGAAAAAAGTATTTATCCGCACCTTCGGCTGCCAAATGAACGAATACGACAGCGAAAAAATGCTCGCCGTACTCGCCGAAGAAAACGGCGGCATCGAACAAGTGACCGAAGCCGACGAAGCCGACATCATCCTCTTCAACACCTGCTCCGTGCGCGAAAAAGCGCAGGAAAAAGTGTTCTCCGACTTAGGCCGCGTACGCCCGCTCAAAGAAAAAAATCCCGACCTCATCATCGGTGTTGCCGGCTGCGTCGCCTCCCAAGAAGGCGAAAACATCATCAAACGCGCGCCTTATGTGGACGTCGTCTTCGGCCCGCAAACGCTGCACCGACTGCCCAAAATGATTGTGGATAAAGAAACCAGCGGCCTGTCGCAAGTCGATATTTCCTTCCCCGAAATCGAAAAATTCGACCACCTGCCGCCCGCCCGCGTCGAAGGCGGCGCAGCATTCGTGTCCATCATGGAAGGCTGTTCCAAATACTGCTCGTTCTGCGTCGTCCCCTACACCCGCGGCGAAGAGTTCTCCCGCCCGCTGAACGACGTTTTGACCGAAATCGCCAACCTTGCTCAGCAAGGCGTGAAAGAAATCAACCTCTTGGGACAAAACGTCAACGCCTATCGCGGCGAAATGGAAGACGGCGAAATCTGCGACTTCGCCACCCTGCTGCGCATCGTCCACGAAATCCCCGGCATCGAGCGTATGCGCTTCACCACCAGCCACCCGCGCGAGTTTACCGACTCGATTATCGAGTGCTACCGCGACCTGCCCAAGCTGGTGTCGCACCTGCACCTGCCGATTCAAAGCGGTTCCGACCGCGTATTGAGCGCGATGAAACGCGGCTACACCGCCTTGGAATACAAATCCATCATCCGCAAACTGCGCGCCATCCGCCCCGACTTGTGCCTGAGCAGCGACTTCATCGTCGGCTTCCCCGGCGAAACCGAGCGCGAGTTCGAGCAGACCCTGAAGCTGGTGAAAGACATCGCCTTCGATTTGAGCTTCGTCTTCATTTACAGCCCGCGCCCCGGCACGCCCGCCGCCAACCTGCCGGACGACACCCCGCACACCGAAAAAGTGCGCCGCCTCGAAGCCCTGAACGAAGTCATCGAAGCCGAAACCGCCCGCATCAACCAAACCATGATAGGTACCGTACAACGCTGTCTGGTCGAAGGCATCTCCAAAAAAGACCCCGACCAGCTCCAAGCCCGTACCGCCAACAACCGCGTGGTCAACTTCACCGGTACGCCCGACATGATCAACCAAATGATCGATTTGGAAATCACCGAAGCCTACACCTTCTCCCTGCGCGGCAAACCGGTCGAAGCGTAAAGCCGTTCCGCCATAGCAAAGGTCGTCTGAAAACCTGTATCGTGGTTTTCAGACGACCTTTTTGTATCTTGGGCAAGTTCAGAAAGACTTAGTGTTTAAAAACGTACTTTAATTGACTTGTTCCACCAAAAAATCCACAAATGCCCGGATTTTCGGGCTGACGGCATTGTCGCCGTAATAGACGGCGTAAAACGGTTTGGCTTCGTTCAAGGCGCGGTCGGGCAGGAGTTCGTGCAGGTGTCCCGCTGCGATATCGGCGGTGACGGTGAAATCCGACAGGCAGGCGATGCCGTTGCCTTCCAGGCAGAGGCGGCGGATGGTTTCGCCACTGTTAGCGGACAATTGCGGTACAGCGGCGTAGGGCGTGTGGCCGGTATCGGCAAACGGCCAGTTGTTCAGAGTTTTGGGCTCGGAGAAGCCGATGAGGGTGTGCTGCGACAGGTCGGCGACGGTTTGGGGCGCGCCGTGACGGGCGAGATAATCGGGCGCGGCAACGAGTTTCAGACGACTGTCAAACAGATGGCGGGCGCGCAGGGCGGAGTCGTGCAGGCTGCCTGCGCGGA
>CAUSKT010000078.1:0-11212 GCA_963532335.1 uncultured Neisseria sp. | reverse complement strand
CAGGACAAGGCGACGAAGCCGCAGATAGTACAGATAGTACGGAACCGATTCACTTGGTGCTTCAGCACCTTAGAGAATCGTTCTCTTTGAGCTAAGGCGAGGCAACGCCGTGCTGGTTTAAAGTTAATCCACTATAGAAAAACCTTTTTCAGACGACCTCTTGTCAAACCTCGTCTGAAACGCCCCTAAAAAGGAATCCCATGAACCCGATTATCCGCACCGCCCTGACCGCCGCCATCATCCTGCCCCTCGCCTCCTGCGGCCTTTTTTCCGGCAAACATCACCCGAAGACCAAAACCCACACCACCGCCCGAACAGTCCAACCCGTCCGCATCAGCAACATCGACCGCACTCAAGGCTCGCAAGAACTTATGCTGCACAGCATGGGGCTAATCGGCACGCCTTACAGATGGGGCGGCAGCAGCACTGCCACCGGCTTCGACTGCAGCGGCATGATTCAATTCGTCTATAAAAACGCCCTCAATGTCAGCCTCCCGCGAACCGCCCGCGACATGGCGGCAGCCAGCCGCAAAATCCCCGACAACCAATTAAAAGCCGGCGACCTCGTCTTTTTCAACACCGGCGGTTCATCCCAATATTCCCATGTCGGCCTCTACATCGGCAACGGCGAATTTATCCACGCCCCAAGCAGCGGCAAAACCATCAAAACCGAAAAACTCTCCAGCCCGTATTACGCTAAACATTATCTCGGCGCGCATACTTTCTTTACGGAATAAGGCATACAGCGGGATTCTTCATCTATCGGCACAAGACAAAAACGAACCAACGTCGTTAACGTAATCTCAATTCCAATGCAGCAAATCAAAAAGGTCGTCTGAAAACCTGTCTTTCAAGTTTTCAGACGACCTTTTCGTCAAATCCATTCAAACACCGCCGTCAGCGACACTTCAACAAAACCGCTCTTTCCTTACCCAAACAGCCTCATCAAAAACAGCCGCTCCGTTGTACAGGCGAAATAGCGGAATAATCAGCGCGTCTTCTGTCAGCGTGTGTTCAAATCGCCAAAATCAAAAATTTAAGCCTGCAAAGAAGTGCGATTTTCCAGAACTTGGTCAATCAAACCGTATTCTTTGGCTTCTTCGGCAGACATGAAGTTGTCGCGGTCGGTGTCGCGTTCCAAATCTGCCAAGTCACGGCCGCAGTGTTTCGCCATCAGGCGGTTGAGTTTCTCTTTGATTTTCAACAGCTCGCGGGCATGGATTTCAATATCGGATGCCTGACCGCCCAAACCGCCGCTGATTAAAGGTTGGTGAATCATGATGCGGCTGTTGGGCAGGGCGAAACGTTTGCCTTTCTCGCCTGCCGAGAGCAGGAATGCGCCCATGCTTGCCGCTTGTCCCAAGCACAAGGTGGAGACATTGGGCTTGATGAAATTCATGGTGTCGTAAATCGACATGCCTGCCGTTACCGAGCCGCCGGGGGAATTGATGTAGAAGAAAATATCTTTGTCCGGATTTTCACTTTCCAAAAACAACAGCTGGGCAACCACCAAATTGGCGGATTCGTCGGTTACCGGACCGACCAAAAATACGATGCGCTCTTTCAAAAGGCGCGAGTAAATATCAAATGCACGCTCGCCGCGGCCGCTTTGTTCGATAACGGTAGGAACGAGGTAATTATTGAAATCGAAGGACATTTTTGTCTCCTGTCAATGTTGCGAAAGCACCAAAGGGATGCTTTGGTGCTTTCAAGTTGCCTGTTTCAGACGACCTTTTGAAGATGATTAGGCTTGTGCGCCCATCACTTCATCAAAAGACAAAGCTTTTTCGGTTACTTTGGCTTTGCCCAAAACGAAATCAACGACGTTGCTTTCTACTGCCAAAGAAGTCGGACCTTGCAGGCGGGAAGGCTCTGCGTAGTACCAGTCGATCACTTCTTGAGGATCTTCGTAGCTTTCTGCGAAGTTGGCAACAACGGCTTTGATTTGCTCTTCAGTCGGTTCCAGTTTGTTTTCTTCAACCAGTTTGGCCAAAATCAGACCCAAAGATACGCGGCGTTCGGCTTGCTCTTTGAACATGTCCAAAGGCAGATCCAAGTTGGCAGCGTCAGCCATGCCTTGATTGACGAAGTTTTGTTTCATTTCGTTTGCCAAACGGGCGGCTTCTTCATTTACCAAAGCAACAGGCGCTTTCAGCTCTACGGCTTTGAGCAGCGCGTTCATTACAGATTCTTTGGTTTGTTCGTTTACGCGGCGCTCAACTTCGCGGCCTACGTTTTTCTTCACTTCTTCGCGCATTTTGGCAACGTCGCCGTCAGCGATACCCAATGCTTTGGCGAAGTCGGCGTCAACTTCGGGCAGGGTGGGTTCGGATACGTTGTTCAATGTGATGGTGAAGACAGCGGATTTACCGGCAACGTCTTTACCGTGGTAGTCTTCAGGGAAGTTGACGGTAACGTCTTTGCTTTCGCCTGCCTTCATGCCGACTACGCCGGCTTCAAACTCAGGCAACATTTGACCTGCACCCAATACAAAGGCGTAGTTTTTGGATGCGCCGCCGGCAAAAGGTTCGCCGTCGATTTTGCCTTCGAAGTCGATGATGACGCGGTCGCCGTTTTGGGCTTCGCGCTCAACATGGTTGAAGCGGGTGCGTTGTTTGCGCAGGATTTCTACGGTTTGGTCCACTTCGGCATCGCCGACGGAAGCGGTTACTTTTTCGACTTCTTGTGCAGACAAATCGCCGATAACGACTTCAGGGAACACTTCGAAAATCGCAGCGATTTTCAGGGATTCTTTATCGTCTTGTTCTTCAACGCCTTCGAAACGTGGATAGCCGGCAACTTTCAATTCTTGGGCAACGGCAACATCGTAGAAGCGGCGTTGGACCATTTCATTGATGACTTCATTTTGAGCGCTTGCACCGTACATTTGGGCAATCATTTTTAAAGGTGCTTTACCCGGACGGAAACCGTCGATTTTTGCACGGCGTTGGGTTTGTTTCAGTTTTTTATCGGTTTCTGCGTTGATTTCGGACCAAGGCAGAGACAACACTAGTTTGCGTTCCAGATTTTCTAAAGTTTCAACAGTTACGCTCATCGTAAGACCTTAATTTGTTGTGTTAAATAAAAAATGGGAATCCTTTTGCCAATGATGACTGCAAAAGCGGCTCCGACCCATCGGGGCTTTTATCGTCCGTTGCTTGCAAAAGGCAGGAAAATTAGCTGGCTAGTATATCACAATGTTTGATTGACTGGATAATATAGTGGATTAACTTTAAACCAGTACGGCGTTGCCTCGCCTTGCCGTACTAGCTGTACTGCCTGCGGCTTCGTCGCCTTGTCCTGATTTAGTTAATCCACTATATCGTCGATAGACGGGCCGATTTTGCCCCGATAAAATAAGGCATTGAATCCGACATCATAAAAAGGTCGTCTGAAAACAGATATAACCAGTTTTCAGACGACCTTTGGTAATTATTGAGATCACAACTGGTCTTTTTGCGCCAAAATCCTGCGGCTGCCGTTGATGTCTGCGGGGGAAACGACACCGGCGTTTTCGAGCGCTTCCATTAGGTTGGCGGCACGGTTGTAGCCGATGCGCAACTGGCGTTGCAGGGAGGAGATGGAAGTTTTTTTGCTTTCCAAAATGTAGGCGACGGCTTGGTCGAACAATTCATCGCTGCCTGCATTTGGATTAACAATGTTGGTGGTTTCCAGCGCAGCTTCACCGCTGAGCAAACCTTCGATATAGTCGGCGGGGGCTTGCGATTTGACGAAGTTGACGACTTGATGCACTTCGTCGTCTGAAACGAATGCACCTTGCAGGCGGGTCGGCTCGGCGCTGCCCGGTTGCAGGAACAGGGAGTCGCCGTATTTCAGCAGCTCGTCCGCGCCCATCTGGTCGAGGATGGTACGGCTGTCGATTTTGCTTTGTACGGTAAACGCCATGCGCGTCGGGATATTGGCTTTAATCAAGCCGGTGACGACATCGACGCTCGGACGTTGGGTCGCGACAATCATATGGATACCGGCGGCGCGCGCTTTTTGGGCGAGGCGGGCGATTTGTTGCTCGACAGCTTTGCGTTCGGTCATCATCAGGTCTGCCAATTCGTCAATAACGACCACAATCATCGGCAGCTTTTCCAGCGGCTCGGGATCGTCCGGATTCAGGCTGAACGGGTTGGGCATGGGTTTGCCCGATGCTTTGGCGGCTTCGACTTTTTGGTTGAAGCCTTCCAAGTTGCGCACGCCGGCGTGGGAAAGTAGGCGGTAGCGTTTTTCCATTTCGGCGACACACCAGTTCAACGCCTGACCTGCTTCGCGCATATCGGTAACGACCGGGCAAAGCAGGTGCGGAATGCCGTCGTAAATACTCAATTCGAGCATTTTCGGGTCAATCATGATGAAGCGGACTTCGTCGGGCGTGGCTTTGAAAAGCATGGACATAATCATGCCGTTCACGCCGACGGATTTACCCGAACCGGTCATACCGGCGACCAAAAGGTGCGGCATTTTTGCTAAATCGCCGACGACGGGCGTACCGGAGATGTCTTTACCCAACGCGACGGTCAGCTTGGATTTGGCCTCGGTAAACACGGGAGAAGACAAGATTTCGCTCAACATCACATCTTGGCGTTTTTCGTTGGGCAACTCGATGCCCATGGTGTTTTTGCCCGCGATGGTTTCCACGATGCGCACGGATTGCAGCGACATGGAACGCGCCAAATCTTTAGACAAAGCAACGATTTGGCTGCCTTTTATACCTTGCGCGGGTTCGATTTCATAACGCGTAATCACAGGGCCGGAAGTGGCGGACACGACTTGCACGCCAATGCCGAATTCTGCCAGCTTGGATTCAATCAGTTCGGCAGTGCGCTCCAATTCGGCAGGATTGATACTGACGGGTTCGCCGTTGGGCAGGCGCAGCAGGTTCATGCTGGGTTTGTGGTATTCGCCTGTCTGTTGCGGCTCGTTGTCTTCAAACAAGGAAGCCTGAATTTTGGGTGGTGGCGCGACGGAGACCGCAACGGATTTGCGGTTGCTGGTGCTGCCTGCAAGCGGGGCGACGGGCGTGGCGGTGATGTTTTTGGCTTCTTTCACCATACGGCGTGTATTTTCCGTTTCCAAGGCTTCGGCGGTCGAGCCGTCGTCCTTGCGTCTGCCCAATGTCTTTTTCAGACGACCCCAAATGCCCGAAAACAGGCTTTCGGTATTGCGTCCTGTTTTTGTCATGACTTCCAGCCAAGACACTTGCGCCAGCAAAGAGACGGAAAGCAGCAGCATGACGCACATAATCAGCAGGCTGCCGGATTTGCCCAGCAGCCAAGCCAAGCCCGAACCAGCCAAAGCGCCGACCAAACCGCCCGCACCGACAGGCAGGGTTTCGTCCAAAGTATTTTGAAGGGTGAAATATTCGAGAATCGGGCTGCACACCAAAAGCAGGAACAAAGCCAGCGCGGCAACGCCGTGGTTGTACGATTTGTAGTTTTCGCGCTTTTGCAGCGGGCGGAAATTTTTATAGAGGAAAACGCACGAAGCGGCGATCCACCACCAAAACGACAGACCAAAGAGATAATAGCCGACATCGGAAACATACGCGCCAAACAGCCCGCCGAAGTTGGCGATATCGTCCGATTTTGGCACGCTGCGCGACCATGCGGGGTCGGTCATTTTGAAGCTGGCGAGGGAAATGGCGATGAAGACCGTCACCATCAGCCCGAAGAGCCACAGCGCGTCGTTAATCAAATTGACGACATGCTCGGGGCGCGCTTTTTTTTCTTCATTTTTTTGTAGCGCTTTGGCAGCCTTCAAACGCTCGGAAACCTTGTTCGGCTCTGTCTGCGCCTTCGTTTGGCTTTGACGGCGCGTGCTCGGTTTGGCGTTTGTTTTGGCTTTAGTTTTTGATGCTGTTTTAGAGGATTTTGCGGTCATGGATGGATTTTTGATATTCGGTACAGGTCGTCTGAAAAGGGAAAACCGACGGGGAATCCATCCGTCGGGTGTAATGTGTGTTGGGTACAAATTATACCGTATTTACCGTTTCTGATAAAACAAGGTCGTCTGAAAAAGGTTTTCAGACGACCTCTTGTTCAGCTTTCAGCCGTCAGTCTTTCAATGCCTGCTCTGCGGCATTGCGGACTTTATCGGCAGCCGCTTCGATTTCGGATTGGACTACTTCGGCAGCAGCTTGCGCCGGAGCGGGCGTTTCCGCTTGTGCGGCGCTGGTGGTTTCGGTCGGTGCGGCAGCTTCAGGGGCTTGGAGCGGCAGGCGCGCCAAAACAGTGCGCACGCCGGTGACTTTGTCGCCGATGGCAACTTGTGCCTGCGCGTCAACCGGCAGATACATATCGACGCGCGAACCAAAGCGGATAAAGCCATAGCGTTCGCCGCGGGTCAGTTTCTCGCCCACCTTGGTGTAACACAAAATACGGCGGGCAACCAAGCCTGCGACTTGGACGAAGGTGATTTCGCGACCTGACGCGGTAGTCGCCAGTACGGCGTTGCGTTCGTTTTCGGTACTGGCTTTGTCCAAATCGGCATTGAGGAATTTGCCTTTATTGTATTCGACGGCAGTCACAGTGCAGTCGGCAGGCGATTTTTGCGAGTGGACATTAAAGACGTTCATGAACACGCTGATTTTCAACGCTTCGGTATCACGGTAAGGATCGCGCGCGCGCTCGACAACGACGATGCGCCCGTCAACGGGGCTTAAAATCGCTTCGGGGTCTTGCGGGATTTCGCGGGCGGGATCGCGGAAAAATTGCAGGGCAAATACGGTGAAAATCCAAAACGGCAGCGACCACCAGCCGCAGCAGGCAGACACCAGCAAACTCAATACCAAACCGCCGCCGATAAACGGCCAGCCCTCGCGGGCGATAATCGGGTGGGGGTACAGACGGTTCATAACTTTCCTTTTCTATTCAAATTGCCGCCATTATAGCGGAATATCCTAAAAAGGTCGTCTGAACGCTGTTTCAGACGACCTTTTGTCTTTTTGTATTTGTATGTATTGTTATCCGGCGGTGTTACCGTTTTCCAAAACATCCAAGATGTTTTTCAGGTTGGCGGAATCGAGCTGGCCGGGGGCGGAGGCGGTTCCTGCCGTGCCAAATGTGATGGCGGAGCCGAAGGTCGAGCCTGCGATGCGGCTGACGAGTCCGAGCTTGCCCATGGAGATGGTAACGATCGGGCGGTTTGCGGTTTGACGGGCTTCCCAAGTGGCATCCAAAAGCGTCAGGACATCGGCGGGGCTTTGGGGCATCACGGCGATTTTGCAGATGTCCGCACCTGCCTCTTCCATTTTTTTCAGACGACCTGTGATGTCCGATTTGGCGGGCGTTTGATGGAAATCGTGGTTGCTCATCAGGACGGCGGTGTTGTGCGCTTTGGCGGCGGCAACCGCTTGGCGAACTTCGCCTTCGCCGGCGGAAAGTTCGATGTCGATGATGTCGATGATGCCTGAAGCGGCGGCTTTATCGAGCAACTCGAAATAATACGCTTTGCTGCAAGGGTATTCGCCGCCTTCCTCTGCTCGTCTGAAGGTGAACAGCAGCGGGGTTTCGGGAAAGGCGCGGCGTACGGCTTCGGCTTGGGCGAGCAGGTACTCGGGGTTGCCCGCTTGGTCGAAATAGTCGGTTCTGAATTCGATAATGTCGAAACAGGCGTGTTCGAGGTTTTTCAGGGCGGCGGATAAGGCCGCTTCGTCTCGGGCAACCAAGGGAACGGCGATTTTCGGCTGTCCGCTGCCGAGCGTGAGATGGCGGATGGTCAGGGTTTTCATGGTTTTTCTGCTGTATTGGTGCGGTGGCTGTCGAGCAGCGGATCGGGGAACGGTGTCCAAACAACGCCGTTGATGCCGCTTTCGGTCAGGCGGCGGTTGAGCCAGCTGTTGCACGTATTGAAAAGATGGTAGCGTCCTTCTGCCTCGTAGAATGCGTCATCAGCGCTGTAATGCGCTCCGACGACGGGGATGGCTTTGCCCGCTTTCAATTTGAAATGGCGCATCAGGTTGGCACTCAGGCGGAGGTATTGTTCGCGGCTGACGGTAAATTTGACGGTATTTTCGCCTTCTCTCGGCGGATCGCGGTAGTAGATGGCGTGAATCAGTGTGCTGTTGATTCCGCTTAACGCCTGTACTGCCGTAGAGGCGGTCAAATCCGACCACTGCGGCGTGTTCAAATAGAAATTGCGCTCACCCCAGCCTATGCCAACGTAGCGGATGGGCGCATCGCCTTGCCCTGCGGGACTGTCGGCAGGGTTGATGATACTGGTCCAGTCAAAAAGGTCGCCTGAAAGCGGCATGACGATGTCGGCGTGTACGCCGTTGCTGTGCAGGTAAAGGGTTACCTCGCCGTCGGAGGCTTCAATGCTGTCCTGCGGAATCTTACCAAGTATGTAGGCGGCGGCAAAGTAAAGGATGGCGGCGATGATAAATACCAACAGGGCTTTCAGGAGGATTTTGAATATTTTTTTCATTGACGTTACGGCGTCGTTAAAGATGCGGCATCATATCACGATAACGGCATGTTTTAGACATTTCAGACGACCTTAACGCTTTAACTACAAAGGAGGTCGTCTGAAAATCAACAAAAAGATATTTTTAGTTTCCCATCAATCCGTTTTCGTAAAAAACCGCGCCCGATTGTTAACATTATATTTACACTACACCCGATTACAAATATACTCATTGCCATGCTGCACGGCTTTGTTTGCTTGAAATCCAAAGCCTGCGAACAACCCGCTGTGGGAAACAAGAAAAACCGATTCAGTGAAATCAATAAAAAAGCAATGTCAGGCGATGAGCCTATGCTTCAGCGGTTTTAGCGATTTCACGTTATGTTTCAGAGGAATACTCCATGGACTTACATGCAAAGGACAAAACCCAGCATCCTGAGAATGTCGAGCTGCTCAGTGCGCAAAAGCCGATTACCGACTTTAAAGGCCTGCTGACCACCATCATCTCCGCCGTCGTCTGTTTCGGCATTTACAGCATCCTGCCTTACAGCACCGATGCCAACAAAGGCATCGCGCTGTTGATTTTCGTTGCTGCGCTTTGGTTTACCGAAGCCGTCCACATCACGGTAACCGCATTGATGGTGCCGATTCTCGCCGTCGTACTCGGCTTCCCCGATATGGACATCAAAAAAGCGATGGCGGGCTTTGCCGATCCGACGATTTACATCTTCTTCGGCGGCTTCGCGCTTGCCACCGCCCTGCACATGCAGCGCCTCGACCGCAAAATCGCTGTCAACCTCTTGCGCCTGTCGCGCGGCAATATGAAAGTCGCCGTATTGATGCTGTTTGCCGTTACCGCCTTCCTGTCCATGTGGATCAGCAATACCGCGACCGCCGCCATGATGCTGCCTTTGGCAATGGGTATGATGAGCCACCTCGACCAAGAAAAAGAACGTAAAACCTACGTCTTCGTCCTGCTCGGCATTGCCTACTGCGCCAGTATCGGCGGTTTGGGTACCGTGGTCGGTTCGCCGCCGAACATGATTGCCGCCAAAGCCCTGAATCTGGACTTCGTCGGCTGGATGAAGCTCGGCCTGCCGATGATGTTGTTGATTCTGCCGCTGATGCTGTTTTCCATGTACGTCATCCTCAAGCCCAATCTGAACGAACGCGTCGAAGTCAAAGCCGAGTCTATCCCGTGGACGCTGCACCGTGTAATCGCGCTGTTGATTTTCTTGGCTGCTGCCGTCGCTTGGGTATTCAGCTCCAAAATCAAAGAAGCGTTCGGCATTTCCAACCCCGACACCGTCATTGCCCTGATTGCCGCCGTCGCCGTCGTCGTATTCGGCGTGGCGCAATGGAAAGAAGTCGCCCGCAACACCGACTGGGGCGTGTTGATGCTCTTTGGCGGCGGCATCAGCTTGAGCGCGCTGCTGCAATCTTCCGGCGCATCCGAAGCATTGGGTCAGCAGGTGGCCACCACTTTCACCGCCGCGCATCCGCTGCTGGTGATTTTCGTAGTCGCCACCTTCATCATCTTCCTGACCGAGTTCACCAGTAACACCGCCTCCGCCGCGCTGCTTGTACCTATTTTCGCCAGCATCGCCACGCAAATGGGGCTGCCCGAACAAGTCTTGGTATTCGTCATCGGCATCGGCGCATCTTGCGCGTTCATGCTGCCGGTTGCCACGCCGCCCAACGCGATTGTGTTCGGTACGGGGCTAATCAAACAGCGCGAAATGATGAACGTCGGCTTGCTGCTGAACGTCCTCTGTATCGTATTGGTTGCACTGTGGGCTTATTTCATCCTGATGTAAACCCGTAAAACCCTAGCCAAGGTCGTCTGAAAGAATATTTTTCAGACGACCTTGAAGTTTTTCCGCCCAGCTCCATTTGTAAAAAGATTCTTAACGAAAGGAAACCCATGATTATCCTGCACACCAACAAAGGCGACATCAAAATCGAACTCGATTTCGACAAAGCCCCCGTTACCGCCAAAAATTTCGAACAATACGTCAAAGACGGCTTCTACGACGGCGTAATCTTCCATCGCGTCATCAAAGGCTTCATGATTCAAGGCGGCGGCATGGACGAGAACATGAACGAAAAAGAAACACGCGAGCCGATTCAAAACGAAGCGTCCAACGGCCTGCCCAACGAGAAATACACCGTCGCCATGGCGCGCACTTCCGACCCGCATTCCGCCAGCGCGCAATTCTTCATCAACACCGCCGACAACGCCTTCCTGAACTTCCGTTCCAAAGAACTGTACGGCAAAACCGTCGTCCAAGACTGGGGCTACGCCGTATTCGGCAAAGTCGTCGATGGTTTTGACGTGGTCGATGCCATCGAAGGCGTCGCCACCAAACGCCACGGCTACCACGACGACGTACCGACCGAACCTGTCGTCATCACCAAAGCCGAAGTGGTATAAGATTGACACGTTACATCCCTTGATGCAAAAAGCAGCCTGAAACAGGCTGCTTTTTTATTGGGCAAATATTTGAACACAATCCGCCGCGCTTGTTTTCAGACGACCTCTGATATCGAAACCGTCGTCTACGGATTCAACCCCGCTTTGCCCCATATCGAAAGACGATTTATAGTGGATTATAGTGGATTAAAATAAAAATGAGACAAGGCGGCAACGCCCGCCGTGTACGGGTAGTACATAAGGGCATTGGCAACGCCGTATCATTGCAATTTTAATCCACTATAAATTTAAATCGGGACAAAACGATGAAACCGCAGACAGTACAGACAGTACGGAACCGATTCACTTGGTGCTTCAGCACCTTAG
>CAUSKT010000077.1:0-11308 GCA_963532335.1 uncultured Neisseria sp. | reverse complement strand
CTTGCGACGAAGTGTTGCTCAAAGGCCGCTGCCTCGACCAATTCCCGTCCGACGTGTATCAGGGCGGCGCGGGAACTTCGGTCAACATGAACACCAACGAAGTCATCGCCAACCTTGCTTTGGAAATATTGGGCTACGAAAAAGGCCGCTACGACATCGTCAATCCGATGGACCATGTGAACGCCAGCCAGTCCACCAACGACGCGTATCCGACCGGCTTCAGGCTGGCGGTGTATTACAGCGTCGGTGAACTGCTGGAAAAACTGGCGTTGCTGAAAGACGCGTTTGCCGCCAAAGCCGATGAGTTTAAAGATGTTTTGAAAATGGGGCGCACCCAGCTTCAAGATGCCGTACCGATGACGGCAGGGCAGGAATTTCAGTCTTTCCAAGTGTTGCTGGAAGAAGAGATTTTGAATCTGGACCGCACGCGCGCCTTGTTGTTGGAAGTCAACTTGGGCGCAACCGCCATCGGCACGGGCGTGAACACGCCCAAAGGCTACGCGGCTTTGGCAGTGAAAAAATTGTCCGAAGTCAGCGGCTTGGATTGCAAACTGACCGAAAACCTGATTGAAGCCACTTCCGACTGCGGCGCGTATGTGATGGTACACGGCGCATTGAAGCGCACGGCGGTGAAATTATCGAAAATCTGTAACGACTTGCGCCTTTTATCGTCCGGCCCGCGCGCCGGTTTGAAAGAGATTAACCTGCCGGAAATGCAGGCAGGCTCGTCGATTATGCCCGCCAAAGTCAACCCCGTGATTCCCGAAGTGGTCAACCAAGTCTGCTTCAAAGTCATCGGCAACGACACCACCATCACCTTCGCCGCCGAAGCGGGGCAGTTGCAATTAAACGTGATGGAGCCGGTCATCGCGCAATGTATGTTTGAAACCATCTCCCTCTTGGGCAACGCTGCGGTAAACCTCGCCGAAAAATGCGTCAAAGGCATTACCGTCAACCGCGAAATCTGCGAACGCTATGTATTCAACTCCATCGGCTTGGTCACTTACCTGAACCCGTATATCGGACACGGCAACGGCGATTTGGTCGGCAAAATCTGCGCCCAAACCGGCAAAGGCGTGCGCGAAGTCGTGCTCGAACGCGGCCTGTTGAGCGAAGCGGAACTCGACCGCATCCTGTCACCCGAAAACCTGATGAACCCGCATTTGTAAGATAGGGCATAAAGAAAAGGTCGTCTGAAAACGGAATTGCCGTTTCAGACGACCTTTTTTTATAGTGGATTAAATTTAAGTCAGGACAAGACGACGAAGCCGCAGACAGTACAGATAGTACGGCAAGGTGAGGCAACGCCGTACTGGTTTAAAGTTAATCCACTATATTTGTTCAAATTCTTATTTCAACATTAAAATCGCAGCCACCGCCGCAGCCGTGACTACTAAGGCGGCAATCAGTTTGGCGGCGGAAGCAAATTTCAAGGCAACGGTTTGCCCCTCGATATACTTGTAGCCGCTGATCATCGGGCGGATCAAATCTTTTTTCTTCAAAAACTTATACGCCAAGACCGTAACGATGTGTAAGCCTGCCAATGCCGCCAGCAGGTTGAAGAAATTGACGTGGATTTTGCGCATCAGGCTGCCCGTGTCCGAGCTGACCAGATGGTTCAGATAGCCGCTGTCGGTAAACGTGTTTTCATCGGCGGCAAACAAGCCCGTCGTCGCTTGCAGCAAAACCGCCGCAATCAGCGCAATGACCATCAGCGCGCCCAAAGGGTTGTGTCCGGGCTGTTCGTTTTCCGTCAGACTGCCTTGCAGGTAGCGGCGGATGGACGACGGACCGCGCACGAATTGTGAAAAACGCGCCGTATCGCTGCCCCACAAGCCCCAATACAGGCGGAAGACAATCAGCCCCGCCACCAGCAGCCCGCAGCGCAAGTGCCAAACCAGCATCCCGCCGCCAGCCTGCGCGCTGTACCACATAAATCCGACTGACAAGACCAAGAGCCAGTGAAACAGGCGCGTTGGCAAATCCCAGACTTTGACTTTTTGTTTCATTAAATATTCCTTGTTGTGCGGTTGTAGTGTTCCTATACGGGGCGGTAGAATCGTGAAAACAACAGTCGATATAGTGGATTAACTTTAAACCAGTACGGCGTTGCCTCGCCTTGCCGTACTATCTGTACTGTCTTCGGCTTCGTCGCCTTGTCCTGATTTAAATTTAATCCACTATAAAAGACATCCTCTTTTCGCCACGCATCCGCTATTTTATCCCAAACTCAGGCAGATTGATGATGAACCCGTCCTATACGCTCCCCGACACGCCCGATTTTTTTCAGACGACCTCGCAATTTCCCGATGTATTCACCCCGCGTCAGGCGGAGTCGCACAAAGGAACATACGGCACGCTCGCCGTCGTCGGCGGCGCATCGGGCATGAGTGGAGCCGTTGTTCTCGCTTCCACCGCCGCGATTTATCAAGGCAGCGGCAAAGTGTGGGTGGGCTTCAATCAAACCGCCTTGCCCTTTGCCGTCATCCCCGAACGCCCCGAAATCATGCTGGCAACTGCCGAAGACCTGCTGAAACGCAAGGACATCAGCGCATGGGCGGTCGGCTGCGGCATGGGTTTGGACGAAACTGCCGACTCAATCTTAAATACCGTGTTGACGCAAAATCAGGACGCACCGCTGCTGCTCGATGCCGACGCACTGACTTTGCTGGCAAGGTCGCATCCTGAAACCCGCGAAGCCGCACAAAAACGCGGCAATCTGGTTCTGACCCCGCACCCCGCCGAAGCCGCCCGCCTGCTCGGTATATCCACCCAAGTCGTCCAGCAAGACAGAATGTCCGCCGTCCAAACCATCAGCGCAACGTTCCAAGCCGTAACCGTCTTAAAAGGACACCGCACACTGGTCGCCGCGCCCGACGGCACGGTCTATACCAACCCAAGTGGCAACGTCGGACTTGCCACCGCAGGCAGCGGCGACGTTTTAAGCGGCATCATCGGCAGCCTGCTCGCGCAAAGCATCCCGCCGTTCCAAGCCGCTTGCTCCGGCGTATGGCTGCACGGCGCAGCGGCGGATGTCATCCAACACTCGACAGGCGTGGAAGCTGGTATGCTCGCAGGCGAAATCGCACCTGCGGCCAGATGGTTGAGGAATCGGCTGATGATGGATAACACAAAAGGTTGAAAGAAGAGGTCGTCTGAAAACGAGGTTGGCGCTGTATCTTTGTTTTCAGACGACCATTTGTAAATATTCAACATTTGTGTCGGAATTTAAAATCTCTTTGATGTTTCCTGTGTAGATAATCCAAATCAAGTGAAAAAGGAAAACCATGCAGTCCAAATTTATCCACCACCAAGGCGCGAGCCTGCATTACCAAATCGGCGGCAAGGAATCCGCCTCCGTCATGGTCTTGCTTCACGGCGGTTTCGGCTCGATTGTCGACTTTGAACCGTTGCTGCCGCACCTGTTGCAACACTACCGCGTGATTGCCGTCGATACGCGCGGACACGGACGCTCCACGCTTGGCACTACCGCATTGACCTATGCTCAAGCAGCCGATGATGTGCGCCAAATCCTGCGCAACGAAAGCGTGGAAAATTACAGTCTGTTCGGTTTCAGCGACGGAGGAATAACTGCTTACCGTCTTGGTGCGGAAGATGAAAATGTTGAGAAAATCATCACGGTAGGTGCAGAGTGGCATCAAAAACACTTGAGCGGCGTTCGAGAAATATTTGAAGCAGTCAATCTCGATTTCGTCAAAAAAAACCTATCTGGACAGCTTGCTGCCTATCAGGCAGACAATCCCGAACCGGATGTGGAAAAATGGGCAGCGGCATTGAGGACTATGTGGCTGGATGAAAGCGAAAGCGGTTATCCCAACGAAAGCGTCCGTGAAATCACAGCTAATGTCTTGGCAATACGCGGAGAAGCCGATTTTCTGCTTGCCTTTGATGATTGGGCAGAACTGAAAACCGAATTGCCCGATGTGCATCTGATGAATGTGCCGTTTGCAGCCCATGAAGCGATTAAAGAGCAGCCCGAAATCATTTGGGCGGCAGTACAGGCGTTTCAGGCATTGTAAAAGTCCGTATTGGATAAAGAGGTCGTCTGAAAACGGCTTTGGCAGGTTTGCCGAAATTGGTTTTCAGACGACCTCCCCATCCGTTTGAAATCCTCCCCCGTACCGATTAAACTGCCGACTTGCTCTTTTACCATCATCCTTATTTTGTCCATCACACACCATGTCCAAACCGCTTATCATCCGCTGGCTTGCCGTCTGCCTGATACCCTTGGCGACGCTTGCCGTTTTCGCCGTCAATCCGCCCGAAGACGCGGCGCAACACTTAATTAACGGCATCATCCTTGCCTGCGAAGCGACATTTCTGTTCAAATTCGTCCTTTTCGACACCATCAAGCATCATCTTAAGCAAGAGTTTGATTTGAAACGTCAAACCATGCTGCTGTTTATTCCAATCGTTTTGCTGATTGTGTATTTGTTCCACTATTTCGGCGCGTTTTAGTTTTGAAAAGGTCGTCTGAAACCGATTTCAGACGACCTCGAGTCTTTTATGAATACACACGCTTTTCCTGTTTGTTGGATTTTTTGCAACGTTATCGACAATTTCGGCGACATCGGCGTTTCCTTGCGGCTTGCCCGTGTTTTGCACCGTGAACTCGGTTGGCAGGTGCATTTGTGGACGGATGATGTGTCCGCCTTGCGTGCGCTTTGTCCCGATTTGCCCGACGTTCCCTGCGTTCATCAGGATATTCATGTCCGCACTTGGCATTTTGACGCTGCAGACATTGATACTGCGCCCGTTCCCGATGTCGTCATCGAAACTTTCGCCTGCGACCTGCCCGAAAACGTGTTGCACATTATCCGCCAACACAAGCCGCTTTGGCTGAATTGGGAGTATTTGAGCGCGGAGGAAAGCAATGAAAGGCTGCATCTGATGCCTTCGCCGCAGGAGGGTGTTCAAAAATATTTTTGGTTTATGGGTTTCAGCGAAAAAAGCGGCGGGTTGATACGCGAACGCGATTATCGTGATGCCGTCCGTTTTGATACCGAAGCCTTGAGAGAGCGACTGATGCTTCCCGAAAAAAACGCCCCCGAATGGCTGCTTTTCGGCTATCGGAGCGATGTTTGGGCAAAGTGGCTGGATATGTGGCAACAGGCAGGCAGTCCGATGACCCTGCTGCTGGCGGGGGTGCAAATCATCGACAGCCTCAAGCAAAGCGGCGTCATTCCGCAAAACGTCCTGCAAAACGACGGCGATGTTTTTCAGACGACCTCAGTCCGCCTTGTCAAAATCCCTTTCGTGCCGCAACAGGATTTCGACAAACTGCTGCACCTCGCCGACTGCGCCGTGATACGCGGCGAAGACAGTTTCGTCCGCGCCCAACTTGCCGGCAAACCCTTCTTTTGGCACATCTACCCGCAAGACGAGCATGTCCATCTCGACAAACTCCACGCCTTTTGGGATAAGGCACACGGCTTCTACACGCCCGAAACCGCCTCGGCACACCGCCGCCTTTCAGACGACCTCAACGGCAAAGAGGCATTATCCGCCACGCAGCGCCTAGAATGTTGGCAAATCCTGCAACAACACCAAAACGACTGGCGGCAAGGTGCGGAGGACTGGAGCCGTTATCTTTTCGAGCAGCCTTCCGCCCCCGAAAAACTCGCCGCCTTTATTTCAAAGCTTAAAAAAATACGCTAAAATAGCGCGTTTATTTACAACCGATTTGATTGGACAATACATGAAAACAGCACAAGAACTGCGCGCCGGCAACGTATTCATGGTCGGCAACGATCCTATGGTCGTTCAAAAAACCGAATACATCAAAGGCGGCCGCTCTTCCGCCAAAGTCAGCATGAAACTGAAAAACCTGCTGACCGGTGCCGCTTCCGAAACCATTTACAAAGCCGACGACAAATTCGACGTCGTCATCCTGTCCCGCAAAAACTGTACTTACAGCTACTTTGCCGACCCTATGTACGTCTTCATGGACGAAGAATTCAACCAATACGAAATCGAAGCCGACAACATCGGCGACGCGTTGAAATTCATCGTTGACGGCATGGAAGACCAATGCGAAGTAACCTTCTACGAAGGCAACCCCATTTCTGTCGAGCTGCCTACCATCATCGTACGCGAAGTTGAATACACTGAGCCTGCCGTTAAAGGCGATACTTCCGGCAAAGTGATGAAAACCGCGCGTCTGGTCGGCGGCACTGAAATCCAAGTGATGTCTTACATCGAAAACGGCGACAAAGTCGAAATCGATACCCGTACCGGCGAATTCCGCAAACGCGCTTAAGCATCAGCTGCGGTTCAAGATAAAAGGTCGTCTGAAAAGTTTCAGACGACCTTTTGCCATCTCAGCGTGTTAAGTCAAGGCGCGAATCTTAAATAAGATGGGACAATGTTCCCTTTGAATCTGAACGCAGCATCATCGTTGCGAATACCAAGCCGCCGAATATAGTGGATTAACTTTAAACCAGTACGGCGTTGCCTCGCCTTGCCGTACTATCTGTACTGTCTGCGGCTTCGTCGCCTTGTCCTGATTTAAATTTAATCCACTATACAAATGATGCAGAGGGTCGTCTGAAAACGGAAAAGGGGGTATCAATACTGTTTTCAGACGACCTTTGCTTGATGGATGGAGGTTTTACGGCTTCCTTTATCCGTTTCGGAATAAGCAATATAAAAAAGTATTCTTTGTGTTTGCCGCAATTTCACTTAGAATGCGGCTCTTGCACACTTTTTCTTCAGGAGAGGATTATGTTGAAAAAATTCGTACTCGGCGGCATGACCGCATTGGTTTTGGCGGCCTGCGGCGGAGAGGGCGGCAGCGCGTCTTCTTCTGTTCCCGCCCAAACTGCCAGCGCTTCCGGTTCTTTAATCGAGCGTATCAACAATAAAGGTACGATTACCGTTGGTACCGAAGGCACTTACGCGCCGTTTACCTACCACGACAAAGACGGCAAGCTGACCGGTTACGATGTGGAAGTTACCCGCGCCGTTGCTGACAAACTGGGCGTAAAAGTCGAATTTAAAGAAACACAATGGGATTCGATGATGGCGGGTTTGAAGGCGGGACGTTTCGACGTGGTGGCAAACCAAGTCGGTCTGACCAGCCCCGAACGCCAAGCGACATTCGACAAATCCGAGCCGTATAGCTGGAGCGGTGCGGTTTTGGTTGCGCGCAAAGACAGCAACATCAAATCCATCGACGACATCAAAGGCGTCAAAACCGCGCAATCCCTGACCAGCAACTACGGCGAAAAAGCCAAAGCTGCGGGTGCGGAACTCGTACCGGTGGACGGTTTGGCGCAATCGCTGACCCTGATTGAACAAAAACGCGCCGATGCGACGTTGAACGATGAATTGGCAGTTTTAGACTATCTGAAGAAAAACCCGAATGCCGGCGTGAAAATCGTTTGGTCTGCACCTGCCGATGAAAAAGTCGGTTCCGGCTTGATTGTCAATAAAGGCAATGATGAAGTCGTGGCGAAATTCAGCACGGCAATCAACGAGCTGAAAGCCGACGGCACGCTGAAAAAACTGGGCGAACAATTCTTCGGAAAAGACATCAGTGTTAAATAATTTTCTTGCTTCGCTGCCGTTTATGACGGAAACACGCGCCGATATGATTGTCAGCGCGTTTTTGCCTATGGTCAAAGCCGGTTTTATGGTCTCGCTGCCGCTGGCGGTGGCGTCGTTCCTGATCGGGATGGTGATTGCCATCGCCGTGGCTTTGGTACGGATTATGCCTTCGGGCGGCATCGTGCGGAAAATCCTGCTGAAACTGGTGGAAACTTATATTTCCATCATTAGGGGGACGCCGCTGTTGGTGCAGCTAGTGATTGTGTTTTACGGACTGCCGTCCGTCGGTATTTTCATTGATCCGATTCCCGCCGCCATCATCGGCTTCTCGCTTAATGTCGGCGCATATGCTTCCGAGACCATCCGTGCGGCGATTTTGTCCGTGCCGAAAGGGCAGTGGGAGGCGGGTTTCTCCATCGGCATGACCTATATGCAGACTTTCCGCCGCATCGTCGCGCCGCAGGCATTCCGCGTCGCCGTGCCACCTTTGAGCAACGAGTTTATCGGCTTGTTTAAAAACACCTCGCTCGCAGCGGTGGTGACGGTAACGGAATTGTTCCGCGTCGCGCAGGAAACGGCAAACCGTACCTACGACTTCCTGCCCGTCTATATTGAAGCCGCTTTGGTTTACTGGTGTTTCTGCAAAGTGCTGTTCCTGATTCAGGCGCGCTTGGAAAAACGCTTCGACCGCTATGTCGCCAAATAAGGGAAAGCCATGATTAAAATCCGTAATATCCGCAAAACCTTCGGCGAAAACACCATTTTGCGCGGCATCGATTTGGATGTCGGCAAAGGGCAGGTGGTCGTCATCCTCGGGCCATCCGGTTCGGGTAAAACGACGTTTCTGCGCTGCTTAAACGCGCTGGAAATGCCTGAAGACGGACAAATCGAGTTCGACAACGAGCGACCGCTGAAAATCGACTTTTCTAAAAAACCATCGAAGCATGACATCTTGGCACTGCGCCGCAAATCCGGCATGGTGTTCCAACAATACAACCTCTTCCCGCACAAAACCGCGTTGGAAAACGTGATGGAAGGTCCGGTTGCCGTACAGGGTAAGCCTGCCGCCCAATCGCGCGAAGAAGCTTTGAAATTGCTGGAAAAAGTTGGCTTGGGCGACAAGGTTAACCTTTATCCCTACCAGCTTTCCGGAGGTCAGCAACAGCGCGTCGGCATCGCCCGCGCATTAGCAATTCAGCCCGAGCTGATGTTGTTTGACGAACCCACTTCCGCGCTGGATCCAGAATTGGTGCAAGACGTATTGAACGCCATGAAAGAATTGGCGCAAGAAGGCTGGACGATGGTTGTTGTGACCCACGAAATCAAGTTTGCGCTGGAAGTCGCTACTACCGTCGTCGTCATGGACGGCGGCGTCATCGTAGAGCAAGGCAGTCCGAAAGAGTTGTTCGACCACCCTAAACATGAGCGCACGCGGAAATTTCTGCAACAAATCCGTAAGGATTCGGCAGATTATCGACATTAAGCCGTTTCGTTACATCAAAGGTCGTCTGAAAACGGACAGAGCGGGTTTTGCTAAAACATCCGCCGTTTTCAGACGACCTTTTTTCACCATGGATTCACGTTGAAACGCTGCGGCATCAACGAACGGCGACATCACGCTGTTTTCACTATAAAATACCGCCTTTCCCATTTTCCCGTCCGTCTCTTACCATCATGATTGAAATCAAGAACCTCACCCTGCAACGTGGTTTGAAAGTCCTGCTCGACAAAGCCAACGCCACCGTCAATCCCGGTCAGCGCGTCGGTTTGATCGGTAAAAACGGGACGGGCAAATCCAGCCTGTTTGCCTTAATCAAGGGTGAAATCACTCAGGACGGCGGCGATATCTCGATTCCGAAAAATTGGCGGATGGCTTCCGTTTCCCAAGAAACGCCCGACTTGGACATCTCCGCGTTGGACTACGTTTTGCAGGGCGATGCCGAGTTGCAGGCTTTTCAGACGACCTTGGCGCAGGCGGAAGCGCAAAATGACGGCATGAAGCAGGCGGAATATCATGCCAAATTGGAAGAAATCGATGCTTATACCGCGCCGGCCCGTGCGGCGAAATTGTTGAACGGACTGGGTTTTTCGCAAGAAGAACACAGCCGTCCCGTCAAATCCTTTTCAGGCGGCTGGCGTATGCGCCTGAATCTTGCGCAAGCCCTGATTTGCCGCGCCGATTTGCTATTGCTTGACGAACCGACCAATCACTTGGATCTGGAAACCGTCTTGTGGCTGGAAAACCACCTTGCCTCTTTACCCTGCACGCAAATCATCATTTCCCACGACCGTGACTTCCTCAATGCGGCCACCACCCAAACCATCGAATTGTCCCAGCAAAAGCTCACGCAATACGGCGGCAATTACGATTTTTACCAAAACGAACGTGCACAACGCCTGGCGCAACAACAAGCCGCCTATGTCAAACAGCAGGCGCAAATCAAACATCTGCAATCCTTTATCGACCGCTTCAAAGCCAAAGCCACCAAAGCCGTTCAAGCGCAAAGCCGCATGAAGGCGTTGGCGAAGCTCGAGCGCATCGCTCCCGCGCATTTGGACAGCGAGTTTTCCTTTGAGTTTTACAATCCCGACCATCTGCCCAATCCCTTGCTGAAGCTGGAGCACGCTGATTTGGGTTACGAAGGAAAAACCGTTTTGCACGACATTACCCTATCGCTGGAGAGCGGCGCACGTTACGGGCTATTGGGTGTTAACGGCAGCGGTAAATCTACGTTTATCAAAGCCTTGGCAGGCAAAATCGATTTGCTCTCCGGCAGCATCGTCCGTTCCGAAAAACTCAATATCGGCTATTTTGCCCAACACCAACTCGATACCATCCGCGCCGACCAAAGCCCTGTTTGGCACATTCAGCAGCTTTCTCCCGAAGTGCGCGAACAAGAAATCCGAAATTTCCTCGGCGGCTTCAACTTTGTCGGTGATATGGCGTTGCAGAAAACCGAACCCTTTTCCGGCGGAGAAAAAGCCCGCCTCGCCCTTGCCATGATTATCTGGCAAAAACCGAATTTGCTGCTGCTTGACGAGCCGACCAACCATTTGGACTTGGATATGCGCCACGCCCTGACGCTCGCGCTGCAAAGTTTCCAAGGCGCCTTAATCGTCGTATCGCACGACCGCAGCCTGCTTGAAGCCACTACCGACAGCTTCCTCCTGATTGACAAAGGTCGTCTGAAAAACTTTGACGGCGATTTAAACGATTATCGTCAATGGCGGTTGGCGCAGGAAAACGCCACAGCCGCGCCTGCCGCTTCCGCGCAAAGCCAAAACCGCAAAGATACCAAGCGTATCGAAGCACAAATCCGTCAAGAAAAAGCCCGACGCGGCAAGCCGATACAGCAGAAAATCGACAAAGCCGAAAAAGAAATGGCGCAGCTTTCCGAAATTCAAACAGCATGTGAAACATTTTTGGCACAAGAAGAAGCCTATTCGGACGAAAATAAAACAAAATTACAACAAACCCTCGCACAATTAACAGAAATTAAAGTAAAATTAACACAAATAGAAGAAAACTGGCTTTTGTGGCAGGAAGAGCTAGAGCAAATCCTGACGGAAATCGACGCAGAATTTACACAACTATAAATACTTCGCAGCGAGGGTTTCCGTACTTGCCTTCAGAAGCCGCCAAAAAAATACAGTTCGGCATGGTCATTTCAGACCGTCGGACTGTATATAGTGGATTAAATTTAAATCAGGACAAGGCGACGAAGCCGCAGACAGTACA
>CAUSKT010000076.1:0-11320 GCA_963532335.1 uncultured Neisseria sp. | reverse complement strand
CCACTTTTTCGCTGACGGTCACGTTCTTACCGGCGACGACGGTGGTGGTTTTTTCGGTTGCGGCGAGTTGTTCGTTCAGCTGGGCGACGTTGACGGCGTCGGTGGCTTTTACGCCTTTGGCGACGTTGCTGATGGCTTTGTTGCCTGCGTTGATGCCGTCAGCAGTGATGTTCACATCGCCTGCTTTCAGACCGTCTTTGCCCAGAGCCACTTTATCACCAACTTTAACGCCGCTGTTGTTCACAACAGTCTCGCCCGCAGTCAGGCTGTCAGCCTTCAGGTCTTTGGCGGTAGAAACTTTGTAAACGTTAGAACCGCCTGTTTTGTCGGTTTCAACGACGATGTTGTTGTTGCCGCTTTCCACACGACCTGAATTGGCTTTCAACTGGGCAACGTTGACGGCGTCGGTATCTGCCTCACCTGCGGCGACATTGGAGATTTTATTGCTGCCGTTGTTCAGACCGTCTTTGGTCAGGCTGACAGGGTTGCCTGCTGTACCATTGCCCACAGTCAGTCCGTTGTCGGTCAGGACGCTGTCGCCGACAGTGACTTTGTTGAAGGATACGTCGTCTGAAGTCGCTACGGTGATGTTCTTACCGTCGCGGCTGACTTTGATGTTTTTGCCTTCTTTGAAGGTTACAGTGTCGCCTGCGGCAATTTTTTCAGACGAGGTTTCTTCGTTGGCTTTCAGGTTCCAGCCTTTTTCGGCAGTTTCTTTCACCGCGGCAATCGCGTCGTGAACATTGGCTTTGCCTGTACCGCCAATGTCGGTGAAGGTGACGTTGCCATTGTTGTTGGCCGCGTTACCGCCGAGGATTTTCGCCAGGTTGGCTTGGGTAGCGTTCAACTGCTCTTCAGTTGCAGCTTGACCTTTGGTAGCGAAATCCGCACCGCCCAAGGCTTTGTTGCTCAGACCGCTTACCGTACCGTTTACGCCGTCGATGCTGACAGGTTTGCCACTGTCTTGACCGATTTTGACGGTATCGGCAAGTTTCAGTTGTACGCCACCTTCAACGGTTTCGCTGACAATGTTGCTGTCGCCTTTGATGTTGACAGTGTCGCCCAATGCGTATTTGTTGCTGCCGCTCGTACCACCGATATTGATGCCTTTGGCGATATTTTCGGCATTGGTGTTGGCTTTCTGATCAACTTTATACAGTTGTGCTCCGTTAACAGCATCGGTGCTGTCAGCAGCAAGTGTGCCTTCGGCAACTTTGGTAATCTTGTTGCCGCCGTTGTTCAGACCGTCTTTGGTCAGGCTGACGGCTTCTTTGCCGCTGCTTGGCACCGGGGTCAGGGTGATGCCGTTTGCTGTGGTTTCGGCAATATTGCCGTCTTTGTCAGCCAAGGAAACATTGCCGCCGTTGATGGTGGTCACGTTGCCGTCGGTTTCAAATTGTGCGCTGTTCAAACCTTGCAAATCTTTGGCAAGTTTGACGTTGAGCGTGCCGTTGGCGTCGTCTGAAACCACGCCGATGTTGTTGTCGGACAGTTTCGCCGCATCCGCACCGCCTTTGACGAAAACTTGGTTGCCGAGTTTGCGCTCGAAATTCTTGTCTGCGTTATCGCCGCCGAAAGTCAGGCCTTTTTGCAGCTCGGTACCGATGTTGTCCAACGCGCCTTGTACGGTGTTGACAGGTGCGGCCTGCGTACCGTCGGTTTTGGTTACGACCAGATTCGGTACTTCAACCGCGCCGGTAGTCGGATTGACGGTTGCGCCCAATGCGGTTGCCAACGGAGTGAGCTGGCTGACGTTGACGGCGTCGGTATTGTTCACACCGGCTGCGATGTCGGTTGCTTTCTTACCGCCGTTAGACAGACCTTCGGTCGTCAGTTTGACGGGGTTTGCCACCGTGCCGACGGTCACGCCGTCTGCAGAAACGGTGGTTTTGCCGCCTGCTGCGTCGATGAATTCAGACGAGGTCAGACCTTTCAGCTCTTTCGCCAGTTTGACGTTGAGTGTGCCGGTAGTGTCGTCTGAAACCACACCAATGTTGTTACTGTCGGACAGTTTGGTTGCATCGGCTTCGCCGCCTTTAACAGTCACAGTGCTGCCCAATTGACGGGTTGAAGGCGTACCGCTGTCACCTGCAAAAGTCAAAGGCGCACGAACGGCATTGCTCAAGGCAGTCAATGCATCGCCGACATTGTTGTAATCAGCTACGCCTGAAGTTGCCGGGCTGCCGGAAATTACAGAGTATTTCGGCGCGGCGATTTCGCCTGTCGCGTTGTTGACGGAAGTACCCAGAGCTTGGGCAACTTTGTCCAGTTGGGATACGTTTACCGCATCATTTTGTCCCTTACCTGCGGCGACGTTGCCGATTGAGGTTGGAACGGTGGTTTGCGGATCGGTCGGGTTCAGCGCGGCAATGGTTACTGCGCCGTTATATGGCGTACTTGTATCGTCAGCGTAAACAAAGGAAACCTGTTTTGCGCCTGAACCGTCAACCGTTACGTTGCGCTTCAGGATTCTGCCATCTGCGGAAACGTAAGCAAACGGCACTTCGTTGGTAACCGCCGTCAGGGTAGTAACGTGAACGTTATTGATGGCATCGGTCAACTGGCTCAGGTTAACCGCATCGGTCGGCTGTTCGCCCTTGCCCAGATTGGTAATCTTGGTGTTGGACATATCCAGCCCGTTTTTAGCGGTAATTTTGCCGGCAAACTCAGGCGCATCGGCAGTATTGATGCTGACGGTGGACTCGTTTTGGTTCAGCACAATGTTTTTACCCGCTTCCAACGTGATGGTCGAACCATTGGTAATTTCTTTCAACGAGTGGTTGTAGGCTTCGCCGTTGGTGCCGTTGGTTTTAGCCGTATTCAACTTGAACGACTTGTAAGAGGCGTTGTTGATGGCGGAAATCGCGCCGTCGATGGTGGACGCACCCGTACCGCCGATGTTGGACATCGTGATGGTGCCGTTATTCGCAATGGCTGCGTTTCCACCCAATACGCCGACTGCGGTCGTACCGATGTTGTTCATGACGTTTTGAGTCGCATAAAGCTGGCTGCCGTTTACTGCGTCGGTGCTGCTGTCGCTGATTCGGCCTGCGGCTACGTTGGTAATCGTGCGCTCTTTGCCTGCCGTGCCGATGCTGAGTGTGGACTCAGGGGCGTTGCCTGCAAAGTTGCCGAAAGTCAGACCACCAACGGTGGCAGAGGTCGTCTGAACGGCTGCTTCAGTCGCGGAATTGGCACCCAATGCGATAGAACCTGCATGAGCGGCATTGGCGTTTTTACCGAAAGCGATGGCATTGCCGACAGAGGCTTTTGCCGCATCACCGAAAGCAAAGGTGTCGCCTGCGGTGGCTTTGGCATTTTTACCGAAGGCTACGGCACGGTTTTGCGTGGCTTGGGCGTTGTAGCCGATGGCGATGGTGTCGTCTTTTTGCGCGTCTGCTTCGTTACCCAATGCCAAAGCATTGTTGGAAGTGGCTTTGCTGTTGCGACCTGCCGCGACAGTACCGGAAGCGGTTGCGCGGGTATTGAAGCCCAACGCGGTCGCACCTGCCGCCGTGGACTGGCTGTATGCGCCGATTGCGGTGGCGGAATCTTGGTTGGCGATTGCGCCGTCACCGACCGCTACGCTGGATTTGCCCAATGCTTTGGAAGACTGACCGCCTGCGAAGGAGTTTTGACCGTAAGCGTTGGATGCTTGACCGACGGCGGTAGCATTGGTGCCGCTGGCTTTGGTATTCGCACCGATGGCGACGGAACCTTCACCTTTGGTCGCGCCGTTGACGGCGGCAACAGAGTCGGTATCTTCGTTGACGGAGGCGTTTTTACCGATGGCGATAGAGTTGGAAATTACCGCCTGCGCACCTGTACCGACGGCTACGGCAAAATCGCCCGCAGCTTGGGCATCCGCGCCTGCCGCCAGGGCATCCAGTCCGGTTGCACCGTCATTGTTGTAATTGCCTCGGGCATTGGAGGTCGTCTGAACACTGTAAAAATGGCTGGAGCTGCCGCCGCCTAATTGGTCGATTTTGTTGTTCATCGCTTCCAAAGCGTCATGAACATTGGCTTTGCCTGTACCGCCTAAATTGTTCAGGGTCAGATTGCCTGCATTGTCGATTGCAGTTTCGCCGCCCAAGGCGTTTTTGACGTTGTTACCCAAGTTGAGCAGGTAAGAATTGGTCGCGTAAAGCTGGCTGCCGTTGATGGCGTCGGTGCTGGTTGCGCTGATGACACCTGCGGAAACGTTTTGAATTTGACGGGTGAAGTTGTTGGCAGGGGTGGTTGCATCGACTTTACCGACGGAAACCGTACCGTAAGACCATGTACCGGCGGCTGTGTAGTTACCGTTCAGTGTGTAATCGCCACTGTGATGCGCTTCAGTCAAACTGCCGCCACCCAAAGCAACATCGTTTTCATTGACGGCATGGGATTCGTAACCTAAGGCAAGTGCTTTGACAGCATCAGCTTTGGTGTATGCACCCAAAGTAACCGCACCTGCTTTTGCCGAAGTCGCAGATACACCCAAGGCGACAGTATTGCCTTCCGCAGCATTGGCGGAATGACCGATAGCAATAGCTTCTGCTGCAAGTGCTTTAGTCGTATTACCAAAGGCAATCGAGCTGTTACCCGTTGCTTGGGTGTCGAGACCCATCGCCATTGCATAGTCTTCTGAAGCGACAGCATTGCTGCCGATGGCAATGCCGTTGAGCTTGCTGTTGGTTACCTTCGCCATGTTACCGATGGCCACGGCAAAACGACCGGAGGCATTGGAATCGATACCCAATGCGACCGCCTCACTGCCCGAGGCATTGGCACGCTGACCCACCGCGACGGAAGAAACGGCTCCGGCAACAGTCTCGTGACCGATGGCTACGGTTTCGTGTGCGCTGGCATTGGCAGTCTTACCGATGGCGACGGAATTGTCGCCGCTGGCTTTGGAAACCATACCGACGGCAACTGCGGATTCTTTTTCTGCCAATGCGGTTTTACCGATGGCGACGGTGTTGCTGAAGCTGCCTTTTGCAGCTTCACCGATGGCGACAGTGGAAGTGACGCTCAGTTTTTGGGCATCCGTACCCATGCCTGCTTCCCTACCGATAGCGACGTTGTTTGCACCGGACACAAATGCGCCGGAACGCAAGCCGAGGGCGATGTTGTCCACGCCGGTAGCGTTGTTGCCCGTACCTTTACCGATGGAGATTTGGCGTTCGTTGGTATAGGCATTGCGACCGCTGTCCGCGCCGATATAGACGGTGTCCGCACCGACTGTGCGCCCTGCGGAAACGGCAGCGTCGTACACACCTGCGTTCGTACCTACCACGATATTGCCCGTACCTGCCGCTACGGCTTTGTTACCGATGGCGACAGCGTTGTTGGCGGTGGCTTGGCTGTTTTGACCGAGTGAAGTAGAAGTTTCTGTAGTGGCAATGGCTTCTTTACCGACTGCAATGCTGCTCAAACCGGTTGCCTGAGTGGCAAAACCGACAGCAATCGCGCCTTTGGCAGAAGCGGTGGTTTGCGGACCGGCAGCCAAGGCGTTTTCAGCACCTGCATTGCTGTCCACGCCAAAGGCTGTCGCGCGCAGACCGTTTGCCGTGCTGTTTTTACCGACGGCAGTGGTATCATGATTGACGGTCTTGGCACCATAACCGATAGCAGTTGAGAAATTGCCGGTTGCAGTCGGCCCTTTATCCGCCGCCTGACTGCCGCCAATCGCGATGGAGGAAGCACCTAACGCATTCGCTTTACCACCGATGGCAATGCCGTAAGAGCCCGAACCTAAAGCCGATTCACCCACGGCAATAGCCCGTTGTCCGGTGGCGATGGCAGTACCCATAATCGCAAGGCTGGCTGCACCTGATGCATTCGCACCCTTGCCAACGGTACTCGCACCACCGATGGCTACGGCGCTCATACCCGAAGTATTGGAATTGAAACCGATGGAAATACCGTTACCTGCCGCTTCAGTAACAGTGGCGCTGGTACCGATGGCAACAGATGATCTGCCTTGCGCATTTGAAGAGTCACCGATGCCGACACTGCCGCTTTTGGTTTTCGCCAAGTTACCGATAGCGACGTTTTTGGTTTCCATACCGTTTGCGCCATTACCGATGTAAATGGACTGGGTACTGTCACTGCCACTGCCTGCGTTGGTACCGATGGCGATCACGTTATCGCTGTTCGTGCTGCTTTGTAACGCATTTTCACCGATAGCGATGTTTCGCCCGTTTGCAGAACTGGAGCCGGGACCCGCACCTTTACCGATAGCAATGTCAGCCTGACCTTTCGTTGCCGCACCTTGACCGATGGCAATAGTCTGGTTTTTGGCAGCATTGGCGGAAGAACCGATGGCAATAGAGCCGGTTTCGGCAGTGGCTGAATTCGGACCAATGGCAACGTTACTTTCTCCTTGGGTCTGGGTTCCTTGTCCGATGGAGACAGATTTACCTTGTTTTGGAGGTTGTCCGCCGTCTTGAGGAATGAAATCTAACGCAGTCGTCGTATCATCGCCGCAGACCACGTTGTAGCTGGTGGTATCGAAATAGCAGGTGTTGTAGTCGGTACCTTCGGCAGCCGCAGTGACGGCTTTGCCATTGGCAAGGGTTTTACCGTTATTTGCTGCGGCCATGACTTGACCGCTGGCAAGCAGCAGGCCGGACATGATGGCGGTAAACACGAAGCGCACGCCTACGGAGGCAACGATGCCGCCCATGCCTGATGAAGCCGTTTTCCCATGCGCTTTGGCGAATTCCGCCACCGCATTCCACGTCTGTGTGGTTTCGTTCCATACGACACGATAGATTTTATTCATGCTGACTCTCTGATTTAAAATGTTAAACAAATAAATTTAATATATTATTGAACTGATGGAATAACCTGCTTTTCAAACATCCAATCCAATAACCAAAAATGAAAATATCGTATTTGATACTGATATTTCGATTGCAAAATTTATTCAACGGATATGACGTATATTGTCACTTTCAAACAAATTTCAGGATTTATCTATACCTCAGATAACAATCTCCAAAAACTGATTTATCGACCTTTTGGCTATTTATCTATCCGCTTATCTTTGATGACTTCTATTTTCTTAACTTTATTTTGCAATCAAAGTGAAACTTTATCTTTTATCTGAAAGCAATTTATACGCCAAAACCCTTTTGCCTGAATTCACTCGTACTAAAAAAATGATATTTTTAAGTATCCGGAATCCAAAAATAAGAAAAGAGGTCGTCTGAAAACGTTTCAGACGACCTCTGTAATCCTTATGTTAATTCAATATTAATGAATTATGTTTCGGATACCATCTTCAGCAAGTTGGCGATGTTAAGCGGCATTATTCTGTATAATGCCGCAATGTTTTTGAAACAAGGAATACAAATGCTTACCCCAGAACAAGTCAAATCGCTGATTGAAGGCGTCGCCGCTTGCGAACACGTCGAAGTCGAAGGTGACGGACATCACTTCTTCGCCGTCATCGTCTCTTCCGAGTTTGAAGGCAAAGCCCGCCTCGCCCGCCACCGCCTGATCAAAGACGGTCTGAAGGCGCAACTGGCCAGCAACGAATTGCACGCGCTGTCGATTTCCGTTGCCGCCACGCCTGCGGAATGGGCGGCGAAGCAGCAATAAGTCGTTAGCTCAGACAAAAAAAGGTCGTCTGAAACCTGAATCGGAGTTTCAGACGACCTTTTTTAATTTACACAATGTTGAATTGCCGCTTAATAAGCATCAGGAATGCAGGCAGATTCAGTGTTGCTCCTTATGCCGCTGCTTCGAGTTTTTCGACCATGCCGACGCCGACGCCGCAGATGCCGACGTGCACCGCCACCACCGGCGATACGGGAACGCCATCATCCAAGCAGATACCGGTCCGCTTGAAGAAGCGTTCTGCAAATATCCGATACCGGTCGCGTTCGCCCGTATAAAGACCGCCGAGGATAAATTGTTCCCTGTTTTTGCCTTGCATCAGTTTCAACACTTGGTCGATGATGGCATCAAACATTTTTTCGTCATCGGAAGTGGATTCGACCCGGCACAACTGATCTTGCGAAAAGCGCAATACGGCGCGCAGCCCCAACCAGTCGCACAACGAAGCGCCCAATCTTGCCATCGTGCCGCTGCCGACAAGAGATTTGATTGTGGACAGTCCGAAAATGATGTTGCAACGTTCTTTTAAACCTTCCAAGTAAGCAACGATTTCCGTCGGCGTTTTTCCTTCGCGCAACAGGCGGTCTGCTTCCAAAGCAAAAAAGCCTTCGGGCATGCAGCATGTCCCTGTATCGACGACATGGACTTTCAATTGCGGAACCTGCTCGGCAACTTGACGCACCATATCGGCAGAATCACTTAATTTGTGGCTCAACGTCGTCACAATGGCTTCGTGATAACCCTGACCGACCAAATATTGAAAAGTCCTCAATAAATCTTCAGACGACGGCGGTGTTGTAGAAACATCGCTGTCCAAATGCTCGCGGCGCCAATTGCAATATTCTTCATTGCTGATTTCCAGTCCGTCAGCGAACTCTTGTTGTTCCATAAATACATTCAGATGCAGAATCTGAATCGGGCTGTCCCGATCGAGTATGCCCGACAAAGAGCCACTCGACGTGGACAATACCGCGCAACGATATAAGGCATAAGAGCCTGCCATAAACTGCTCCCTTGTGCATCAAACAATGCAAAATCTCAAATAAATAAAGGACCATCTAAGCGGTCTATTTTAATGATAAACGGTATGTAAATTTTTGTCTACATATTAATAGTTTTGAGCATTATTTTGAAACTAAACACTATATTCTAAAATAATAGTTATCATTCATTGCCATATGGTTTTTATGCCGCCTTTTAAACACCTGCGTTTACATATCGTTTACAATACAGCTACTTCTCAACCAAAAGACCACCTCATGCCGAAAATCACCCTGATTGCCGCCTGCGCGCCTGACCGCTGCATAGGCATCAACAACACCATGCCTTGGCACTTGCCCGAGGACTTCGCATTTTTCAAATCCTATACCCTCGACAAACCCGTCGTGATGGGGCGAAAAACTTGGGAATCCCTACCCCGCAAGCCGCTGCCCGGCCGCCGCAATATCGTCATCAGCCGTCAGGCAGATTATCCGGCAGAAGGCGCGGAAACCGTCGGCAGCCTTGAGGAGGCTTTGGCATTATGTGCCGCTGCGGAAGAAGTCATCATCATGGGTGGCGCACAAATCTATGCCCAAGCCCTGCCGCTTGCCAGCGATTTGCGGATTACCGAAGTGGCATTAGACGTCCAAGGCGATGCGTTTTTCCCCGAATTTTCGCCATCAGAATGGCGCGAAGCCGCCCGTGAAACCCACACCTCCGCCAACGGCACAGGCTACGCATTCGTCCATTACACCCGCATCCGATAAAAAAACAGACAGTTTGCCGTCAAACCGTCCGCCAGTGATGCGATGAATCAATAAAATCACAAAGGTCGTCTGAAAACCGGTTTTCAGACGACCTTTTGATTATCAAACAGCCGATATAGCGAATTAAATTAAGCCAGCCGTAGCGTGGGCTTCGCCCGCGAATCTGCCGATCAAATTCCATTGGACAATCAACCAGGCCTTTTTCCGCGGGCAAAGCCCACGCTACAATCCGCGTCCAATATCAGCGGCGCCGTTATTCCTCAACCCGCCTACCAAGTCGAATAAGGATGCTTGCTCAAATACGCATTGGTAAATTTTCCTTCCGACGTAATCTCCGCGCCCAGCCAGTCCGGTTTTTCAAACGGTGTATCTTCCGCAGGCAGCTCGACCTCCGCCACCACCAAAGGCGCGTTGTCGCCGAAATACTCGTCGATTTCAAACACAAAACCTTTAAATTCCACCCGATAACGGTGTTTTTCCATCTTAAACGGACACATCGTCTCCATCATCTGCTGCGCGTGCGCCAAAGGAATTTCGTATTCAAACTCGCTGCGGCTGACATCCGAAATATAGCCTTTCAAAGTCAGCCAAGCCTTGTCGTCAATAATGCGCACGCGGATGGTGCGCTCTTTTTCCACGCTCAAATAGCCCTGCTGCAACACCTGCGGCGCAGAGGCTTCGCGCTTCCAGTCATCGTTTTTCAACAGGAAGCGGCGTTCGATTTCAATAGTCATCTGTTTGATTCCAATATAAAAGAAGGTCGTCTGAAAACAGGTTTTGCACACACCTTAAAACGGCTTGAACACCACCATATACAAAGCCACGACCATCATCAATACAGGCACTTCGTTAAACACCCTGTACCACTTGTGCGAATGCGTATTGCGGTTTTCCTCAAAGCCGCGAAGCAGCGCGCCACAATAAAATTGATAAGCCAAAAGCAACAGGCCCATCAACAGCTTCACATGCAACCAGCCCTGCCCCCACCAGCCCGTCACAAACGGAATCAAAATGCCGCACACCAGCGTCCCGAACCCCAACGGCGACATAAACTTATACAGCCGCTGCGCCATCGCCGAGAGCCGCTCATATTCCACCGGCTGCTCCGCCGCTTCGACCTGCGCCAGATTCACAAAAATCCGCGGCAGGTAAAACAGCCCGGCGAACCACGAAATCACAAAAAACACATGTAAGAGCTTAAACCACAAATACATTTTCAGACGACCTCACGCTCGAAAACGCGTATTTTACCCGCCAAACCGCAGCGGCTGTTTTCTTTATGTCAACGACTGTCTGTTTTACGCCCGAAAAATTGTAAATCACGTCATAATTTCGCACAGTTGATATGCAATAAAATTAAAATTTGTTAAAATGCACATGTAATTAAAACCAATAGCCGCCATACCTCGCGGAACAAACACAAAACGGAAAGAAAACATGATTAAGCAATTTGAAATCAGCACCAGCGTTCAAAAACAACTCGGCGACTACCTCGCCGCCAACCAGACCGACCTCAAAACCGCCATGGCAGACGAAACCCGCAACGGCGAAGTCGCCGCCATCATCCATGCCGGCCTGCCCATGATGGTGCGCAAAATCTATTCTCTGGAAAAAATGAAAAACTTCTTCTGGACGAAAAAAGAGCTGATGGTCGAATTCGTCGCCATGCGCCTTGCCACCGCCGAAAAGAAAAACGCCAAGAAAAAACGTTGATTCCTTCCGGCTCATTGAAGGAAAAGATAGAAAGGTCGTCTGAAAACCGACAGCAAGGTTTTCAGACGACCTTTATCATTGTGAAATCACTATATAATACCGTCCATTAAATTTCCGATACGAGCCAGCCATGTCCGCATCCCAACCCACCATCGCCGCCATCGCCACCGCCCCCGGACGCGGCGGCGTCGGCGTTATCCGTCTTTCCGGCAAAAACCTGCTGCCTTTGGCGCAAACCCTCAGCGGCGGCA
>CAUSKT010000075.1:0-11416 GCA_963532335.1 uncultured Neisseria sp. | reverse complement strand
AAACAGCACTTTCCGCGCTTCGTCATCGGCGAAAGCCTGCTGCCGCACTGCATGGAAATGCTGGAAGAAGCCGGATTTGCCGACGCCGTTCGCGCCGAACCCAGCTTTCAGTTTAAAAACGGCGCGGCGTTTTCATGGGGCAGCCGTTATACCGAATTTGATTTCACTGAAAAATTTTCAGACGGCCCCGGCACGGTTTACCAAGTGCGCCGCGGTATTTTCGACAAAATCCTGATTGACGAAGCCGCCAAACAAGGCGTGGAAGTGCGTTTCGGACACGGCGTAACCGCGTTCGACAACAGCGGCGACCTTGCCCGTTTGAGCGTGGAAGCCGACACGGGCGAGAGCTACGAGCTGACCGCGAAATTCGTATTGGACGCCAGCGGCTACGGCCGCGTGCTGCCGCGCCTGCTGGACTTGGAAACGCCGTCGCACCTGCCGCCGCGCCAAGCGCATTTCACCCACATCGACGACAACATCACCCACCCGAAATTCGACCGCAGCAAAATCCTGATTACCACCCACCCGCAACACCGCGACGTATGGATTTGGCTGATTCCCTTCGGCGACAACCGCTGCTCTATCGGCGTAGTCGGCACACCCGACGTACTCGCGGGCGAATCGGAAACCGTGTTGAAAAAATTTGTCTACGAATGCCCGATGCTGAAAGAAATTCTGGACAAAGCCGTCTGGGAAAACGACTTCCCGTTCCGCTCCATCCAAGGCTATTCCGCCAACGTCAAATCGCTGCACGGCAAGCATTTCGCGCTGTTGGGCAATGCCGCCGAGTTCCTCGACCCCGTGTTCTCATCAGGCGTAACCATCGCGCTGCACTCCGCCAAACTCGCCGCCGACCTGTTGGCAAAACAGCTTGAAGGCAACGCGGTGGACTGGGATGCCGAATTTGCCAAACCGCTGATGATCGGTGTGAATGCGTTCCGCACTTACGTCGACGGCTGGTACGATTTCCGCTTCCAAAACGTCGTATACGCGCCCAATCGCAGCTCTGAAATCAGCCGCATGATTTCTTCCATTTTGGCAGGCTACGCATGGGATACTGAAAATCCATTCGTGGCAAAATCCGAACAACGCCTGTCCACGCTGGCGGCTTTGGTCGGTGATCTGAAAATCGAATAAAGGGGCAACCGACGCCCTTTCGCAACCGCTTCCACCCCGGTACGCCAATCGTTGTCCACCGGGGCAAGCTGTTTTATAGTGGATTAACTAAATCAGGACAAAGCGACGAAGCCGCAGACAGTACAGATAGTACGGAACCGATTCACTTGGTGCTTCAGCACCTTAGAGAATCGTTCTCTTTGAGCTAAGGCGAGGCAACGCCGTACTGGTTTAAAGTTAATCCACTATACATTTTCAGACGACCCCTGAAAAGGTCGTCTGAAATACTGTCCGACATCGGTTACAATACCTCCTTCCTCCGCACCGACAAAGGAACCCCATGCGATTTCCAAGCCTAGCCCTTGCCGCGCTGACCCTCAGTGCCTGCGCCCTTTCCCCCTCGCTGCCCCATCCGCAAACCCTGCCGACGCTTGAGCAATCAGGTTTGTGGTTCAAGCTTGAGCAGACCGACGCTTCGGGCAATGCCGCCCAAACCAGCCTGCTGGCGGTTGAGCAGTTGCCGGAGGGCATCCGCTTTGTGCAGACCGACGCACTGGGTGCACCCGTATCGCGCCAGTTTGTCGGCACAAAAGGCTGGAAAAACGACGGCTTCATCATGCCCAATTCCGCTTCGCGCCGCCTTTTTGCCGCGCTACTGCCGCTGCTTGCCGCCGACCGCGCCGCCGAGCTGTATCCCGAAGTGGAACAAAAAACATCCGAACACAATGCATTCTGCCCTGACGGCAACGGCGCGGTATTCCGTTATAAAGAACAAGATTTATGGTGCGTCGCACAAGATAACGGACGTTTTGTGATTGCCTTCCCCGACAAAACCCGTTGGACCGTCAGCCCGATCAAAGAAGAAGAATAATGAAATCCCCTGTTTACCTCAGCCGCCCCGCCGTAACCAGCGCGCTCGGCAGCGGTCTGCAAACCCATATTGACGCGCTTCTGGCGCCGTCTGAAACTTCGCCGCTGACGTTTTCCGACCAATGGGTCAAAGGCAAAAACTTCGCATTCGGTGCGGTAAGCGAAACGCTGCGACCGCTGCCCGACAACCTGCCCGCCGCATACCGCAGCCGCAACAACCAACTGCTGTGGCACGCGCTGGAACAGATTGAAAACGACATCCATGCCGCCGTCCGCCGTTACGGCGCGGCGCGGACCGCCGTCATCATGGGTACGTCCACCAGCGGCGCAGATGAAAATATGCCCTTGTTCCAACACGTTGCCGACGGCGGCAGCTGGACGGACAAACCATTCAACCAGCTTCAACACGAAATGGTGTCGCCTTCGGAATTCGTTGCACACGTTTACGGCATTCACGGCCTGTGCTACGCCGTTTCCACCGCCTGCACATCGGGCGCGCGCGCCTTAATCAGCGCGGCTCGGCTCTTGCGCGCAGGTTTGTGCGACGCGGTTATTTGCGGCGGCGTCGATACCCTGTCGCCATTGACCATCAACGGTTTCGCTTCGCTGGAAGTGCTTTCAGACGACCTCGCCAACCCGTTTTCCGCCAACCGCAACGGCATCAACATCGGCGAAGCCGCCGCCGCCTTCGTCATGACCCGCGATGCCGATTTCGGCGGCACGATGCAGCTGTTGGGCTACGGCGCAAGCAGCGACGCTTATCATATGTCCTCGCCCCGCCCCGACGGTTTGGGTGCGGCACAGTCTTTTCAGGCAGCGCTGAACAATGCCGGTTTGCAGCCGCAGGACATCGGCTGGATTAATCTGCACGGCACCGGCACGAAACACAACGACAGCATGGAAAGCCGCGCCGTCGCCGACGTATTCGGCAGCCAAACCTTCTGTACTTCGACCAAGCCGCAAACCGGACACACGCTCGGCGCCGCCGGGGCCATCGAAGCCGCATTCGCCTGGGGCATCGCCGACCGCGGCTGCAACCCGCAGGGCAAACTGCCACCGCAACAGTGGGACGGCATCCCAGACCCCGAACTGCCCGTCGTCGCCCTGACCGACGGCAACAGCGTATGGCCGTCTGAAAAACGTATCGCCGCCAGCTCGTCTTTCGCCTTCGGCGGCAGCAACGCGGTATTGATTATTGGAGAATCAGCCGAATAAACCGCTTTCGGCTTTGCCTCAACAATATAGTGGATTAACTAAATCAGGACAAGGCGACGAAGCCGCAGACAGTACAGATAGTACGGAACCGATTCACTTGGTGCTTCAGCACCTTAGAGAATCGTTCTCTTTGAGCTAAGGCGAGGCAACGCCGTACTGGTTTAAAGTTAATCCACTATAAAAAGGTCGTCTGAAAACAGTTTTGGGTAACTGTTTTCAGACGACCTTTCCCTTACTGCGGCCAAAACCGCTCAAGCACGGTTCGGCTTGACGTTTATCCTAATTGGCTGCGTTGACGCACAAAGAATCAATCTTGCCCGCGCGCGGGAAGCGGATGGTGTAGCGTCCTTTTTGGTTGATTTCGGCAAAGCTGAAGCGGTCTTCAGGCGTATCTCCGTCCGCGCCCACTTCCAAAGCAACGCGTTTGCCTTTCGGGTCTTTCACGACCACATTAGGGCTGACGGGCGCGAATGAAAGCATCAAACCATTGCCTTCCGTCACCTTAAAGCTGTACACCTCGCCGCGTTTGACCTTCATAGGTTGGTCGATGCAGCCCGTTTCATTCAAGGGCAAATTTTTTTCCGCATAAGCAAAAGCAGTGCTGCCCAAGCCTAAAGCAAGCATCAGGGAAAAACTCAGAGATTTCATAAGGTTTCCTTTGAGATTTAAATATTCAAACGAAGCGGGATTATAGCACTGATTATTTGGCATCCGCGCAAGGCGAGACGAAAAATAACCCAACCAACATAAAACTCAACCTTTTCCCCGTTCCAATATTTTCCTAGCCGCTTCCACGCCCCAATACAAGGCTTCTTCGAATACCGAATAGCCGCTCAAATCGCTGTGGGCAAACAGTAATCCTGACGCTCGGTTTCTGATTTTTAACAAAGATTCGTCGTTCAGATACCCGACTTTCGGTACGCTCATGCCGTGTCCGCGCACTGTAACATCGACGTGTGAAACGTGTTGCCAGAAGCCCTCTCCGTAGGCGGCGATCAAGTCTTTGGCGGCCAAGTCGCGCAGTTCTTCGTCGGAGGCGTCGAGCAGTTGGCGGCGGACGGCTTGCGGGGTGTCGTGGTTGAGCGCGGCGTAGGCGGTGAAGATGGTGCGTTCGGGACGGGCGAGGCGGATGAGCTGGTTGGTGGCGACGACGTAGCCGAGTCCCTGGCTGCCGTAGATGACGTTGTCCCACGCCGTTTCGCTGTTGTTTTTTTCTTTCGGGAAGCTGTGCAGCTCGAAATTGGCGACCAACCACGGGGCGTATTCGGGAATGTTCAGCCCGTATTGCGCGGGATTTTCAACGATGCGGGCGGCGACCATCAACGGCATGGCGGAGATAACGTGTTGCGCGGTCAGGGCGACGGTTTCGCCGCTTGAATTGTCGCGCAGCCAAACTTCGATACGGTCGTCTGAAAGCGGTTTGATTTTGACGGCGGATGCGTTGATGGAAGCGGGTTTGTCTAGGCGGATGCGGTTTTCAGACGACCATTGCCAACCTTCCTGCAAACCGGCATGGCGGCGCAGGTTTTCAGAAAGATGCGCCAAACCTTCGGGCCAAGTGAGGACGGTTTCCGCGCTGTTGCGGGCGGCAAAGTAATGCAGTCCGGCAAAGGCGGATACTTGCGCCATGCCCTGTCCGTAATCGTCGCGGCAGCAGTAATCGAGATACCACAAGAGTTCGGGCGAGGTGTAGCCTTCTTGCGTAAGCCATTGTTTAAACGTCAGGCTATCGAGTTTGCGCCACGTTTCGTCTGCCGATGACAGGGCTATCGGAATGGCGAAAATCTTTTTGCCGTCGCTGCCGTAAGCCTGTTTTAGACGACCGATTAAATCGAAAAAACGTTTGGAATCCGTATCTTCCTTCGGCAACAGGTGTTCCTGCCATTTATCCTGATACAAAAGGCGCGACTCGGGCGCGTAAACCAAATCGGTTTCCCTGAAACTGCCGTCCGATTGCAAGATACCAAAATCCGCCAGCATCTCGCGCACATACGCGCTCTCTTTCGACGGCAACGCAAGATAATGCGCGCCGCCCGGTGCTTTCAGGCCGTCTGAAGCGGCGTAGGCGGCATTGTTGCCGTTGCGCTCGAATCCTTCCGCCAGCAATACATCACGATGACCGTGTTTCGCCAAATACCACAACGCCCCCAAACCCGCTGCGCCGCCGCCGAGTATCAGCGTATTGCATTCGTAACGGCGGCTTGGTGGGCTGAGCAATTTCCCGTCGCGCAACAAATGCCCCAACGGCAGCCCGACGCGGTTGACGGAAACCGGCGGTTTGCGGTTGAGGCGGTTATAAGTCAGCCAAGAGAACGAGGACGCGGCGGCAAGCGCGGCGGTGTAACTGAGGAATTGACGGCGTGTCGGCATGAGGTTGAATATCGGTTTAGGGTTCTGACAGGTCGTCTGAAACATCAAGACGGTTTCAGACGACCTTTTGATGAAATGTTTCCATCAATTTTGTTTGACTGCGGATGCTTGTTGGAAACGTTTTTTATTAAGCAGGGTATCAATGAAAAAATCAATTCGTTTCCCATCAAAAAACACAGCCCCTTTGATGTTTTTACATACCGGATCCCGCGAAACATACGAAAATCCATTATCCTCTTCTGAAACGTCTGATTCTTGAATGATGCCACTGATATTTTTGAGACATTGCCTATATACCGCTTCTCGTTTGGCATTGTCTTTCATCCACTCGCTGTACTGTTTTTGCTTTTTCTCCTGCAATACTAACCTGTAAAACATCCCAATTCTTGGAAACTCTTCTTCATATTTGGCCTCTGAAATCGAGAGCTCTTCTACAGTCTGATCCTGAAATTTTTTAAAGAGCACACGGATATGTATCTGGCACGATACGCCTTTTACCCAGTTTATTGATGCCTTACCATTACTACAATGCTCTGCTTCTTCCGCAATCAATTCATCGATACTTTTTTTCTGCAACTCATCCTCTAGAGACTTGGTTTTGTCAGCAAGTACCTGTCCCAATGCGATGTCAATTAATACCGGCTCCCTCTCTTCCGTACCCAATGCATCAGTTACCATGCGCGAATGGTCTTCTTTCATGATACTTTCGAAGTCTTGCCAAGGTATTTGGGCATATTTCTGCGCCAAAATTTCTTTGATTTTTGCAACTTCAGGTGATTTTTCCAGCCGCTCCCATTCTGGCCGTTCCCCCTCTTTCTTTTTCAAATTTTGTTTGATCTGTTTTATCAGAATTTCTCTGTCAACAGCCTTGCTTAAATTTATAGGCAGCTCCAATTGCTCCATGACCCGATTCGCAATGGCGCATTCTGGATAAAACACATAATAGTAGGAAGAATCTTCGTGTTCGGATTCATCAACTTGGGTTACCGCCACTTTGTCCTTAAGTTGTTTAAAGCATCTTCTGTATTCAGCCTCGAGTTTGCTGTGGTCCAACATTAATGTCTTCTCAATGTTTTTCCAATCTGCCTCTGTGGCGGCGCGGTAGGCGGCTGTCAAGATGGGCGTGGGAATGTGCTTGCCATCGCTATATCCTAATTCTGTCTGAACGAGCTCAAATAATGTTTTTTCTGAGAATTTCTCTTTTAAAACATGATAATAAGCTTTACACAAAGGAATATGATCCCAAGCTTCCTTCTGACAGCTTTGCGGGATTTCTTTGGTCAGTGTTTCGATATTTTTTGTTTTCAATTCATTCAAAAACGGCTCCGCCTTATCTGCAAAGATGCGGTCTATGGTTTCTCTTTTAGCCCGTTCTTCCATCGAACTGTCAGCATTTATGGAGTGAACGGATTCTTGATGTAAAGCCTTGGAATAAAATGTTTTCCAATCTTCATCGGCATATTTCTTTTCCCATTCTGTTTTGAATTGCATGGCTTGCTTTTCAATTTTTTGATTAAGCGCTTCTTTTTCCGCATTTTCTTTCTGCCATTCATGGAGCGGTTCTGCGGAATCAACAGCCGTCCATGCGGCGAAACAGGGTAATAATTCGATGTTGTCAGGATTCAACATCAAAAGATCGTCGGGATACGCCGCAATCATTTGTCGTCCATCGACGTTTTCCATATCAACGCCCGCCTTCTTGAACACGTCGTCTTTCAAACATTGTTCTTTTTTAGTTTTGGCTTTGTCAAGATGCTGGAAATAATACACGCGGTCTTTGACGGGCGACGTGATGGGTGCTGAATTTGGCTGACTGATACACGCGCCTAAAGAGAGGGCGGATAAAGCGAGGATGGCGGAAGTGCGTAAGCGCATGGTTAGTTCCTTGGTCAGGATATTTTTAAAATTTAAGAATGAGGTCGTCTGAAAACATTAAGACTACGGTTTCAGACGACCTTTTGATGAAATGTTTCCATCAATTTTGTTTGACTACTGATGCTTGTTGGAAACGTTTTTTATAAAGCAAGGTGTCGATTAAGTCTCTGAAACGTAATGATTCAACCGAAACATCAGAGCTAAACGCCAGGCATCCGGGTACCTGTCTCACATACGAAGATCCATCATCCATTTCTGAAACATTTGATTTCTCGATGACTCCACTGATCTTTTTGAGACATTCCCTATATGCCGCTTCTCGCTTGTCATCATCTTTGTTCAGCTCAAAGTATTGTTTTGTCTGTTTTTCATGCAATACCAAATGGTAGGCTGTCTGAGCCAATGAATGCCCTCCTTCATATTTATCTTTTAAAGTAAAAAGTTCTTCCAAAGTCTGATTCTGAAATTTTTTTGAAAGGGCACGGAAAGGTACGTCACACCGAACATCTTCTCGCCAATCTATTGCTTCTTCGCCGCGACAGCTGGCGGGCATTTCGGCAATCAGTTTATCGATGCTCTTTTTCGCCAATTCATCCACGAGAGGCTGGATTTTGTCAGTAAACATCTGTTCCAACACCATAGACATTATCTTTTTCTGCTTCTGCTCCTCTTCCGTTCCCGAGAAAATGTTTGCCATACTCGGATAGTCTTTTTCTACGGCACTTCTGAAATTTTGCCAAGGTGTTTGGGCGTATTTCTGTGCCCAAATTGTTTTGGTTTGTGCAAATTCGGGCGATTTTTCCAACTGCTCCTGTTCTTTTTGGCTGTTTTCCCCCTCTTCCCAATGTTGTTTGAATTGCTTCATCCAAACTTCTCTGTTAACAGCCTCACTTAAATCGGTAGGCAGATCCAACTGTTCCATGACTTGATTCGTAATGACGCATTCGGGATAAGATTCAAAATACTCGGATGGAGTGTCTCCTCTATAGTAAGTAATCTGTATTGTCTTAATTTTATCCCTGATTTTTTTAACACATTGCGTGTATTCGGCATCGAGCTTACGGTAATCCGACATTAAAACCGCAGACATTTTTTCCGAACTAACCTCCAATGCAGAACGGTAGGCCATTGACAAAATGGAAGCAGATAAATGCCCGTCGTCATTATATTGTTTTTCCATGTCTGACAATTCAGATACTGTTTTTTCCGAAAGTTTCTCTTTTAAAGCATGATAATAGGCTTTGCATGAAGGGATAAGGTTCCAAGCTCCCTCTCGACAGCTTTGCGGGATTTCTTGGGTCAGTATTTCGATGTTTTTTGTTTTCAGTTCATTCAAAAACGGCTTTGCCTTATCAAAAAAGATACGGTCTATGGCTTCTCTTTTGGCAAGCTCCTCCAATCGGTTTTGTCTATTCTGTGAGTCAACGGATTCTTGACGCAAAGCCTCGGGGTAGAATGTATTCCAATCTTCATTGGCGTATTTCTTTTCCCACTCTGTCTTGAACCGGATGACCTGCTTTTCAAATTTTTGTTTCAGCGCTTCTTTTTCCGTATTTTCCTCTCTCCATCTACTCATTGGCTCTACAGCATTATTTGCCGTCCATGCGGCGAAACAGGGTAATAATTCGGCGTTTTCAGGATTCAGCATCATAATATCGTCGGGAAACTCAGCTATCATTTGTCGATCACCGACACTTTCCATATTAACGCCCGCTTTTTTAAACACGTCGTCTTTCAAACATTGTTCGTTTTTAGTTTTGGCTTCGTTAAGATGCTCGAAGTAATAGATATAGTCTTTGACGAGAGGATTGATGGGCTCAGGAGATTGGGAACCGGTAGATGCCGAATTTGGCTGACTGATACACGCGCCTAAAGAGAGGGCAGATAAAGCGAGGATGGCGGAAGTGCGTAAGCGCATTGTTAGTTCCTTAGTCAGGATATTTTTAAAATTTAAAAATGGGGTCGTCTGAAAACGTAAAGACGGTTTCAGACGACCTTTTGATGAAATGTTTCCATCAATTTTGTTTGGCTGCAGATGCTTGTTGGAAACGTTTTTTATTAAGCAGCGTTTTAGTAAAGTAGTCGAAACGTGACTCTTCAACTGGAAGACTAGAGCTAAACGCTAGACATCCCGGCGCCCGCCTAGCATACGAAGAACCATTATCCTCTTCTGAAATATATGATTTTTCGATGATTCCACTGATATTTTTGAGACATTGCCTATATGCCGCTTCTCGCTTGGTATTATCATTGCTCAGTTCAAGGTATTGTTTTCTCTCTTTTTCATGCAATACCGAAGAGTAGGCTACGTAAACCAATAAAAACCCATCTTCATCTTTATTTTCATATTTATCTTTTGAAGCGGAAAGCTCTTCTAACGTCTGATTCTGAAATTTTTTTGAGAGAGCGCGGGAATATACTTTACATTGACTATCTGCTAACCAATCTATTTTTCCTTCATCGCGACAGCTGGCAGGAATTTCGGCAATCAGTTTATCGATGCTGTTTTTCGCCAATTCATCCACGAGAGGCTGGATTTTGTCAGTAAACACCTGGTTCAATGCTATGACCATTATCTGATGCTGCTTTTGTTTCTGCTTCGGTTTCTCTTCCGTACCCGAGAAAATGTCTGCCATATTCACCGGATAGTCTTTTTCTACGGTGCTTATGAAATTTTGCCAAGGTGTTTGGGCGTATTTCTGAGCCAAGATTGTTTTGGCTTGTGCGACCTCAGGCGTTTTTTCCAACTGCTTCCATTCTTTTTCGCTGTTTGCTTCCGTTTCCCGGGTTTGTTTGCCGAAATTTATCCAAACCGCGCTGTCAATAACCTTATTTAAATCAGTAGGCAGCTCCAACCTTTCCATGACTTGATTCGTAATAACGCATTCCGGATAAAGTTCTAAATAAAAGGAAGGTGTGAAATGTTCCGTGTTATTTATCTGGGACTCTGTTGCTGCTATTTTATCGCCGATTTTTTTAGTACATTGCATATATTCGGTATTGAGTTTGCGATAGTCCAGCATTAATGCTTTATCCATTTTTTCTAAACTCTCCTCCACCGCAGAACGGTAGGCAGCCGACAAAACAGGAGCAGGCAGATGCTTGGCGTCGTTATATTGTTTTTCCATACCCGCCAATTCGGATAATGTTTTTTCTGAGAATTTGTCCTTTAAAACATAATAATAGGCTTTACACGAAGGAATAAGATCCCAAGCTCCCTTACGACAGCTTTGTGGAATTTCTTGGGCCAATGTTTCAATGTTTTTTGTTTTCAATTCATTCAAGAACGGCTCTGCCTTATCGACAAAAATGCGGTCGATGGCTTCTCTTTTGGCCCGATCTTCCAATCGGTTTTTTCTATTCCGCGCTTGAACAGATTCTTTACGCAAAGCCTCGGGGTAGAATGTGTTCCAATCTTCATTGGCGTATTTCTTTTCCCATTCGGCTTTGAACTGGCTGACCTGCTTTTCAAATTTTTGATTAGTCACTTCTTTTTTCGCATTTTCCTCCTGCCATTTGCGCAGTGGTTCTGCAGCATTGTTTGCCGTCCATGCGGCGAAACAGGGGGATAATTCGGTGTTGCCAGGATTGAGCATCAAAATATCGTCGGGATACTCCGCAATCATTTGTCGTTCATCGGCGTTTTCCATATCAACGCCCACTTTTTTAAACACGCCGTCTTTCAAACATTGTTCGTTTTTAGCTTTGGCTTCGTCGAGATGCTCGAAATAATAGATGTAGTCTTTGGCGAATGGGTTGATGGGGGTTGATGATGAAGAACTGGTGGGTGCCGAACTTGGGTTGCTGATACACGCGCCTAAAGAGAGCACGGATAAAGAGAGGATGATGGAAGTGCGTAAGTGCATTTTGGTTCCTTGATGTTCTTAGTGAGAATATTTTTGGGGGTTTTAAAATGAGGTCGTCTGAAAACTGAACTGCACCCCAAAAGTTGGACATCCCCTCCAACTCA
>CAUSKT010000074.1:0-11683 GCA_963532335.1 uncultured Neisseria sp. | reverse complement strand
GATTTAGGTTCTGGCGCCGAGAGGTGTGAGAGTTCGAGTCTCTCCGTCCGCACCATTATAATTATATAAAACATATACTTATAATACATTGGGGCAGTTATGGGACACAAAAAAGCCGTCATTTTAGACGGCTTTTTTATTTTTTATAGTTGGTGGTGTTTTGGGATATAGTCTTCGATCAGTGCAGTTGGTCGTCTGAAAAGTCTGGGTTGGAAGCAGTTTGCCTTCGTTTCAATTCTTTACCCAAATCGTCCTGATAGGTTTGCATTGCTGTGTCTAAATCCATCAATGCGTAAGCTATGAGGCGGATGATTGGGTTTTTGTAGTGGATATTTTCGGTAGCGGTAAAGAGGGTGCGGTTGGCGGATATGGCTTCTAATTTGGCTGTCCATGTGCCATGAAACAGTTGGTGTTCCATTTTAAAGGCGTAATATTCTGGTTCGCGTTTTTCTAAGGTGATAAATCGGATGGTTATTTTGCCTGTTGTTTCTAGCCAAATTTCTTTGTCTTTTTCTTGGCTGATAATTTGTAAATTGTCCAAAGAAGAGCGGTATTGCCAATGTTGATTGTCGGTAATGGTTTGGTAGACACGGTCTATCGGTGTATCGAATATGGTTGTTTTGCTGAGTCGGCGTGTTTGGGGGAGCATTAAGCCGATGAGATGGAGCAGGACAAACAAGCTGATGGGAAGTAAAACTGAATAAATCAATATCTTCATTTCTACACCTGTTTGATGGAAAAGGTCGTCTGAAAAACGTTGGAGCGAAATTCGTTCTACCCGTTTTCAGACGACCTTTTTTGTTTTTACCGCTTTGGCATTGGTATCCTGAGCCGTTTAATTGATTTCAGGCTGTGGGACTTTGTGTTGGACGGCGTAAACGGCGGCTTGGACACGGCTGCTGAGGTTGAGTTTGCGCAGCAGGTTTTGAACGTGGACTTTGACGGTGGATTCTGCCAAGTCTAGATGGCGGGCGATGACTTTGTTGCTGTGTCCGGCGGCGAGGTAGCCGAGGATTTCGAGTTCGCGCGGGGTGAGGGTGGAGAGTGCCTGGTCGGTGCGTGGTGCGGACGGGGAAATCAGGGATTGGACGAGGCGGGTGGTCATTTCGGGAGAGAAGACGTTGTCGCCGTCCACGGCTTTGCGGATGCTGTCGAGCAGGAAGTCGGCGTTGATGTTTTTCAGCAAAAAGCCGCGCGCGCCGATGCGCATGCATTCGGTCAGGTCGTCGCTGTCTTCGGAAACGGTCAGCATGATGACAGTTTGGTTCGGGTTGACGCCCAAGATTTGTGCCAGTGCTTCGCGACCGTTCATGACGGGCATGTCAAGGTCGAGTAAGACGACGTCGGGTTTGAGCTGTTCCGCCATTTTGACGCCGGACAAACCGTCGGCGGCTTCTCCGATGACTTCGAAGTCGCTTTGACGGGAGAGCAGGGCTTTGATGCCGCTGCGGAAGAGTGTGTGGTCGTCAATGAGGATGATTTTAATAGTCATGGGTCGTTCTCTTGTGTTGCGGTAAGGTTAAGGTAACGGTTGTGCCTTGTTCGGGCTGGGATTGGATGTCTAGGTTGGCATTGATGCGGCGGGCACGTTCTTGCATGATGCCGAGTCCGACATGTTCGCCGGAGAGTTTGTGCAGGTGTTGCAGGTTAAAGCCGATACCGTCGTCTTCGATGCTCAGGGTAAAGTTTTGTTGGTTGAGCATGCTGATTTTGACGTGTTGGGCTTTGGCGTGTTTGCGGATGTTGGACAGGCTTTCTTGCAGGATGAAGATGATTTGCAGCTGTTCGTCATCGTTCAGTGTGCGGCCGTCGTCCTGCCATACTGTTTCTACATTGATTTTGGTTTGGCGTTTAAACCTGGACAGCAGGGTGGTTACGGCTTCCGGGAAGTCTTTGTTGCTGATTTTGGTTCGGAAATTCAGCAGGAGTTCGCGTACGTCTTCGTAACATTCTTGCACGCCGTCTTTGATGAAGCGGATGTTTTCTTCGGCTTGTTCTTTCTGGTCGGCATGGAACGCGCTTTCCAGCATTTGAACTTGAAGATTGAGGAAGGTCAATGCTTGGGCGATGCTGTCGTGCAAACCTTGGGCAATCAGGTTGCGCTCTTGGAGTACGGCAAGCAGGCGCCGCTCTTGTTCGAGACGGCTGCTGGCGATGGATACACCTAATTGACCGCATAATGTACGCAGGAGTTCGTTGTCGTTGTCGTTAAGTGTGGGGTCGTCTGAAAAATATAGGGTCAGGATGCCGAGTTCTTCTTCTTGATAGGTGATGGGGAAAACGACGGTATGTTTGAATAGGGGTGTTTCTTCTTCAGGTTGGGTTTGTTCGGTATCCGAATCTCTGTCTTCGGCTTCAGACAGTCCGATGGAGGCAATAAGGTTTGTGTTTTTACGGTCGTTGTCTAAAAGGCGGATGCTGCCTGCGCTTGCGGAAACGGCAGGCAGGGTCCGTGCGAGGAATTCTTCTGCCGCTTCGCGCGGGGTTAGGGTTTGGTGCAGGTCGCGCGTGGTTTGGTAGAGCAGGGTCAGGTCACGGTTTTGACGGGCGAGGTCTTGGGTTTGTCTGGCGACTTGTCCTTCCAAATCGGTATAGAGGACTTTCAGACGACTGCTCATTTGATTGAAGCCTTTGCTGACTTGCGCAAACTCTTGAATCTGTTCGGTATCGATTTGTACGCCGAATCGGCCTTGGCTGATGGTTTCCACGCCGTCGCGCAGGGTTTCAAGCGGACGGATAATCCAAGCGTAGTGCCATACGATCATTAAACCTGCGGCGACAAAAATCATCAGCATCATCGCCATTTGGAAACGGCGCAGCCATAAGGTGTTTTTTTCGTTGGCGTTTTCCAATGCCTGCAAGAACAATTCGATATTGCCGGCAAAGCGGTAGAGTTCGATCTGCGTCGGTCTACGGTAACGTTTCAGCGCGGGTTGGATGTTTGATTTCCAGTCGATTAAGAGCATGGATTGGATCAGGCCATAGGCCGGCGGTGTTTCCGAAGGCATCAGGGGATAGATGGCATCGCTTTGGGTGATGCGCAGGAGTGTTCCTTCAAATTCGCGCAATTGGTTGTCGATTTGTGCTTGCGGGGTGCGTTCGCTTGCCATATAGGCCAAACGGTAAACCTGCATTCTCAAGCTTGCGGCATCATCAATGACGGTGGCTGCGTTTTCCAGCCTCAGCGATAAAATCAGGGTCAGGATGACGGACAATAAAGCCGAACCAACCCATAAGACAGTCAGCAGTTTTAATCGTGAGGACAGGCTCAGGCCGCCTGAAAATAGGGTTCGTAAGCTCATGGAATAAAGGAAGGGCGTTTTGTTGCCAAATGTTATAAACATATCATCCTTTAGGCGGGGAAACAACCTGTCCGAAGGGGAATTTGGTGCGAATGAGGCGATATGCGCTTTAATGTAAAATCGTGTTATGATAAAATTCACTTTATATGAATTTTATCGAGGGCAACCGTCTTTTCAGACGACCTGGGATGATGTACCGATTTCGCAGGGAATCGGTAGGAACATAACACCTATGAATTAAAAACATAAGAATCAGCCGATTAACAGTATGGGCACACAAAACCAGCGACTTCACAAAGGACTACCAAAATGAAAACCTTCGCATTGATATTGGCCGGCGGGCAGGGAGAGCGAATGGGAGGGACGGATAAAGGATTAGTATTGTGGCGTGACAAACCTTTGATTGATCATGTTATTGAAGCGTTGCGTCCGCAGGTTGAACACATCGCCATCAGTGCCAACCGGAATCTGGAAGAATATGCTCGCCGTAGTGCGCATATTTTTGCCGATTCGCGCCAATGGCAGCATTTGGGACCGCTGGCGGCTTTGTGTACGGCTGCCAATGATTTGCAGATTGCGGCGGCGGATTGGCTGCTGGTGGTGCCGTGCAATATGCCTGCGCTGCCGCCTGATTTGGTGGCGAAATTTGAAACGGTTTCCAAGCGCACGCCTTTGTGCAATGCGTTTTATGTGGAAACACCGGTCACGCCGCATTACAACGTAATGTATATCCGTCCGCAAATCCTGCAAAGCACCGTCCCGTATCTGTATTCGGGAATGAAAACCTTGAGCGGCTGGCTGCATCAGCAACGGGCGAGATCGGTGCATTTTGGTTCGGAACATGTTTTTTTCAGCTGCAATACGCAGGAAGATTTACGGGGGCCGCTTTAAGCTTTAAGCATTACACTTCGGTTTTTATAGTGGATTAAATTTAAATCAGGACAAGGCGACGAAGCCGCAGACAGTACAGATAGTACGGAACCGATTCACTTGGTGCTTCAGCACCTTAGAGAATCGTTCTCTTTGAGCTAAGGCGAGGCAACGCCGTACTGGTTTAAAGTTAATCCACTATACACAGAAAACCGTGTATCCGTACAAACAAAAAGGTCGTCTGAAATTTTCAGACGACCTTTTGTCATTTGCTTTATTGGGGGATGTATTGTTTCAGCAGTTCGCGGAACTGCGCGCCGGTTTCCGGATGTTTCAAGCCGTAGGCAACAGTGGCTTCGAGATAACCCAGTTTGCTGCCGCAGTCGTAGCGTTTGCCGTCGAAGGCATGGGCGAGGACGAACTCGTGATCCAATAGGCGGGCAATGCCGTCGGTCAGTTGGATTTCGTTGCCCGCACCGCGCGGCAGGTTTTCCAGAAGGCTGAAAATGCGCGGGGTCAGGATGTAGCGGCCGACAACGGCAAGGTTGGACGGCGCTTCTTCGGGTTTCGGTTTTTCAACGATATTGGTAATTCTTTGAAAGCTTTTCAGTTTTTCCACTTCAACAATGCCGTACGAGCCGGTTTGCGACGGATCGACGGTTTCCACGCCCAAAACGCTGTTGCCGCTTTGATTGTAGATATCGACCATTTGCTTCAGCGCGCCTTTGGGCGCGTCAATCAAGTCGTCGGCAAGAATGACGGCGAAGGGTTCGTCACCCACTGCGGCGCGGGCGCACAATACGGCGTGTCCCAAGCCTAAAGCTTCGGCCTGGCGGATGTAAAGACAGGTAATGTTGGAAGGCAGAATGTCTTTGACGTGTTCCAGCAGTTTGTCTTTTTGACGCATTTCCAGCTCGGTTTCCAGCTCGTAGGCTTTGTCGAAATGGTCTTCGATGCTGCGTTTGTTGCGGCCGGTGATGAACACCATTTCGGTACAGCCTGCTTCTACTGCTTCTTCTACCGCATATTGAATCAACGGTTTGTCGACGATGGGCAGCATTTCTTTTGGGCTGGCTTTAGTAGCGGGCAGAAAGCGCGTACCCATACCGGCTACGGGGAAGACGGCTTTTTTGATCGGTTTCATTCAGTTTCCTTCTATTTGATTGTCGAATCGAAAATTCAGACGACCTCGGTTGTCTAGGTTTGACTTGGTTGCCACATTGTCGGCGGCAAAAAGGTAAGGCATTTAAAAGGCGTTCAACAGATTTAGAGTGTTCATTCCCCGATAAGTTGCCAAATTGATTGAGAACAGAATCAACGATTTGGACAGTCGGGAAGTTGGCTCGGTCACATCCTTGAGTATCTTTAATAAATGCTTAATCCAGCATTGCCAGAAGCTCTTCCTCACTCAATACCGCCACACCCAAGGCATTGGCTTTTTCCAGCTTGCTGCCTGCGGCTTCTCCGGCGACGACGTAGTCGGTTTTTTTGGACACGCTGCCGGAAACTTTGCCGCCTGCGGCTTCGATCAAGGCTTGGGCTTGGTCGCGTTTGAGGGTGGGCAGCGTGCCGGTTAACACAAAGGTTTTGCCTGCTACGGCTTCGTTTACGTCGTCTGAAATCGTTGCTTCTTGGTTTTCAGACGACGTTTGGGAGAAGAAGGTTTTTAGGTTTTCGAGCAGGGCGGCGTTTTGTGGTTCGCTGCGCCATATTTGCCAGTCGGCAGGGAGGGCTTTGTCGGTTTGCAGGCCTTCTATGCTTTTGCCGGCGAGTTCCCATAATGCTTGGGCTTTGTTTTCGCTGATTTTGAAACCGGGCAGGCGGGCAATCCAGCGTTGCGGCTCGGCGTGGCGGGCGGGCGGGATGGTAACGGCTTGGGTTTGCGGGGCAACGCCTGCGGCAAGCAGCTCGTCTATCATCGCCTGCTGCGCGTCTTGGGCGAAGAAGTGGGCGATGGAGCGGGCGACGACGGTGCCGATGTCGGGCAGGCAGGCGAGGATGGGTTCGGGTGCGCGGCGGACGTGTTCCAGCGAGCCGAATGCCTGCGCCAGCGTTTTGGCGGTGCGTTCGCCGACGTGGCGGATGCCGAGCGCGAACAGGAAGCGGGCGAGTTCGGGCGTTTTGCTGGCTTCTATGCCTGCGAGGATGTTTTCCGCCCACTTGGTCGGCTGTTTTTTGCCGTTTTGGGTATTGGATTCAGACAAGTCGCCTGAAACCGTTTCGGCGTCGCCGTTTTCGTTTTCAGACGACCCTTTATCTGCCGTTTCCTTCATTTTTTGCAAGGTCGGGATGTCGAGGCGGTAGAGGTCGGCGAAGTGGCGGACGAGGTCTTGGGCGACAAGTTGCTCGATTTGTTTTTGACCGAGGCCGTCGATGTCCATGGCTTTGCGCGAGGCGAAGTGGATTAAGCCTTGCGCGCGTTGCGCCTGACAAAGCATGCCGCCGCTGCATCGGGCGACGGCTTCGCCTTCTTCGCGTTCGATTTCGCTGCGGCAGATGGGGCAGTGGGTCGGCAGGCGGTAGGGCTTGTGTAGCGGAACAGATTGGGTTTGATTGGTAGACGATGTTTCGGCAAACAGGTCGTCTTGCTGATGCTTGAGGTCGTCTGAAACGGCAACGGCGGTTTCCTGCATCGGGCGGCGTTCGAAAATCACGCGCACGACCTCGGGAATTACGTCTCCGGCGCGGCGCACGACGACGGTGTCGCCGACGCGCACGTCTTTACGCGATACTTCGTCTTGATTGTGCAGGGTGGCGTTGGTGACGGTGACGCCGCCGACGAATACGGGTTGCAGGCGGGCGACGGGGGTAACCGCGCCGGTGCGCCCGATTTGTACGTCTATGGCTTCGACGACGGTCAGGGCTTCTTCGGCGGGGAATTTGTGGGCAATCGCCCAGCGCGGCGCGCGGGAGATGAAGCCGAGTTCGCGCTGTTGCGCCAAGCTGTTGACTTTGACGACCATGCCGTCGATTTCGTAGGGCAGTTCGGGGCGTTTTTGCTGCATTTGTTCGTAAAACGCCAATACTTCGTCGATATTTTTGAAACAGCCGAAATTGCCGTCGGGTAGGCTGAAGCCGAGTTCTCGGAAATAGGCGAGTTCTTGGATGTGTTCTTCCGCGACAAAACCGCCTTGTTGTCGGGCGACGGAGTAGGGGAAAAAGTGCAGTTTGCGTTGCGCGGTAATGCGTGAATCGAGTTGGCGCAGGCTGCCGGCGGCGGCGTTGCGCGGATTGGCAAAGGGTTTTTGCCCGTTTTCGTTTTGTCTTTTATTGAGCGCGGCAAAATCGGCTTTGAGCATCAGCACTTCGCCGCGCACTTCGATGAGTTCGGGCGGATTTTCGCCGTGCAGCCGTAGGGGAATATTGGCGACGGTTTTGACATTTTGGGTAACGTCTTCGCCGGTCGTGCCGTCGCCGCGCGTCGCCGCCTGCACCAATACGCCGTCGCGGTAGAGCAGGCTGATGGCGAGGCCGTCGAATTTGGGTTCGATAACGTATTCGGGATTGCCGCCGTCCAAGCCGTCGCGCACGCGTTGGTCGAAAGCGTACATTTCGGCATGGTCGAACATGCCGTTTTCATCTTGCGGGGAAAAGGCGTTGGTCAGCGACAGCATCGGCACTTCGTGGCGCACTTCGGCAAATCCCGCCAAAGGCTCGCCTCCGACGCGCTGGGTCGGGCTGTCGGGCAGCTTGAGTTCGGGATGGTTTCGTTCCAACGCTTCGAGTTCGCGGAATAATTTGTCGTATTCGGCATCGGGTACGCTGGGCGCGTCGAGGGTATAGTATTCGTAGGCGTAGCGGTTGAGGAGGTCTGTAAGGTGGCGGATGTGTTGTGCGGTCGGATTCATGGAGGAATGTTTTCAGACGACCTTTGTCTGATATAGCGGATTAACTTTAAACCAGTACGGCGTTGCCTCGCCTTAGCTCAAAGAGAACGATTCTCTAAGGTGCTGAAGCACCAAGTGAATCGGTTCCGTACTATCTGTACTGTCTGCGGCTTCGTCGCCTTGTCCTGATTTAAATTTAATCCACTATACATGATGGGACGGGCAAAGGTCGTCTGAAAAAGGATAAGTTGAAAACAGCTGAATTTTACCCGAAAAAAAGCGGATATGCCGTAACGACATATCCGCTTTGATTGCATTCGATTTTAGGAGAACAGGCGCAGGGCTTGTTTGCTGCCGGGTTTGATGCCGACTTTGAGCATTTCTTCCTGACGTGCCAAGACGTAATTGCGAATGTCTTTGAGCCATTGGGTAGAAACTTCCTCCATTTTGTCGTTGACCAAATCCAAGCCCAACTGACCGGAGAGGCGTACCGCCAAGTCCATGAAGAGGTCGAAGGTTTTTTCGCCGGCGGGCGCATGCGGGATGTCGAGCAGCATGCTGAAGCCTTTGTAGGACTGGTTGTCCAAAAGGGCGTTGGTAAAAGCATCGCCTGTGAGGCTATGGATGGCAAACATCGGGCTGCCGGTTTGTCCGGTGTAGTGGAATGCGCCGTCTTCGCCCAATACGAAGCCGAGGTTTTCAACAGAAGCGCGCAGTTCGACGCCGCTGATGTTGCTGTGTGAAACCAAGTGGATGGCGATGGTTTGATCGACGCGGGCGCAGAAGGTGTCCAATGCCTGCGCGACTTCGGTAAACGCTGCCAAATCGGTGTGGAGGACTTTGCCGCCCATCAGTTGGGCGAAGGTGTCAACCTGTTGGTTGAACTGTTGCAATTCTTCTTGGGTTGCCAAACCGTTGCGGCTGACTGCTTGCAGGCCGACGACGAAACCTTGGTAATAAACGCTCGGAATCGGTTCGGCAACTTGGAAGCGGTCGTCCATGGTGCAGCCGATGATTTGGAAACGGTGGCGGTTGGACAGGCGGGGCAGGGCGTGCAGCTCTTGCGCTTCGGAGAGGGCGATGTAGGCGAGGTAGTCGAAGCGCGGGTCAAACCACGGCAATTCGACTTGAGACAATTCGTCCAAGCTGACCAAAGGTTGGTTGGCGGCGGACGGCAGGTTGACCGGCTCGTCGCTGGCGGCTTGGGTGGTGATTTCGTTGTTCAGCCCGATGACGGTATGCTGTACCGGCTCGTCGGTAAAGTCGTCTTCAATCGCCAACTCGACATCGGTTTTGATGGCGGAAGGTTTGGCGAGTTTGGCTTTGGCGGCGAAGATTTCGTCTTGTTCTTGCAGATTGCGCAGCGCGGCTTCTTGGGCTTTGTTCGCTTTTTTGACGAACAGGCCTTTGCCGCCGGATTCTTTACCGTCGCGCACATGGCTGGTTTTACTGTTCAGTAGCGCGTCTTTGTCGGAATGGCCGAACTGTTCGCGCACCTGTTTGCGGTATTGGTTTTCTTGGTACATATTGTAGGCGATGACGGCAAGGATGACTGCCAAGCCTAAGACGATGAAAATCATGGGTAATCACTTTTTTGTAAGAGCGGCATTCCGTCTTCGTTGCCTGGGGTGGTTTGCCTTTGGGCGTATGCGGAATCGTATTGCCGCGAGTAAGTTCGTCGGAGTCGGACACGGATTGTCCCGTATGGATGCTCGATTATAACGAAAATAAACTTTTCTGACAGCAAATGCCGAGAATGATAGCCCAAAATCGGGCTAGGTCGTCTGAAAAATGCTATATGGCATTTTTGAGCGATTAACGGACAACCGGAAAACCTGCCGCCTGCAATCTTTGCCAGTCGAAAAAGTGGCCGGGGTCGGTTTTGCGGCCGGGGGCAATGTCCTGATGACCGGTAACGGCGGTGATGGGGTAATGCCCGACCAACGCGTGCAGCAGGGTTTCCAGCGTTTGATATTGCGCCTCGGCAAACGGCTCGAAATCGCAGCCTTCCAATTCGATACCGACCGAAAATGCGTTGCACTTTTCGCGTCCGCGAAACGACGACACGCCTGCGTGGTACGCCATATCGTTGCAAGAAACGAACTGCACCGCCTCGCCCTCGCGGGTGATCAGAAAATGGCTGGAAACGCGCAAGGTGTGGATGACGCTGAAAAACGGATGTTCGTCGGGGTCGATGTGGTTGGTAAACAGCTTTTCCACCGCGCCCGTCCCATATTCGAAAGGCGGCAGCGAAATATTGTGTAAAACCACCAGCGACACGGCTTCTGATTCTGCCCGCGGCTCGAAGTTCGGAGAAAACGCGCGGCGCGCAGGCTGCCACCAGCCTTGTTGCCAGTCAATGTCTTGGCATTTAGACGGAAGATTCATATTCAGACGACCCTTTATTTCAGACGACCACTGAGGCGGAAAAAACATACGTCGGGTGGGCGCGCAGGGAAGAAGGCGCGCATTTCGGTTATACTGTCGCACGACGTTCACAAATCAAAAATCCTACCATGCTGAAAAAAATGTTGAAATGGTTTGCGGTATTTTTTGTTGCCGTTGCCGCCGTGTTCGCCGCCTTGCTGTTCGTTCCCAAAGACAACGGCAAAGCATACCGCATCAAAATTGCCAAAAACCAAGGTATCTCTTCCGTCAGCCGTACGCTTGCCGAAGACGGAGTCGTTTACAACCGCCATGTGCTGGTCGCAGCCGCCTACCTGATAGGCGCACACAATAAACTCAACGCCGGCTCGTACCGCCTCCCTTCCAACATTTCCGCATGGGGCATTTTACAGAAAATCCGCAACGGCAGACCCGATGCCGTTACCGTTCAAATTGTCGAAGGTTCGCGTTTTGCCACCATGCGTAAAATCATCGATAACACGCCCGACATCGAACACAAAACACGCGGCTGGAGCGATGCCGAACTCATGCAGGCGATTGCCCCTGACGCGCTCAGCAGTAATCCCGAAGGCCAGTTTTTCCCCGACAGCTATGAAATCGACGCAGGCAGCAGCGATTTGCAAATCTACCAAACCGCTTATCAAACCATGCAACGTCGTCTGAACGACGCTTGGGAAGATCGCCAAAGCGGATTGCCCTACAAAAATCCGTATGAAATGCTGATTATGGCGAGCCTGATTGAAAAAGAAACCGCCCACGAAGACGACCGCGCCCATGTTGCTTCCGTATTCGTCAACCGCCTCAACATTGGTATGCGTCTGCAGACTGACCCGACCGTGATTTACGGTATGGGCAGCGCGTACAAAGGCAAAATCCGAAAAGCCGACCTCCAGCGCGATACGCCGTATAACACCTACACCCGCAGCGGCTTAACCCCGACCCCCATCGCCCTGCCGAGCAAAGCCGCCCTTGAAGCCGCCGCGCATCCGTCGAATGAAAAATACCTTTATTTCGTCTCCAAAATGGACGGCACCGGCTTGAGCCAATTCAGCCATAATCTGGAAGAACACAACGCCGCCGTACGCAAATATATTTTGAAGAAATAGGTTGAACTGAGCCTCAAAAGCATAAAGGTCGTCTGAAAACTAGAAAACCGGTTTTCAGACGACCTTTTGTCTCAGGACGATTTAGAACAGATTATTCTTGTTTATCTTTATCAAGTTATTTTATAGTGGATTAACTTTAAACCAGTACGGCGTTGCCTCGCCTTGCCGTACT
>CAUSKT010000073.1:0-11791 GCA_963532335.1 uncultured Neisseria sp. | reverse complement strand
AACCAGCCGCCTTCGGGCGGCTGTGTGTTGAAACCTTTAATGTTGATGCGGGTTATTCCGCGGGTTCTAGCCAGCCGCCTTCGGGCGGCTGTGTGTTGAAACTTTTCAGTGGCGGCATCGTCTTTGCTTGTGAAAGTGCCAGCCGCCTTCGGGCGGCTGTGTGTTGAAACGGCAGGTCTGGGAATCATGGCGGCATGACACACACCAGCCGCCTTCGGGCGGCTGTGTGTTGAAACGGTCTCGCCTACGCGCGGAATCGCGCGGGCGGCGCCAGCCGCCTTCGGGCGGCTGTGTGTTGAAACACTTAACCTAATAGCCTAACCATGAAAGGACATACACCAGCCGCCTTCGGGCGGCTGTGTGTTGAAACGTCGATTGAAACGGCGGAGGAATTTATCAGGCTGTTCCAGCCGCCTTCGGGCGGCTGTGTGTTGAAACCACACCTGACATCTCGTAGCTCTGGAATCGCACTGCCAGCCGCCTTCGGGCGGCTGTGTGTTGAAACAATTATAATTTTTGCCATTGCATTACTCCTGATTTCCAGCCGCCTTCGGGCGGCTGTGTGTTGAAACTTCTATACTCATATCAGATTAGCTCCTGTTGGGTCCAGCCGCCTTCGGGCGGCTGTGTGTTGAAACGTAAACGTGACCATTTTGGTTAACATATGATGGGACCCAGCCGCCTTCGGGCGGCTGTGTGTTGAAACTCGGTGCTCTTGTTGTAGCTGGGCAATCCTTGCCGACCAGCCGCCTTCGGGCGGCTGTGTGTTGAAACAGGCGAACCAACTGGCAGACAACAAGGTCGCAGGTTCCAGCCGCCTTCGGGCGGCTGTGTGTTGAAACGCTTATTTCGCCGTCCTCCGACTTGTCACGGCTGACCAGCCGCCTTCGGGCGGCTGTGTGTTGAAACCAACTGGCATAAAGAGATTAACGGCAATGAAAACCCAGCCGCCTTCGGGCGGCTGTGTGTTGAAACATCACGCTACAAGAAAAGGCGTTTTGGATTGAGAACCCAGCCGCCTTCGGGCGGCTGTGTGTTGAAACCCATATGTCTTGCGATATTTACGGCAGATTGCGCCCAGCCGCCTTCGGGCGGCTGTGTGTTGAAACGGTCTCGCATACGCGCGGAATCGCGCCGATGGCGGCCAGCCGCCTTCGGGCGGCTGTGTGTTGAAACAGAATCCACTATCTCAAACGTTGGTCGTATCTCATCCAGCCGCCTTCGGGCGGCTGTGTGTTGAAACTTTCTTGGCCAATTCGTAGCCTAAGTGTTTATTTCCAGCCGCCTTCGGGCGGCTGTGTGTTGAAACAGCATGTTGCGGTCATGGCTATATGCTGCACCGACCCAGCCGCCTTCGGGCGGCTGTGTGTTGAAACGTCGAACTTGCTCCAGTTTGACAAATTGACTTCTCCAGCCGCCTTCGGGCGGCTGTGTGTTGAAACGTATGCTTCCAAAGACGTGATGTGTCCGTTTTCCCAGCCGCCTTCGGGCGGCTGTGTGTTGAAACTTGTTGTGTTGGAATTTTTATCTGACTTATGGACAGCCAGCCGCCTTCGGGCGGCTGTGTGTTGAAACTTGAAGACCGGCGAGCGGGTGTTGACTGAAAAGCCCAGCCGCCTTCGGGCGGCTGTGTGTTGAAACCCATCATCCGCCAACACAAACAGCCCGCTTGTGAAGCCAGCCGCCTTCGGGCGGCTGTGTGTTGAAACAAAAGCGTTTTGTAATAGGCTTGACAGGCTGCTACGCCAGCCGCCTTCGGGCGGCTGTGTGTTGAAACATCCCTACACTGACTGCATCAAGCATAACTGATGCCCAGCCGCCTTCGGGCGGCTGTGTGTTGAAACACCTTGACACCAGTAGTTCGCTACTTCAGTGGGCTCCAGCCGCCTTCGGGCGGCTGTGTGTTGAAACATCTACTCTATCAAGTAGATACTGCGGCCAGCTAACCCAGCCGCCTTCGGGCGGCTGTGTGTTGAAACAGCATGGCTTCAGCCAACGTTAACGACAATACCGCCAGCCGCCTTCGGGCGGCTGTGTGTTGAAACAACAAGAAGGCGTACAAAGAGAAGGTTACGCGCCTGCCAGCCGCCTTCGGGCGGCTGTGTGTTGAAACGGCTTCGTGATGTGCTAGGTCAGCCGACCATCGGGCCAGCCGCCTTCGGGCGGCTGTGTGTTGAAACGAGATTAAGAAACAATATCTGCACGAAAACCTTGACCAGCCGCCTTCGGGCGGCTGTGTGTTGAAACTTCAGAAGGCGGTCAACTGATGAATGCAAGTGGCTCCAGCCGCCTTCGGGCGGCTGTGTGTTGAAACCACATCATCGGCCTTGCCGATAAAGGCATAAGCCCCAGCCGCCTTCGGGCGGCTGTGTGTTGAAACAATCTTGTATTGCTCGACCATCGCCTTATCCGTAGCCAGCCGCCTTCGGGCGGCTGTGTGTTGAAACGCCAAGTGTGAAAAGTCGGCGACGATACTCGAACGGGCCAGCCGCCTTCGGGCGGCTGTGTGTCGAAACCTGTTTGGGTATCTGAGCGGCAAGGATAACGCCGACCAGCCGCCTTCGGGCGGCTGTGTGTTGAAACATGTTGTGTAATGTGTATAGGGCGTATAGTCGGATTCCAGCCGCCTTCGGGCGGCTGTGTGTTGAAACATCTCGATTGGACAGCAAGCCCGCGCCGCCGATCCAGCCGCCTTCGGGCGGCTGTGTGTTGAAACCGCAAATACAGCAAGGAGGCAACCGAGCGCATCGAACCAGCCGCCTTCGGGCGGCTGTGTGTTGAAACAGAATACTGTAGACCTCGCTATCTACATTGGGGCCCAGCCGCCTTCGGGCGGCTGTGTGTTGAAACCAAATAAACCGCCCTTGCGGGCGGCTGGTGTTAGTCCAGCCGCCTTCGGGCGGCTGTGTGTTGAAACTCGCCGAATATGAACAGACCGAACGTTGGAACGGTCCAGCCGCCTTCGGGCGGCTGTGTGTTGAAACTACTAATGACGTAGGCGTTGTTTTCGAAACACCTGCCAGCCGCCTTCGGGCGGCTGTGTGTTGAAACAGCGGCAGATGGTACGTTTGGAATACCTAAGCGACCCAGCCGCCTTCGGGCGGCTGTGTGTTGAAACACGAGCAAAAAGCCATAAGCGGAGGCGGAGGCCCAGCCGCCTTCGGGCGGCTGTGTGTTGAAACTACATTGACGGGCAGGGCTTAACCGCCCTCGCCCCAGCCGCCTTCGGGCGGCTGTGTGTTGAAACTCGCCGAATATGAACAAACCGAACGCTGGAACGGTACCAGCCGCCTTCGGGCGGCTGTGTGTTGAAACCTCAGGGGCAAGGCTAAACTGTCATTCATCTCTTCCAGCCGCCTTCGGGCGGCTGTGTGTTGAAACATTTACCACATCAAGCAATTTATTCTCTTGCTCCACCAGCCGCCTTCGGGCGGCTGTGTGTTGAAACTCCAAGCAAAAATCCAATGCCATCAATGAAAACATCCCAGCCGCCTTCGGGCGGCTGTGTGTTGAAACAACGCGCTGGCGCAAGTCGTCATGACCTTGCAAAAGCCCAGCCGCCTTCGGGCGGCTGTGTGTTGAAACAGACGACCTTAGAGAGGAGATTGAAAAAATCAGTGCCAGCCGCCTTCGGGCGGCTGTGTGTTGAAACAGCCGGATACGTCGCCCGATGGAATGGCTCAGACCCAGCCGCCTTCGGGCGGCTGTGTGTTGAAACTACGCCGACCCGCCGTACTGGCAAACCGCAGGTTCCAGCCGCCTTCGGGCGGCTGTGTGTTGAAACTGGTCTGACTTGGGTGCTGGCTGGGATGATGAAGCCCCCAGCCGCCTTCGGGCGGCTGTGTGTTGAAACCAAGCCCTCGCAAATGAGGTGCGCGAACTGCGCGGCCCAGCCGCCTTCGGGCGGCTGTGTGTTGAAACCGCGCGTAGGCGTGACCGAAAATTTTGTGATGTTCCAGCCGCCTTCGGGCGGCTGTGTGTTGAAACATGACCTGGAATACGCATGGGGCGTTGATTTATATACCAGCCGCCTTCGGGCGGCTGTGTGTTGAAACCTTGGAGGTGCTGTGCGTAATCGGCAGTAAGAAGCCAGCCGCCTTCGGGCGGCTGTGTGTTGAAACAACATAACAAACCTTGCACTGGTTTAGGGGCATCCCAGCCGCCTTCGGGCGGCTGTGTGTTGAAACGAGAATATCGAAGTTGCAAACGATTTCGTGTTATCCCAGCCGCCTTCGGGCGGCTGTGTGTTGAAACTGGTGTTTTAAGTTGATTGCTAAATTTATATCAGGAATCCAGCCGCCTTCGGGCGGCTGTGTGTTGAAACACAACCCGACCCCAATCCTGACGGCAAGCCTGGCTCCAGCCGCCTTCGGGCGGCTGTGTGTTGAAACAGTAATTACAGTTTCTCCATCTTGTAGGTCATTCACCAGCCGCCTTCGGGCGGCTGTGTGTTGAAACCATACTTCCTGCGGGAAACTCATTTTCCTTATTCCAGCCGCCTTCGGGCGGCTGTGTGTTGAAACATCAATAATTGAAGCTAATTGTTTGAAATCATTTGCCAGCCGCCTTCGGGCGGCTGTGTGTTGAAACTATGTCGCACACATATATGCTGAAAAGGCGAGCCCAGCCGCCTTCGGGCGGCTGTGTGTTGAAACCCAACGTCGGTATGACGGAAAACCTTTATCCCGACGCCAGCCGCCTTCGGGCGGCTGTGTGTTGAAACAGAAAGCCAAAAGCACCCGCGCCGTCGTGCGCGGGACCAGCCGCCTTCGGGCGGCTGTGTGTTGAAACCGATTGGCCGTATGCCGCTGTCTCGGTTGCGGCCCAGCCGCCTTCGGGCGGCTGTGTGTTGAAACATTTGGTGTGTTATCAATGCCCAATCGTGCAGCCCAGCCGCCTTCGGGCGGCTGTGTGTTGAAACAAGCCGCGCCAAGCATTGCCAAAGCCAAGAACCATACCAGCCGCCTTCGGGCGGCTGTGTGTTGAAACAAGGAAGTGAACCGCGGCGAGATTGAGAAGTACGAGCCAGCCGCCTTCGGGCGGCTGTGTGTTGAAACGCCTACGAAGCCTATCAAGCCGTCAAAGGCGACCCCAGCCGCCTTCGGGCGGCTGTGTGTTGAAACTATTTTGGTGTGGCATTTATCGTGTTTTTTAGAGCGCCAGCCGCCTTCGGGCGGCTGTGTGTTGAAACCAGCCGTTCGCGGTGCGGTCGCCTACGCTTGGTACCAGCCGCCTTCGGGCGGCTGTGTGTTGAAACAGGGCGGCGATGTTGTCTTGCGCGTCAGGCTGTCCCAGCCGCCTTCGGGCGGCTGTGTGTTGAAATTTTGCGTTCATGTCGTAGGTTACGGCATCTTGCTGCCAGCCGCCTTCGGGCGGCTGTGTGTTGAAACAATCACCTTACTGCGGTTCAGGACAATCAAGGACTCCAGCCGCCTTCGGGCGGCTGTGTGTTGAAACCCGACCGAGCAACAAGAAGACATTGCTCGGTTCATCCCAGCCGCCTTCGGGCGGCTGTGTGTTGAAACGGTCAAGGCTGCGCTGAATGCGCTTGCGGTGCCCAGCCGCCTTCGGGCGGCTGTGTGTTGAAACATCTTGCGCTTAAGCCCTGTCTCCTCCACAAGCTCCCAGCCGCCTTCGGGCGGCTGTGTGTTGAAACTACGGTCAGAACCGCTTTGCGCTGGCTGTCGCGCACCAGCCGCCTTCGGGCGGCTGTGTGTTGAAACCCTTCCTTTGGGATTGCGAAGTTAAGAATAAATACCCAGCCGCCTTCGGGCGGCTGTGTGTTGAAACAGGGCGGTACGGTTCGCGGGCGTACTCTCTTGACCCCAGCCGCCTTCGGGCGGCTGTGTGTTGAAACAAGGCCACATCGTCGGCGTTAAAAAATTCAACGGACACCAGCCGCCTTCGGGCGGCTGTGTGTTGAAACCTTATGGAAGCTCAAATGGAGAGGCTCGCCCGTCCCAGCCGCCTTCGGGCGGCTGTGTGTTGAAACAAATCCAAATCACATTCGGACGTGACAGCAACGGTACCAGCCGCCTTCGGGCGGCTGTGTGTTGAAACATCATCATAGACAGCTCGAAAGTGCAGGTCGTAGTGCCAGCCGCCTTCGGGCGGCTGTGTGTTGAAACAGGAACAACGCGCCATAGTTTGTTGTCCCAAATCCCAGCCGCCTTCGGGCGGCTGTGTGTTGAAACTCGCACCAAAGACAAAAATGAAGCCCAAAGGCTGCCCAGCCGCCTTCGGGTGGCTGTGTGTTGAAACCACTGAGTAACTGCTGAGGGGCTAACATCCAAATGCCAGCCGCCTTCGGGCGGCTGTGTGTTGAAACCCGTTTTATTTAGTCAAACGCGGCGAGTTTAAGCGCCAGCCGCCTTCGGGCGGCTGTGTGTTGAAACCCAATATCACACACAAAAAGCCAACGCTGAAAAACCAGCCGCCTTCGGGCGGCTGTGTGTTGAAACAAACATAATTTTGCCGAAGCGGGCGGTATTGCCGCTCCAGCCGCCTTCGGGCGGCTGTGTGTTGAAACGGTGATGTATAGCAGCGGTTCGCCGTTGCTGTTGTCCCAGCCGCCTTCGGGCGGCTGTGTGTTGAAACATGGCAGCGACCAGTGCGGGATTGCCCAGACCGTCCCAGCCGCCTTCGGGCGGCTGTGTGTTGAAACTTCCTGACCAACAATCAAGGAAATTACAATAAACCCAGCCGCCTTCGGGCGGCTGTGTGTTGAAACCGCTGTACAAAGGCTAGACAAGAATTTGGTTTGGCCAGCCGCCTTCGGGCGGCTGTGTGTTGAAACATTTGTCTGCCTAGAACAGTATCCATGACATCAAACCAGCCGCCTTCGGGCGGCTGTGTGTTGAAACCAAGAATGCGCGTTCCTGCTTTGATACGAAGCCCCAGCCGCCTTCGGGCGGCTGTGTGTTGAAACTTATTGTTGTATGCAATGCGGGGATGTAATCCGTGTCCAGCCGCCTTCGGGCGGCTGTGTGTTGAAACCCGTCTCGGAAATAGAAAATCCCGCATGAGTAGTATCCAGCCGCCTTCGGGCGGCTGTGTGTTGAAACATACCATAGACAAGCATCGCCGCGTCTCGACCATGCCAGCCGCCTTCGGGCGGCTGTGTGTTGAAACGTTTTGAGGGCGACAAAGGTTAGGAATGAGATGAACCAGCCGCCTTCGGGCGGCTGTGTGTTGAAACTGGGCCTTGTCCTCTTGGGCGTAGTAGCCTGCCATCCAGCCGCCTTCGGGCGGCTGTGTGTTGAAACATATGATTTGGTCTTTTCGTATTTGACAAAAAGACCCAGCCGCCTTCGGGCGGCTGTGTGTTGAAACCGCGCCGTGATAGACGCGCTTACTTGCACCTACCATCCAGCCGCCTTCGGGCGGCTGTGTGTTGAAACTCAGGGTTGTGCGGGGAGCTAACGTGCCCGCAGTGCCCAGCCGCCTTCGGGCGGCTGTGTGTTGAAACTTTTGACGGAGCGGGCGGCGGAAGCGGTTTCGGACCAGCCGCCTTCGGGCGGCTGTGTGTTGAAACGTCGTCGCCCTCCCACGCCGGGTCAACCGTGATGCCAGCCGCCTTCGGGCGGCTGTGTGTTGAAACAACAGCTTCCGGGTAATCGTCTGCTCATACCGTACCCAGCCGCCTTCGGGCGGCTGTGTGTTGAAACTGCGTGGATTGGTGCGATGGATACGGATGATTCCGCCAGCCGCCTTCGGGCGGCTGTGTGTTGAAACCGTGCCGGTTGCTGTATGACCCCTATTCCGAACCCCAGCCGCCTTCGGGCGGCTGTGTGTTGAAACCGCTCTCAATGACCTTATGGGCGATTCCGCAAGCCCAGCCGCCTTCGGGCGGCTGTGTGTTGAAACTCGAAAATACTCATATTATCTAAATCGAGATAAAGGCCAGCCGCCTTCGGGCGGCTGTGTGTTGAAACCGCTCGCCGCTTTGCAGGAAATGGGCGGTTGGGAACCAGCCGCCTTCGGGCGGCTGTGTGTTGAAACCGCTGTACAAAGGCTAGACAAGAATTTGGTTTGGGCCAGCCGCCTTCGGGCGGCTGTGTGTTGAAACAGTAACCGCCAAAACCGTACCAACGGCAACAACAATCCAGCCGCCTTCGGGCGGCTGTGTATTGAAACATTTATGAATGAACATTTATGAAAGGATTATCAACCAGCCGCCTTCAGGCAGCTATATATCAGTACAACTCAGAGATTTCTTACAACAAAGGTCGTCTGAAAACCTTATCAATCGGTTTTCAGACGACCTTTTTCAGTCATCAACATAAGCCCGATACTTTGGAATAGGCTATGGGCATCAGACAGATAAGTCAGCCGATTCGGGCATCAGAATTTCACACCTTTATGCAAGGCTACGATGCCTGCGCTCATATTATGGTAATCAACGCTGTCGAAACCGGCATCCAGCATCATTTGTTTCAATGTTTCCTGGTCAGGGTGCATGCGGATGGATTCTGCCAGATATTGATAGCTGTCTGCGTCTTTGGCAATAAGTTTGCCCATGACCGGCAGCAGTTTGAAGGAATACAAATCGTATGCGCCTTCCAGTGGTTTGTAGACTTTGGAAAATTCCAACACCAAGAGCGTTCCGCCCGGTTTGAGCACGCGGTACATTTCTTTGAGCGCGGCATCTTTGTGGGTCATGTTGCGCAAACCGAAAGCAACGGAAACCAGATTGAAATAGTTGTCGGGAAACGGCAATTTTTCGGCATCGGCCAGCGATACGGGTAGAATCAAACCTTCATTCAGCAGTCTGTCTCTGCCTACCGTCAGCATGGATGAGTTGATGTCGGTCAGCCACACTTCGCCCTCTTTGCCCACACGCTTGACCCAGCCGCGCGACAGGTCGCCGGTACCGCCGGCGATATCCAGCACTTTATCGCCCTTTTTCAGACGGGCGGTATTGATGGTGAAATGTTTCCAAACACGGTGCAGGCCGGCAGACATGACATCGTTCATGATGTCGTAGTTTTTGGCTACGGAATGGAACACTTCGGCCACTTTACCTGCCTTTTCTTCTTCGTTTACGGTGGTGAAACCGAAATGGGTTTTGTGGTCGCTCATAGAGGTGCTTTCCTAAAATAATCTGAAATCAATATGGTTCAAACGGTATTTCGATTTTCAGACGACCTTGCTCTAGGGGTCGTCTGAAAGTTTAATCATTGAGAGGCAAACCTGTCTTTCAATTTGTCCATGGCTACGCCGAATGCTGAAATTTCATCTCTGAAGGTGATGGCGTTTTTATCATCATTCACGATGTGCTTTTTGCGGACCAGCTTGACATAGTCTATCAAATGGATGGCTAAATAATCTTTTTTATTCAGATAACAGCGCAACTCGCCCATGTAGTGGCATTGTACCCTCAAGACCGTATCTTTCCAGCCGATTTTGTTTGACATCCGACAGGCTGATATATTTTTTCAAGCGAGGAACAGAGCATGCTTTGCCGACATCCTGCTGTCCGTCACAATGCCGCTTCAAAAAGAACAAACACGCTCAGTAATCAATGATGCCCGCCACAACCGTCGCTGCCGCAGGAGTGCTTTTTACCGGCAACAAGATCGGCGGCACTCGGTATTCTGGAGGCTCCGGCTTCTTTTAACCTGCGGAGATAATCCTGCCAAAGCGCATCATAATCGTAAGCCAATTTGTAAAGATAAGCCCAGTCATACAAACCGCTATTATGACCGTCTGAAAAAGTAATTTTGAGCGCATACTGACCGACAGGGTCTAAATCAAAAATCGTAACTTCTGCTTTACCTGTCTGCAAGACATCTTGTCCTGCACCATGTCCGCGCACTTCGGCGCTTGGAGAGTAAACGCGGAGAAATTCGGCAGGAAGGGTTTTGCGTTCGCCGCGATAAACCAAAACCAAAGCCGATCGGTCATGTTGCAAACGGATTTCTTCAGGAATGTTGTTATCAACTTGGTTCATGTCATACCCTCATTTTCTTTCGCAGCACCGCTACCCGGATTGAAAAAACGCCGCCCAAAAACGCAAACAGCAAGATTAAAATGAGCGAAAAACGGATCAGCGCAATCCGCATCGACATATCCAAGCCCAAATCAAACACTGCCAAAACCACATATATCAGGAAAGAAAGCATCATCAGTAGTCCGATACAGATAAAGGCATAACGCGTATGGGCGGCAATTTTCGGATGGCGGATCATTGTTTGAGAAACAAGAAATAAAATTTCCGCTATTCTAACAGTTTTACGGTTCACCCAAACAATAAAGTATCTTGCCCTACCCTGCTTTGTCTTGTTGCATATAAATAAGGTCGTCTGAAAACCTGTTTGGGTTTCAGACGACCTTGATTGCCTATTGCCAGATATAAAGTAAGACCGCTTTATCATTTTCTTCTTTCGGCGTTAACCGGACATCATCGCCTTTGTCTCCGGTAACCCGTACCACCATACCGCCGATCTGACGCTCCATGACTTCGAGTTTCGCTTTGCCACGTTGGCGGTAAACATACTCCTCGCATTCCCGCTGACACCAAAAATCCTTCCAATGAATGAAATATTTCTTACCCGATTCAACTGCCAATTTTTCGCCACCTTTAACGATAAAGTAAGGATAATCAGGCTTTTTCGTTCGGAAAGTCCATTCGGCTTTTTCAGATTTGCCATTGCGCTCATACTCGAATACGGCACGATACGCGGTATCGTATTCCAAAGGCGACAGAGGAAATAAGGCAAATTGACGATCAGAAAACGTTTGATTCGGATCATTGCTTGCCGTCAACACCTTGACCTTCTCTATCTCGGATTTACCCTGATAAAGCTTGAACGACCGCATTTTGATTTTTCCGGCAGATTCCGAAAAAGCGATGCTGACCGGGTCGCCGGTAAATTCGTAACCTGGCATGGGATCGGGGTGTTCGCCGTGAAAATCCGGCATGGCAAAATCACCTTGCGGATAAACGACATATAAGAACTCGCGTTGCGCCTTGACTTCGTCCGCATAAACAATGGCATTGTTGTTGCAGGCATTCTGATAATAACGCCGCCCCGGTTCAGGATAAACCCTGCCTAAACCGCAATAAAAATTAAACTGATGATTTCCCTGATTGATGGCGACCGATATGCGCCCATCACGATGCTCAAATGCCGCACCGGCTTCATCAATGCCTTGTTCCAACAGAGAGAAGCGGTGATAAATAGCGGTCATCAAACCGTCAATCTGCTGCTGAACCGGCAAATTGGTATCCATATCTTCAGGATACGGATAAAAACCGGTGGTGATATTTTCATGTACGCCATCATAAAGATAACCGACCTTGCGGGCGCGTTCATTCGGGCGGTAACCGGTAAAAAACGGATTGCTGCGATGACGTTCGTCATGACCGTCTTCGGGGTTCTGCAACAAATAACGCGCATGATTACGGGCGGATTTCTCTAAAACCGACGAATGCGCCAAAGTCGGCAGCCCCGCGCCTGCACGTAGAAAATTCAGGTAAGCCAATCCGCCGAATGAAGACACGGAAGACCTGTCATGCGGTGACTCAGCATGAATCAGCTCGTCCTGAGAAATTCTATGGTTTTGCTGATAATAAAAAAAACCAAAAGCCGCAGCCAACAGCGCAAGCCAGAAAATGAGATTTTTCATATTGTTATAAATAGATAGTGGATTAAATTTAAATCAGGACAAGGCGACGAAGCCGCAGACAGTACAGACCGATTCACTTGGTGCTTCAGCACCTTAGAGAATCGTTCTCTTTGAGCTAAGGAGAGGCAACGCCGTACTGGTTTAAAGTTAATCCACTATA
>CAUSKT010000072.1:0-11895 GCA_963532335.1 uncultured Neisseria sp. | reverse complement strand
GAGCCCTGGATTGTGATTCCAGTTGTCGTGGGTTCGAGCCCCATCAGCCACCCCAAATAAAAAATCCTGCATAGCAATATGCAGGATTTTTTATTGTCTATTGCATTTCAAATAGAGGTTGGACTTGCGTGTCATCTGTGAGAATTGAAGTATTTGGCTTTTGAAGTGTCGTGGTATATAAGATAAACTTTTAGGTGACTTTGAGGTCGTCTGAAAACAAATCTTCTGAAAGTAACAAATTTTCTGTGAAACTGAAGACTCCCTAGAGAAAAGGAGAACCCATCATGCCCGTCCCTACCCACTTGCAGCCTTATATTCACGCTGACAGTCTGCATAGTTTCGACGGTATCGAGTACTGTTTTGCCATAGCCCATAATGGTTCAAACCGTTTCTACATCCGTTATTACGGTGAATTTTACGACGACCTGATCACCGATACAGACAACGCTTCGGTTAAAGTTGTCGCCGTTGAGCCTGAAAGCGGGCAGGAAATTATACTGTTTGATGGCGGTAGGCACGGCTACAACGCCATGTTGTGCGATGAACATTCTGAAGATTCTCTGAATAATCGCCCCCTGCAAGATTTGGATGACACGCTGTACCAAATTGAAGTTCATGCCTTCTTCAATATCGACTATGAAGCCGAACGCGAAGATTTTTGCGATGAAAACGGCAAAATAGAGCTGATAAATGGTGAAATTATAGATTTTGATCGCCTACGGCAGGATGGTATGGATGCGATTACCATTGAGCTTATTGATCCTCAAGGAAAGCGGCGTGAAATCGTGAGGGAAGAGTTGGCATAATTTGCCGGTTGAAGGAGCAAATCGAAATATCGCTGTATTTCACTAAAACCAACCGCCATTCGTGACAGGAGAAGTAATTGACCAATATAGCAGGCTGACTGATACAGTAAATTTGAAACTATTTACTGGGGATGCTTAAGAATCTTACAGATTTTAGTGAATCCAAAAAAGAGAGAACTTTAAAGAAGTTTTTAAACGCCGGCTTCGGGGCAATAGTTTTTGGAGCAATAACATAGGAAAAAAGAAAATGAAAAGATTGTTTATATTTGCTCTAGCTTGCTTCGCCACTAGCTGTACTTTAACCCACAAAGTCGAATCATTGCCTGATGCAGAATTTAATCAACCTTATTCAGTAAGCGTAAACTTTACCGGCGGGCTTAGATCATATCCTGACTCTTTTCGCGCAACCATTACGCCTGAAGATTCGGGTTTATCTGTTTCCTCTGTAACTGGGAAATGGGACAATGAAACGGTTATTTTCGGAACTCCAATAACCAAACAGGATATTACGGTTGAAATATCTTATTATGTAAGAGGCGCAGTAGGCTGGTTTGAAAGTAAGGATCAGAAGAAATTTTATCAGATAAAAATTAAAAAATGAGTTGAGGTAATCTGAAGGCAGCGTGATTTGGCCGTTTTTATTCAAACGCTGATGCAATACATTCACTCAATCGAAGCGAAACGCGACAAGGCGATCCAAAGGAACATTTGAACAAACGGTCTTCCGGTAAACACGGTTTTCCAAACAGAAAGACGTCGTCTGAAAAACAGTAAAGGGTTTTCAGACGACGTCTTTGTTTTTACGCGGTTCTTAGAAGCGGTAGTTAACGCTTAGACGAACATCGCGGCCGATGCCCGGCAAGGTTTCGCCGCGTTGGCTGTGCGGATAGTAGAACTTGTTGAACACGTTGTTGACTGCGAAGTTGACGTTGAGCGTGTCTTTGCCCAGCGGTTTCCAGTTGGCGAATATGTCGTTCACGCCGTAGCCTTTGCGTTTGACTTCACCCTTGTCGCGAACCAATACCGAACCGGAGGCTTTTTGGAGGTAACGACCACGCCAGCCGATTTCCAAATTCGGATTTTGGAAGCGGTAGGAGAGGGAGGTTGTCCAAGTGCGGCCGGTCTGTACGGCAAATTCGGGGTTTGCGCTTAACAGGTTTTCAGGATGGGTGTCGTAGATGCGCGGTTTGCTGTGGCTTACGCCGACTTTAGCCAGTAGGCCGCCTGTGCGGTAGGATGCGCCCAATTCATAGCCATGGTTTTTGATGTAGCCCGCATTGACGATTTCGCGTACGCCTGCAATCGGATTGCCTGCGGCATCATGGCGTTGCTGCGGACCTGCGACGGCATCTTTGATTTTTTGCCAGAAGTAGCTGCCGTTGGCGGCAAAGCTGCCGTTGTTGTAGTTGAAGCCGATTTCGGTATTGCGGGCGCGTTCGGCTTTAGTGCCGTCTGCAATCGATGTGATGGAATTTCCGCGTCCATGTTGACGCATCGCATCGTAAAGACGCGGGCTGCGGGATGCGTAGTTGTGGCTGGCACTGAGATTCCAGTGTTCGTGCGGCTGCCAAATCACGCCGAAGCTCGGGTTGACTGTGCCGTCGGAAACGGATTTGCCGTCATGGGTTTTGATGTTGAAATGGTCGTAGCGCAAACCGCCTGTAAGGGTAAAGTCGCCGATGTCGTGGATGGCTTCGGCGTAAATGCCGGCATCGCTTTTCTTCGGATTGCTCAAGGCTGCGCTGAAGAATACCGGAGGTTTGATTTCTTGATGGCGGTAGTTGACACCGTATTTGATTAATGTGTTTTCAGCAATGCGGCTGTCCAGATTGAAATTCGCGCCTTTGGTTTCGATAACGGTCGTGTTCGGGCCGGGCAGATTGCCTGCGTAGCCGTTTTTGCTGTCATCGGCGGAATAGCGTTCGTTTTTCATTAGGTAGGCGTTGGCATCCAGTTTTTCAACAAAGCCCAAGTTGCGCGCCGTCCATTCCAAATTGGTGTTGGAGAGGCTGGTTTCGCGGTAGGTCGGGGCTTGGCGTGCCAAAGTCAGACGAGGATTATCGGTGGCGGTAAATTCTTCACGGACGGTGCGGATGCCCCGGTGTTGATCATTCATGTGGCTTAACACTAAGCGGTGGTCGCCGAAGTTTGCGCCGATTTTGGCAAGATAGCTGCGTTTGTCCAGCGCGCTGAATGGTACAGTTTTGCCGCCGTTGCTGTTTCTATACCCTTTACCGGGTTCGTAATCTTTTTCATCGTTGCGGCTGTAAGAGAATAAGCCGTCGAAGTTGCCCGCTTTCCCAAACACGCTTGCGCCGTAGCTTACGCCGTCATTAGAGGCATAGCCGCTGTTGAGGCGTACCCCCCAGTTTTTGTCCAAACCTTTGAGCAAGTCTTGGGCATCGACGGTTTTGGTAATAATCGCACCGTTGGTTGCGCCGATACCGGCAGATGCGGAGCCTGCGCCTTTCTGTACGGAGACGATTTTGACCAGTGCTGGGTCGATGATGAAACGGCCTTGGTGATACAGCATTTGGCTGTCGGAATAGGCATTGTCCACCTTAATATCCACTGAGTTCTGTCCCATGCCGCGCAGCGTTAGGAATTGAGATGAACCATTACCGCCACCGAAATCAATGGCAGGTTCTTCTTTTAACAATTCGCGCAAATCGGTTGATGTGCTTTCGTCTTTTTGACGAAGGGTGACGATATTAGTTTTGACCTTGCTGCCTTGGCGGTCGCCTTTTACGGTAACAGTATCAAGGGTAACGCTTTCTTTCGCTTCGTTTTCCGCGTGGGCAAAGCCGGCGGCGAGTGCCAGTGAAAGCAGGCTGAATCGGAACAGGGGGGAAGTCATGTAAATTTCCTTTTTAGATAAGTTTCAGTTCTTTAAATAAACTATTTATTAATAATAATTTCTATTTATTTTAAAGATAGGATATTATTTTGTAAAGGCGTACATAGGTTTGCATCCATCGTTTCATGCCTTTTGCTGATAGAACCATTTGAAGCTTGCCGACTGGAAAAGTTCATCTGAAAATGCCTGCCTGTTTGAACCGTATTGAGAGATAGTGCGCAATCTGTCATGCCCGTTTTCAGACGACCCCGCATAGAAAATTTTTACTTCTTCCCTTGAATTTATCGGGCCGAACCCTAATTTGCCGCTGTGTTCAGGTAAGTTTGTTGACAAACTTGCCGCCTTATTTTTCAAACCGCATCTGCCGGCTGAAGGCAGATGATTGTTTTCAAACTATTTATCGGAGCATAAAACATGACCATCCGTCCTTTACACGACCGCGTCGTCGTCAAACGCTTGGAAGCTGAAGAGAAAACCGCATCAGGCATCGTCTTGCCGGGCGCAGCCGCTGAAAAACCCGACATGGGCGAAGTTATCGCCGTGGGCGCAGGCAAAATCGGTAAAGACGGCAACCGCCGTCCGCTGGATGTCAAAGTCGGCGACAAAGTGATTTTCGGCAAATACAGCGGTCAAACCGTAAAAGCCGACGGCGAAGAGCTGTTGGTAATGCGCGAAGAAGACATTTTCGGGATTGTGGAATAAGCATTCCGTGCATTCAAAACGACAGGTCGTCTGAAAAGGCATACAAGGTTTTCAGACGACCTCAGACAGAATCAAATGTATTAAATAAATTAGGAGAATCAAAATATGGCAGCAAAAGACGTACAGTTCGGTAACGAAGTCCGCCAAAAAATGGTCAGCGGCGTGAACACTCTGGCAAACGCCGTCCGCGTAACTTTGGGTCCTAAAGGTCGCAACGTAGTGGTTGACCGCGCATTCGGCGGCCCGCACATCACCAAAGACGGCGTTACCGTCGCTAAAGAAATCGAATTGAAAGACAAATTCGAAAACATGGGCGCGCAAATGGTGAAAGAAGTGGCGTCCAAAACCAACGACGTAGCGGGCGACGGTACCACTACCGCCACCGTACTGGCACAAGCCATCGTAGCCGAAGGCATGAAATACGTTACCGCCGGCATGAACCCGACCGACCTGAAACGCGGTATCGACAAAGCCGTCGCCGCTTTGGTTGAAGAGCTGAAAAACATCGCCAAACCTTGCGATACTTCCAAAGAAATCGCCCAAGTCGGCTCGATTTCCGCCAACTCCGACGAACAAGTCGGCGCGATTATTGCCGAAGCGATGGAAAAAGTCGGCAAAGAAGGCGTGATTACCGTTGAAGACGGCAAATCTTTGGAAAACGAATTGGATGTCGTCGAAGGTATGCAGTTCGACCGCGGCTACCTGTCCCCTTACTTCATCAACGACGCGGAAAAACAAATCGCTGCGCTGGACAATCCTTTTGTATTGTTGTTCGACAAAAAAATCAGCAACATCCGCGACCTGCTGCCTGTTTTGGAACAAGTGGCAAAAGCCAGCCGTCCGCTGTTGATTATCGCTGAAGACGTAGAAGGCGAAGCCTTGGCGACTTTGGTGGTGAACAACATCCGCGGCATCCTGAAAACCGTTGCCGTTAAAGCCCCGGGCTTCGGCGACCGCCGCAAAGCCATGTTGCAAGACATCGCCATCCTGACCGGCGGTACCGTAATTGCCGAAGAAGTCGGCCTGTCTTTGGAAAAAGCCACTTTGGAAGACTTGGGTCAAGCCAAACGCATCGAAATCGGTAAAGAAAACACCACCATCATCGACGGCTTCGGCGACGCTGCCCAAATCGAAGCGCGTGTTGCCGAAATCCGCCAACAAATCGAAACCGCAACCAGCGATTACGACAAAGAAAAACTGCAAGAGCGCGTTGCCAAACTGGCAGGCGGCGTGGCAGTAATCAAAGTCGGTGCCGCTACCGAAGTCGAAATGAAAGAGAAAAAAGACCGCGTGGAAGACGCGCTGCACGCTACCCGGGCAGCCGTTGAAGAAGGCGTGGTTGCCGGCGGCGGCGTAGCCCTGTTGCGCGCCCGTGCCGCTTTGGAAAACCTGCACACCGGCAATGCCGACCAAGACGCAGGCGTACAAATCGTCTTGCGCGCCATTGAGTCTCCGCTGCGCCAAATCGTTGCCAACGCAGGCGGCGAGCCTAGCGTAGTGGTGAACAAAGTGTTGGAAGGCAAAGGTAACTACGGTTACAACGCAGGCTCCGGCGAATACGGCGACATGATCGAAATGGGCGTACTCGACCCTGCCAAAGTAACCCGTTCCGCGCTGCAACACGCCGCGTCTATCGCCGGCCTGATGCTGACGACTGACTGCATGATTGCCGAAATCCCTGAAGAAAAACCAGCTATGCCTGACATGGGCGGCATGGGTGGAATGGGCGGCATGATGTAAGGTTGCCCCAACCTAAGCGAAACAAAAACCTGCACGGACAACCGTGCAGGTTTTTTCTTTGGAAGAGGGTCGTCTGAAAACGAGAAGGGTGGATTTTCAGACGACCCCTAGCTTATCTTGCCTGCTCCATAGCAGCCGTTAACGCATTAAAATTTTGCATTAGCGTTGCTTTATCGAACCAGCCAGCCAGTGTAAACAGCTGTATCAAAATCCCTATAATCACAACCATACAGCAGAAGTACAAAAGATAGCCTTTGAATATCGTCCAAACTTTAACCTGTCCCATCTTCATCAAGCCGACAGCCTGCGCCCAAAACGTCCAAGTCTTCCAAAACATCAGCAGCGGCGTAATCTGCGGGACATAAAACACAAGCAGCGCAGGAATCATCAAAGCTTCCGATGCCAAGATGAATCCCCATAAAGGCAGGCGCGGCGCGCCGTTTCTGCTCAAAACATGACGCATCACGCGGCTCAAAATCAGCCACTTTATAACGGTAACCAACACGCCAAAGACGACGGCCGCAGTGCTGACACCGAGCAAGGTCGACATATCTGCCGCATTAATCATGCCCAACAGCAGCAAAATCGCCAAAATGACGGGCAGTGTATAGAAATAATCAGCAGGATTTTTATAGCGCAGACGCAGAATATCCCACATATCTTTTAAAAAATCATACAACATCAAACAGATATCTTCAGAAACAAAAAAGCGATTGTATCTTAAAACGACACATAGGTCGTCTGAAATCAACAATCCTCCCCGAAGGAAAAAATTATGGGCGTCGATAGCCAATATCTGGCGAATTTCGTTGAAAACCATCGAAATTTAATTTAAGCTAAAACAAAAGTTTATAAAATATCTCCGCACCATTTCAAAATAAACCTTGCATGAACCCGTTGTTTTTGGTTTAATGCCCACTTCCCTGCAATGCAGATGAAGGCCAGATAGCTCAGTTGGTAGAGCAACGGATTGAAAATCCGTGTGTCGGCGGTTCGATTCCGCCTCTGGCCACCACAAAAACCGCCTAAGGCGGTTATTTTTTTATCTCATGCCATCAAGCATCATCAAGCCAATCCCTGTCGATAAGATATCTCACAATTTTCAGTTGCATTCTGTCATCTGACCCTGCCCCTTTCCGCTAATCGAAACGTCTTTTGTATTTGACATACAAAACGAAGGTCGTCTGAAACCTTTCAGACGACCCCATCCGACCAAGGAAACCCATGAACATCACCGTCCTCACCCTCCCGCACGGCATGGTGCGCGTCCTGCTGACCGAACAGCTCTACCGCGCCGTCTCCATCCTCCATAACCATCCCTACCACCGCGAATGACAAAAGCCGTTCCCGCAGGCAGGCTTCGTGTGTCCACCGCATAAATCGGGCGCAGGTGTGTCTGTTGCGAATTAAATACATCAAGAAATAGTAAACTAGGAAATATTCAGATATTGTTTGAACGCCCGCCATAAGGACGATAAGATACCGACCTCATTTTACATTTTATAAGGGATTGATTCAGAAACAGTTCGGGCTTGCCGAAGGCAACTTCGCCGTATGGTTTTGAAGTGAAAAAACGTCAATCCCCATTTTGATACCACACAACGATAAAGATGAAATGTCCGGTTTATTTTTCGAAAGGGGGCGGAATGAAGGAAATTCAGCGGGGATTTTCTTTGTCTCAATTGGTTTTTACCATCATGATGGTGGGGATTTTAACGTCGATTGCCTACCCGTCTTACCAAAAATATGTTGAAAATACCAAGCTGCAGGAAGTGCGGGCAGCCATGCTGGAAAACGCCCAATTTCTGGAGCGTTTTTATCAAAAAAACGGAAGTTTCAAACAAAGTTCCACCCAATGGCCGGATTTGCCGATTAAGGAAATCGGCGATTTTTGCATCAAGGTGCAAGGCGACGCCAAAGGTACGCCGGACGGGCGGTTTACCCTGAAGGCAGTAGCGCGGTCGGATCAAAATCCCAAGGTATTGAAGATCAACGAAAGCTTTGTCACAGTATCGTGTGAAACGATCGAAAGCACTTGTGAAGACAAGGCGCAGCATTTCGCCAATACGGACAAATCATGCAAGATATTTGAGTCTTGAGGCATCGATAGCAAAAGGTCGTCTGAAAACCTAAATTGGTTTGCCGTTGTGCTTTTTCGGTGCCGCATTACTGCCCTTGGTTGCAGTGCCGCTTGATTTCGCGGCTGATGGTGCTTTTGTGGCGGTTAAGCTGTTTGGCGATTTTGGCGACGGTGCATTGGAAGGACAGATATTGGATAGGGTATCGTTCGTCTTGGGTCAGTTGCGTGTAGCTCATATGGAAAGTTGCACTTCAAATCCGAATCCGCCGTCGTCTGAAAACGGATAGGGAGCGCATCCCCAAACTGAAAGGCTTTGATTTAAAGTTAATCCACTATACTTAATCTTTAGCCCATAAACCCGCTTGGTGGTTTATGGGCTATAAACGATCAAATCTTATAAACAAGCCATTTCGTTTGCCATTTGCTGTTCTAAGGTTTCGCGTCGGCGGATAAGCCGGTATTCGTCGCCGTCCACCAAGACTTCCGCCGCCCGGTTGCGCGTATTGTAATTGCTTGCCATGCTGGCGCCGTATGCGCCTGCGCTGCGGATAACCAACAAATCGCCTTCTTCGCAGGCAAGGGTGCGGTCTTTGCCGAGGAAGTCGCCGGTTTCGCAAATCGGGCCGACGATGTCGGCGGTCAGCGGCGGGATGTTTTTTGGTTCTACCGCTTCGATACGGTGGTACGCGTCATACAGGGCGGGGCGCATGAGGTCGTTCATGGCGGCATCGACCATGACGAAGTTTTTCTCTTCGCCGTGTTTGACGAACTCGACACGCGCCAGCAAAGAGCCTGCGTTGCCGACCAAGCTGCGGCCGGGTTCGAGGATGAGTTTCAGACGACGTGTGCCGATCAGTTTTTGAACCGCTTGGGCATACGCGCCCAAATCGGGGACGGTTTCGTCTCGATAAACGATGCCGACGCCGCCGCCTAAGTCTAAATGTTCTAAAACGATGCCTTCATCCGCCAATCGGTCAACCAAAATCAAAATGCGCTCGCAAGCTTCGATGAGCGGGCTGAGGTCGGTCAGTTGCGAACCGATGTGGCAGTCGATGCCAATGATTTTGAGGTGGCTTTGGCGGGCGGCATAGCGGTAGGCTTCGAGCGCGTCGGCGTAGGCGATGCCGAATTTGTTGGCTTTCAGGCCTGTGGAGATGTAGGGATGGGTTTTGGCATCGACATCGGGATTGACGCGCAGGGAAACGGGGGCGGTTTTACCCAAACGTTCGGCAACCTTTTGAATGCGGTCGATTTCGGGAATGCTTTCCATATTGAAGCATTTCACGCCTGCATGAAGCGCGAACTCGATTTCCGCCTCGCTTTTGCCCACGCCTGAAAATATGGTTTTCGCCGCGTCGCCGCCTGCCGCTAAAACGCGTGCCAATTCGCCGCCGGAGACGATGTCGAAACCGCTGCCCAGCGAGGCGAAGTGTTTGATGATGCTCAGATTACCGTTTGCCTTGACGGCGTAGCAGACGAGCGGGGAAAGCGCGGCAAACGCGGTTTGGTAGTTTTCAAACGCTTCGGTCAGCGCGGATTGGCTGTACACATAAAGCGGCGTGCCGAATTCTTCGGCAAGGCGGGAATAGGGGACTTGTTCGCAATGCAGGGTCATGTTGGTGAGGTTTAATCGTTGGTTTGATTGGTAGGTTCTTTGGAAGAATGGACTTTTAAGCCGGTTTGGATCACGCCGAAACGCGCCTTGTCGCCTTCTTTGGGCAGGTAGAGGTCGCCTTTGTAGCCGCAGGCCGAGAGCAGGAGGGCGGTTGCCGCCGCAAAAAATACGCCGTATTTCATCGGTAAACTTCCTTCATAAGCGCGAATGTGGCAAGATTCGGTATCTTAAACAAAAAACACACAAAAAGCCATGATGACCGAAAGCGAATTCATCCGCATGAGCGAAGAATTGTTCGAACACATCGAAGACCAAATCGACGAAAACGGCTGGGATTTCGACTGCCAGTTTGCCGGAAACGTCCTGACCATCGAAGCCGGGGACGGCACGCAAATCATCGTCAACCGCCACACGCCCAATCAGGAATTGTGGATTGCCGCAAAAAGCGGCGGCTACCATTTCGCCGAGCAAAACGGCAAATGGCTGGCAACGCGCGACGGACGGGATTTCTACGATGTTTTGAACGAAGCACTGAGCGCGGCTTCGGGTGAAGCGATTGAGATTGCCGAATTGTAATTTGAGTATTCCCACAAAGAGAGCGTTACCCAATGGCACAATTACCCCTGTATCGGACTGCCGAAATCGAAAATTTTACTGTCGGCACGCCCGAAGTTTTAGAATCATTTTTCGAACATATCCCTTATGGCGTCGTCTTTGAAGACGACGGCGACACGGGCTACTTCTATGCCGCTTCGCAAGATGGGATTTTGGATGCCTTGCATATCTACAATGTCGAAGATGTATCCGACAAACATATCCCCAATCATGTCTTGATCTTATGGGATGATGCCTGCACCATAGCCGCATTGTGCATCAACGGCTACATCCATGCCGTCTATGATTTTGTCGAGCAGGCAGGATATTGCCGCAACGGCTTCCCTGAAGCAGACGGCGAATGGGTGAAAGTCGAAAACCGCGTCTTGGACGATGAATTGCTGGACAAAATCCTATCCCGAAAACCTACATAAACTACTCAAAAGGATAACCCAATGCCCCTGTTAGACAGTTTCAAAGTCGACCACACCCGTATGCACGCCCCCGCCGTGCGTGTGGCGAAAACCATGACCACGCCCAAAGGCGACACCATTACCGTATTCGACCTGCGCTTTTGCGTTCCCAACAAAGAAATCCTATCCGAAAAAGGCATCCACACGCTGGAGCATTTGTTCGCAGGCTTTATGCGCGACCACTTGAACGGCAACGGCGTCGAAATCATCGACATTTCCCCGATGGGCTGCCGCACCGGTTTCTACATGAGCCTCATCGGCACGCCCGACGAGCAGCAGGTCGCCGACGCATGGCTCGCTTCGATGCGGGATGTCGTCAATGTCAAAGACCAAAGCAAAATCCCCGAGTTGAACGAATACCAATGCGGCACTTATCTGATGCACTCGCTTGCTGAAGCACAGGAAATCGCGCAAAACGTCCTGACGCGCAAAGTGGCGGTGAACAAAAACGAAGAGTTGACGCTGGATGAAAGTTTGTTGAACGCTTAAACGTTATGCTTGGAAAAAGGTCGTCTGAAAACGGGAAACCGGATTTCAGACGACCTTTTGTTTGAATAGAAAGAATGGACAAGGCGTCTATCGAAGCGGCAAACCGCAGACCGTTTACCGCCCTGCTTTGGCTCCGCCCGGACCGTACACGGCGCCCCAAGCGGCATCGAGCTGCTGCCCTGCCTGCCTCAATGTTTCCGCCTGTTGGCTTTTCACATTCATCGCCGCCTGAAGCTCGCCCTGCAAGCGGACGATGTCGGCTTGGGCTTTTTGCAGGCGGTATTGCGCGTCTTCAAGGTCGCTTTGCAGCGAGATGATTTTGCTGTCGTTGCCGGTTTGCTGTTTCAGGGCGGTGCGGTAGGCGGAACGCGCGTTCATCAGATTGTCTTCCGCGCTGTCTGCCGCTGCGTTCAGCGAAACGCCCATTAATATCAAGGCGATGAGTTTGTTGTTCATAAACATCCTTTGATGCCGTCCCGCGATGTATAGTGGATTAACTTTAAACCGGTACGGCGTTGCCTCGCCTTAGCTCAAAGAGA
>CAUSKT010000071.1:0-11925 GCA_963532335.1 uncultured Neisseria sp. | reverse complement strand
TGTCATTGCCGGTAAAGCAAATGGGATAAACGGTAGAAAGGTCGTCTGAATGGAGTTTTTTTCAGACGACCTTTTTTAGTAAAACAAAACAGTCTCCAATTTAGATATATGTTTGTATCCGCCCTATATACAAATCAATAAGCATACAAACTATATTTCTTAGAATCAGGCTGTTAATGATCTTTATTAATACATTGAATTTTAATCCAGGCTAAGATTAACTAAGCAAATATAAATCCTTTATCAAACCCATGTTCATGCAACTCAAATATCAATTCATCAGAAAAAAATAAACTCGTTGAACATGCTGGGTTGTTATGCCTACCAATACCTATAACTTTCAGTGAATCGTCATTTAATTTCATATTATCTGATGATAAAAACGAAGTATTCTCATCGATATAAATTCTTTCTGATTCTTCTTCATCAATTATATTTTCAGTATGCAACGAATTAATTAGAAAATATTTATCCGACAGAATAGTATCTTTACATACCAACTCAATTGGAATTATCTGAATTTCTTGATTATATTTATTTATTAAAAAATCAGCTAACTTTTTATCTACTAAAATGGTTGTTGCATTAGTCAGTAGTATATGATGGTTTTTTAATTTCGTACTTTTTGCTTCTATTTCAAATCTAGGTATAAAATCTAAACTTAATCTTGTTGAGTCACAAAATCCGAAATAACTAAATTTATCTTGATCTAAATAAAAAGCTGAAAATTTCCCAGATTGATTTAATTCATATATACGCTTTGCCATTTCTTTCTTCCTTAATCATTTAATCATAATTGCCCAGGTAATGATCTAGCCCATCTCCTTCTATTCTTATTAAGCTTTCTTTCCCCTGATGTCGACTTAATTCACTCTGCATTCATTATTCTGAAAAGCAAGTAACGTGGAACTCAAGCCAGCATAACCATCAAATTATTTAGTATTCGACTTGTTGGTATAGAATACCAGTTCAGCTTTGCTCATCGTTCCGCCCATCTTAATTTAAAAATCCGGATTTTTCTTACGGTATGCTTCGTTATCTTTTTTCAAAGTTTCATGAAACTGATGCATGGGATTTTCCGGCCTCTGCCTACCGTAACTTGAAATTAATACACGCACCGAATAATCCGGCAAAATGTGAAACTGCAATAATCCATTGTCTTCATCGGTAAATTTATCTACCTTAGCATTAACGTTACGCTCTTCAAATTCATTTGTATCCGTGCTTATCGTCAAGGTCAATGGCAGCGTCATCCCTTCATGCCAGCGGGGGATGGAAACGCAACATTGTCCTCCCCCTTCCTCTGAATAAGGCCCTATATCGTTTAAAGTCCATGTCTCTCCAGCCTTGTGATAAGTTATCATTACACCTTGGTCAGAATAGTTGCTTAGCATAAATGCAAACGAGCGTTCCTTATCGGTATCCACAAAAAAATCATCCTTTTGATTGAAGATTTCTTTTACCGAAGAGGCATAGATAGATAAAACCGGAAGAGCGGCGACTAAAACTACCAAGCCTAAAAATCTAAATAATTTTTTCATTTTTTTCCTTTTTGCCCGCCGCAATGTTCAGGGCGGCGCATTTTTAAATGACAACGTAGTTCGTATAGTAGCTTGAACGATGTAATGGGTAAAGCGAATGGGATAACCGGCTGATGGGTCGTCTGAATGGTTGCAGACCCGTTGGATTTGCTTTTTTCAGACGAGCTTTTGATGTGTGTTTTCTCTGATGCTATTGATTTAAAAGAAAGGTCGTCTGAAACCTTAGATTTCAGACGACCTTTCTGCATTAAACCTTCGATGTTTAGAAAATCAGCTATTTTCTAAAGTTGACAGTTTTCTGCTGTGTTTATTTGGGGTTCTTCTCGATGAGGGCGACGAGTTGGTCGATATAGCCTTGGACGAAGCTGCGCGCGGATTCGATGAGTTTGCCGTTGTCGTCAAACAAGGTGGGTGAGTTGCCGAGGAAGACTTCGGGCTGTCCGGTCAGCGGCATATTGAAGTAGGACAAGGCAAGGCGCAGGTTTTTTTGCGAACTGTAACCGCCCATTTTACCGACAGAATGGCTGATGATGCCTGCGGGCGTGTTTTTCCAGGCGACGTCGGCGTTGGGTTTGGAGCCGATGTCTATCGCGTTTTTCAGGCAGGCGGGGACGGTGCGGTTGTTTTCGGGGGTAACGAACAATACGCCGTCGGAAGCTTTGATGGTTTCGCGGAAGGCGGTGTAGCTTTCGGGTGTAGGGAAGTCGGTTTCGGCGGGGTCGTCGTAGTCGAAATTGTAGAGCGGCAAATGACCGATTTCGACGATTTGGGCATCATAGCCTTCGGGGAACATGGGGATGACGTTTTGCGCCACTTTGCGGGCGAACGAGCCTTTACGCAGGCTGCCTACTAAAATGCTGACTTTTTTTGCCATAAATTTTCTCCTGATGATGTAAAAATAATAACGATTCTTGAATTCATTTTAAAGCCGCCGGTTGATTGTCGTCAATCCTGTTGGGAACAAATTGACCATTCAGCGCAAGGCAGACCTGAGTTGGGAAATCGGTTTGGTAACGGCTTGCCTGCCCTGCCCCAGTTTCGAGACAGTCCTTTTTTAAAGTGCTGAAACATCATTGAGGTCGCCTGAAAACCCTATCGGGCATGAATCAAGACGACAATGCTATAATCCATCCTAAAATTTTTATCTTGAAGAACACGCCATGCAAGCCGATTTCAGACGACCTGTCCTTGCCATCGACACCAGCACTTCCTACCTGTCCCTCGCATTGCAAACCGATGGACAGATTGTTTCGTTTCATGAAGATGTCGGCACAAAGCAATCCGATTTGATTCTGCCGCAGATTCGTGTTTTGTTTGAACAAGCCGGTATTGCGGCGGCGGATTTGGGTGTGATCGTCTATGCACAAGGCCCCGGCGCGTTTACCGGTTTGCGTATCGGAACAGGCGTGGCGCAAGGTTTGGCGACGCCGTTTGATACGCCCCTTATCGGCATCCCCTGTCTGGATGCGGCGGCGTATCTGCTGCCCGGACAAAGCTGCGTACTGGCGGCGACCGACGCGCGTATGGGCGAGGTGTTTTACGCATGGTTCGACACGGGCGCGCACCGACGGCTCGGCGATTACCAGGTCGGCAAAGCGGCTGAAATTGTCGAACCCGAAGGCCGTGCGTTTACCGGCGGCATAGGCAATGCGTTTGCGCTGACCGATGCGCCGCCCTTTGCCGGCACGCCGCAAATGCCTGCCGCTTCCGACTATCTCAGGCTGGCACTCAGCGGGCGTTATCCCGTGTCTGATGCCGCGCACGCCGAATTGCTTTATGTCCGCAACAAAGTCGCCCTGACCGCCAAAGAGCAGGCAGAACGGAAAGCGCAGGTATGAATATCCGCCCCGCTTTTTCAGACGACTGCCCTGCCCTTGCCGCGATTGATGCGGTCAGTAACCCTTCGCCCTGGTCTGTTAAACAATTTGCCTCCGCATTGGCGCAGAGTACGGATAAACTGTGGGTCTGCGAGACCGACGGCGTCATCAGCGGCTTTATCGTGTGGCAGGATATATTGGATGAATCCGAGCTGCATTTGATTGCCACCGCCCCCGAATACCGCCGCCAAGGCATTGCCGCCGCACTTTTGGAACATTGGTTCCGCCACGCCCAAACCGCCGGTATCACGCGCCTGCTGTTGGAAGTCCGCGCCGGCAATGCCGCCGCCCAATCGCTGTATTTCAAATACGGCTTTACCGCGGTCGGCATCCGCAAACATTACTATTCCCTGCCCGAAGGCGGGCATGAAGACGCCGTATTAATGGAAAAACCATGTTAAGCAGCCGCTATCTCCACTTGCATCAGGCATTAGGCCTAGGCCCGATGTGGCTGAACCGTCACGCCAAAGTCATCCCGCCTGCGGGTGATGCGCCCGTTACGCCGCCGCAAAAACCTGCTGCCACCCAAGTTGCCGAAGCCGTCCGCACGATTTCCGCATCGGCACATCATGCCCGCATGGCGGCGATGGCGGCGGTTCAACACGAAAAAAACGCCTCCGCAACAACGCCCCCCATCCCGCCGTCTGCCGCGCCGATTGACGCACCTTCCCCGTCCGCGCGGACACATTCCGCACCCGAAAACACCGGCAAAACTAGCGCCGAAACCGTTTCAGACGACCTCCCGCGCCTGCAAACCGAAGCGCGTCCGTCCGAAGTCATCATCATCAGTATCTGTCCCGCAACCGAAGACAGCCTGCACGGACAGCTCTTTCACGGCGCGGTCGGCGTCCTACTCGACAATATGCTTGCCGCCATCCGACTGACGCCGCAACAAGCCTACAAAACCAGTTGGGTCAAAGCAGCGCCCGTTTTCAGCCCGCACCCTACTGACGAACAAATCCAAGCCGAGCTGCCCCAGCTTGCCCGAGAGCTTGCCGATACGCAGGCGAAAGCCGTGTTATTGGTGGGGCAAATCTTTGAAAAACCCGAGCTTGCCCCATTGATAGACACACTCTGCGGCAACACCCCCCGCTTCATCCTTCCCCACCCTGCCCGCCTGCTGCGCCAACCGCAGCTCAAAGCAAAAGCCTGGCAGGTTTTGAAACAAGTGCGGCAGATACTGAATTAAGGCACGCCGACAGCATCCCAAACAAACGCCGCACCTCATCCACCCCCTTCCCTATCCATCATGTACCTCACCCAAGAAAAACCCTACCGCCCGCTGCTGATTGCCCTGATTTTCCTGACCCTGCCCCTGGCATTGCTGCTGCACGAAATCATCACAGTCGGGCTGTTCCGCCACTCCGGACTGCTGCTGACCTTCCAAGACGGGCAGTTGCGGCAAGTAGCGGGCTGGGATGATGCTATCGTTTGGTTTATCTGCGGCGTATTCGGCTTTTTCAACCTGATGATCGCGGGCGGACTGACCAAACTCGCCTACAAAAAAATGATGCGCCGCCATTTCCGCTACGCCCTGTTTTTAAGCGGGGCGGCAGCGTGTGCGGCGGCTTTGGTCGTGATTATCTTGGAATCTTTGCTGGGCAGCGCGGCATTGGGCGGCATGCGGCAAGGCGGGATATTTCTTTACGCATTGAGTGTCTGGATATTGGCGATGCTGACGCTGCCGCGCCAACTGACCCGCGCGCCGGAACAGCCCATCATCTTCCACAAAATGAAAAGATAAGCCTGACAGCAGGGAGTCAAAGCAACGTCTTCCTTCATATCCTCCGGCAAGAAACCATAAACAAGGGGTCGTCTGAAACTTTTCAGACGACCCTTTTACCTAAATTCATACGTCCTTAGCGTTTGAATTCAGGCAGGATTTTTTAACGTTTGCATCAACCCGCAAGCAGGCAGGCAGGCATCGGATTTTCTGCTATGATTTTTCTATCTTACCCAAAGGTCGTCTGAAAGAAAGCGCACGATGAAACCTAAACTAATTATCTTCGACTGGGACGGAACGCTGGCAGACACGACGCGCCCGATTATCCGCACCTTCCAACAAAGTTTTGCCGACTGCGGCATGCCCGTTCCCGATGACGATGCCGTCCGCGCCCTCATCGGTTACAGCCTGCCCGAAATCATCCGCCGCCTTGCCCCGCATACCGGCGAACACATGCGCGAAGAATTGGCGGAAACCTACGCCGCACACTATCTCAACCCCAACAACCACAACATGACGCTCTTCCCCGAAGCCCTGCCCTGCCTGCACACCCTGCAAAACCAAGGCTACTGGCTCGCCGTCGCCACAGGCAAAGGCAGGATAGGACTCGACCGCTCTATCGCGCAAACCGGTACGGCTGATTTTTGGATGGCGACAACCTGCGCCAGCGAACAAGCATCCAAACCAGCACCCGACATGGTTTTCAAACTATGCGACGAATTGGGGCTGACGCCGCAGGAAACTTTGGTTGTCGGCGATACGACCCACGACTTGGAAATGGCCGCCAACGCCAAAGCCCCCGCCGTCGCCCTCACCACAGGCGCACACTCCGCCGCCATGTTGAACACCGCCCCGCATCTTGCCATACTCGACAACCTCTCCGAGCTGCCTGACTTCTTGGAAACGTTTGATTGGACGGGCAAGGTTTAACGCAAAGCACAAACCCTTTAACGATGCAGACAGCCAAACCGTAGCGTGGGCTTCGCCCGCGAAAAACTCGGTTTATGATCCGATTTAGAAACCGATTGACTGATTTCTGATTCGGAAACCGATTGGCAGATTTCGCGGGCAAAGCCCACGCTACACTTTGCTCGAAGCATTGCGGCGTGCTGCTGACCATCGGACTAAGCAAACCTGTTCGGAGAAATCCTCCGTGTTAAATGAACAAATCGCTTCCCTATCCCAATTAACGTTGATCTACCACCGTAGCGTGGGCTTCGCCCACGAAAAAACTCAATTTATGGTCTGATTCAGAACCAGATTAGAGGGTCTCGCGGGCAAAGCCCACGCTACACTTTTCCCGAAGCATTACGGCGTGCTACCAACCATCGGGCTAGGCGTACCTTTTCGGAGAAAGCCCACGTATCAAATGAGTCAATCCCTTCCCTTTCCTACTTAACATAGACATACCGCCGTAGCGTGGGCTTCGCCCACGAAAAAACTCGATTTATGGTTTGATTCAGAAATCGATTGGCAAATATCGCGGGCAAAGCCCACGCTACGCTTTTCTCGAAGTATCACGGCGTGCTGCCGACCATCGGACGAAGCAAGCCTGCTCGGAGAAATCCTCCGCGTTGAATGAATCAATCGCTTCTCCATCCCAAACCCTCCTCCCGATAAAAAAGGTCGTCTGAAAACCTGTTTCCCAAGTTTTCAGACGACGTTTTTTATTTCACTAAAACCAACCGCTTCTCCCTATCTCAACAACTCATCCGTTATCCGTTGCAAAAATTCGATGCGTTCGGGTTTGGCTTCGCCTGCTTCGGCGGCGGCTTTGACGGCGCAGCCGGGTTCGGCGCGGTGGGTGCAGTTGTGGAAGCGGCATTGCCCGACGAGGTGGCTCAGGTCGGGGAAGTATTGCAGCAGGTCGGCGGCTTCTAGGTGGTGCAGCCCGAATTCTTGCAAACCGGGGGAGTCGATTAATTGGGTTGCTTCGTTTAAATCGTAAAGCTGGGCGTGGGTGGTGGTGTGTTTGCCGGAGTCGAGCGCGGTGGAGATGTCGCCGGTGCGGGCGGTTTGGTTGCCCAAGAGGACGTTGGTCAGGGTGGATTTGCCCATGCCGCTTTGTCCGAGCAGGATGTTGGTATGCCCTTGCAGGACGGGGCGCAGGATGTCGGCGTTTTCCAGCGCGCGGGTTTCAATGACGGGATAACCGAGCGTTTCGTAGAATTTGAGTTTTTCGCGCCAGAGGGCGGTTTCGGGCAGGTCGGCTTTGTTCAGGATGATGACGGCTTGGATGCCCGCGGCTTCGGCGGCTAGGAGGGCGCGTTGCAGCAGGGCTTCGCTGGGCGAGGGAACGGCGGCGGTAACGATAAGGAGCTGGCTGACGTTGGCGGCGATGAGCTTGGTTTTCCAAGCGTCTTGGCGGTAAAGCAGGCTTTCGCGCGGCAGGTAGTCTTCGATGACGGCTTGTTCGGCGTTGACGGTTTGGATATGCACGCGGTCGCCGCAGGCGAAGTCCACCCGCTTTTTGCGCGTGCTGGCTTCGTAGGTTTTGCCGTCGGGCGTGCGCACGATGTAGCGGCGGCCGTAGCTGGTAATGATTTGGGCGGTATCGGTCATGAACGGTTGGGTTGGGTGGAGTGGATAAAGGGAATGTTCGCGGCGGCGTGGCAGCCTTGCGGCGAAAAGGTATTGTACCGAAATAGGCAGGGGTCGTCTGAAACGATTCTATAGTGGATTAACTGGAAACCGATACGGCGTTGCCGCTTGTCTTGATTTCAACGCAACCCGCGGGATTCGGAAGGTTTTCAGACGACCTCTCAGCCCATCACAATCCGAGCGACCACGCGTTGACGCCTCCGGAAAAATCTTCCAAACGGTTTTCGTAGTGCGCGAAGATTTCTTCGATGATTTCGTCTTCGCCGTCAATCAGTCGGATTAAATCCATATCAGCTTCCGAAATCAGCCCGCGCCCGAGCAGCTCTTTGCGTATCCAGTCCAACAAGCCCGACCAGAAATCCTTGCCCACCAAGATAATCGGACGGTCGGGCGTTTTGCCCGTCTGAACCAACGTCAGGCTTTCAAACAGTTCGTCCAGCGTACCGAAGCCGCCGGGCATGACGACATACGCGACCGCGTGTTTCACAAACATCACTTTGCGCGGGAAGAAATGTTGGAACTTGATGGACAAATCCTGATACGGATTGGCTTTTTGCTCGTGCGGCAACACGATATTCAGCCCCACCGCAGGGCTTGCGCCCGCAAACGCGCCTTTGTTCGCCGCTTCCATAATCCCCGGCCCGCCGCCCGAAATAACGGAAAAACCGGCATCCGAGAGCTTGCGCGCCAGACGCAGCGTAAATTCGTAGTCGGGATGGTTTTCCGGCGTGCGCGCGCTGCCGTAAATGCTGACCGCAGGCTGAATCGCCCGCAGCTCCTCGCCCGCCTCGACAAATTCCGAAATAATCTTCAAAACATGATACGACTCCCGCGCCTGAATCTCGCGGCGCGCCTCATCGGTCAGCATAGGCTTGGGCAGTTTTTTGAGCAGGCTCACGGTTTTTCCTTCATCTTATTGAACCCCCACATTGTAACCGACAGAACCCGAGGTCGTCTGAAAACGCAAACATGAACGGCAGCAAGTGTTCCTTATTTGAACCGAATCATGCGTTTCAGCCCAAGATTGCCGTCTCAGCCGCGACCGCTTGCGTTACAATCCCCCATTTCCGCCCACATCCCGCCATGCTCGACATCCTCTACCGCGACAGCCGCACCATCGCCGTCAACAAACCCGCCGGAATGCTTGTCCACCGAAGCTGGCTCGACCGCCACGAAACACAGTTCGTCATGCAGACCCTGCGCGACCAAATCGGACAACACGTCTATCCCGCCCACCGCCTCGACCGCCCCACATCCGGCGTCCTCCTGTTTGCCCTCGACCCCGAAGCCGCCCGCCTGCTGACGCAGCAGTTCGAACAAAAAACCACACGCAAAACCTACTGGGCAATCGTGCGCGGATATTTGCTCGACGACGGACTCATCGACTACCCCCTCAAATATCAGCCCGACAAAATCGCCGAATCCCAAACCGAAGCCACCCTCCAAGAAGCCCAAACCCGATACCGCTGCCTTGCGCGCACCGAATTGCCCTTCCAATCCGCCGCCCGCTACCCGACCTCGCGCTACTCATGGGCAGAACTCATCCCGCACACAGGCCGCAAACACCAACTGCGCCGCCACATGAAACACATCTTCCACCCCATCGTCGGCGACACCAACTACGGCGACCTGCGCCAAAACCACGCCACCGCCGCCCATCTCGGCACCACCCGCCTCATGCTCCACGCCCGCAGCCTCTCATTCCAAAGCATCGAAAACGGCGAAACCCTGACCGTCTGCGCCGATACCGACGAGAGCTGGCGGATTTGGCTGGATGCGTTTAAAGCGTAAGCGAAAAGTCGTGCCAACAGGCGGGCTGGTGATGCCGCAAAGCCGGACACGGGTTTCAGACGACCTTTATTCATCAAAACACGCTTGAGATAACCGAACCCCGTAGCGTGGGCTTTGCCCGCGGGATTTGCCGTCCGTCAGTCTGAATCGGGTATTTATGCTGACATCTGCTTCGCGGGTAGAACCCGCGCTACGGTTTGTTGTACCGATACCGACGAGAGCTAGTGGATTTGGCTGGATACGTTTGAGGCGTAAGCGCAAAGTCGTGCCAACAGGCGAGCTGGTGATTCTACAAAGCCGGACACGGTTTTCAGACGACCTTTATTCATCAAAACACACTTGAGATAACCGAACCCCGTAGCGTGGGCTTTGCCCGCGAGATTTTCCGTCCGTCAGTCTGAATCGGGTATTTGTACTGACATCTGCTTCGCGGGTAGAACCCACACTACGGTTTGTTGTGCCGATACTGACGAGAGCTAGTGGATTTGGCTGAATACGTTTGAGGCGTAAGCGGAAGGTAGTGCCAACAAGGCGGGCTGGTGATTATGCGAAGCCGGACAAGGTTTTCAGACGACCCCATCCCTGCTACCCCATTCCGTTCAACCCTCATTTATGCCGAATAATCCTACTTTGCGGTAAAGGTCGTCTGAAAACGCTACACTCTTTCAGACGACGTTTGTCATACCAACATAAGGACATTCCATGAGCGACATCACAAAGCAACTCGCCGCCATCCGCTACACCGCCGACCGTACCAAACGCTACAACGAACATGGCTTTACCCTGTTGCAACTGGGCATACGCGGCGTAGTCTATTTCAATACCCGCGATGATGTCGCCGATGCCTTAACCGGTTTGATGGATTTCTATTACGAATGGTCGAAAGACAAGCTGACAATAGCTAGGCACGAAAGAGGCCATAGGGATATTAAAAAAGTCAAACTGACCGAAAAATCATATCTGAAAGAACGGGATACAATCTACCGGTGGTTGGACAATCGGAAGGAAAATCCGCCAGAGGTGATGTGGGGAATGCAAAGCGAGCATGCAGATACCAGCGCATCCTATTATTTCGACATTACCTCTATTGCCGCAGGTTTGGCAAATGAGCCGCATATGCCGTTAGGCACTCTGCTTTTTAATCTGCCACTGGAAATTTTGTCTTCCCCCAAAGATTTGGCAAAATTAGATGAATTTGTCGACAAGATTGCAGAGAAGCTGGATGTTTTCCACGGTTATATCGGACTGGCAGCAATTCCACCGCATAACTATTACGATGGTGCGCCATACGAATACGGGGTTTGCCGCGAGAATTTCGGTCTAATTCCGGTTACTACCGATTATTTGTCAACGTTTTATAGATACAACATACGCAGTATCAGTTGGTATACATTGGTTGGCAGGGAACTTTACGGACAGCTACCGGCAGGCAGGATAGAGCCTGTTTTGGCAAATCATCCCGATATTACTCTGCGCGACTTTGCCGGTATCAAGGTTTTTAAAATCGGCAGCTTGCCCGAAACAGGGGATATCCGCGAAGATTTACCCTTGGACTACATTGCGCTAAACCGAGCTTTAGAACCGATACGCGAAAAATATCCGCGCGAAAATATGGGCGGCATTACCCGCGAACAGATGTATTATTGGTCGAGAAGATGGGACGGCTGGGAAGTGGAAGAAAAGGACGGCAAGCGGATCTACACCCAAGCGCCGCAGGAAATCATCGGCGTCGAGGAAGAGCCAGTTCCAATTTCAGGTATGTGGAAAATCACCAGCTTTGACGGTGAGACCCGCCATTTCAATAAAGGCGAAATTTTCCCTGAAGGAGAAGGAGTACGGACACAAAAAGCACTTCTCGGACCCCAAATGGGTCTGACCATTTGGGAACTTGTCAAAGGCGACCATAACGAACCTTTGCGCAGAAAGGCAATGTGGTAAGCCCTTCCCCGCCTTTCCGAACGTCAGCCGATACGTTAAAATATGCCTCGTCTGAAACCCCGTTTTTGAAGGAAAACCGCCATGACCCGTATGGTTCACTGCGTCAAACTCGGCAAAGAAGCCGAAGGTATGAAATTCCCACCACTGCCCAACGAATTGGGCAAGCGCATTTTTGAAAATGTATCCCAAGAAGCTTGGAATGCGTGGACACGCCACCAAACCATGCTGATTAACGAAAACCGTTTGAGCCTCGCCGACCCGCGCGCACGCGAATATCTGGCACAACAAATGGAACAGTATTTCTTCGGCGACGGCGCAGATGCCGTTCAAGGTTATGTGCCGCAAGAGCCCAAATAACGCCATCATTTGCTCAAAAGGTCGTCTGAAAACGAAAATCGGATTGAACTGCACCCCAAAAGTTGGACATCCCCTCCAACTCACAAGGTGCAGTTTT
>CAUSKT010000070.1:0-12047 GCA_963532335.1 uncultured Neisseria sp. | reverse complement strand
AGTTGGAGGGGATGTCCAACTTTTGGGGTGCAGTTCAGATTTTCAGACGACCTTTGCCTTTACCGGTTGGCCTGTTCGGATATTAGAAATCCAATTCCGCTTTCAGCCAGTAAGTACGCGGCATACCGACGACGGCAAAGCTGCGGTCGTATTGGCCGCGTTGTACCTGCCAGTAATTTTTGTTGAACAGGTTTTCCACCGAACTGCTGACGGTCAGGGTATTTTTACCCAGCTTGGTTTTGTAGCGCGCACCTACGTCAACCAAGGTATAGGACGGGAAGGCGTATTGTTTTTGCGTGTCTTGGTAAGACTTGCCGAAGTACGAAACGTTACCGTTCAAGGTCAAGCCTTTAGCAAACGGGGTATCCCATTCCACGCCCGCTTTGGCAATTACGCGCGGGTTGGCAACTTGTACGCCGTTAACAAGATTATCGGCTGCGTTCGGATAATTTTTCACAGTCGATTGCAGGTACATCAAGCCAAAGCTCGGACGCAGAGTTTTGTTCAACAGATTGGCATAGGTATTGAACTCGATACCGCGGTTACGCTCAAAACCTTGTTTGTCGCCGGCGGCGCCTCCTGCTGCTTTGTATGCTGCAAAATCAGTACCTTTTTTGGTATTGCCGCGCCAGTAACCCGGGCGTTTGATTTGGAACGCGTTCAAAGTAGTGACAAAGTCGCCCCAGTTTTTGCGCACGCCGACTTCAAACTGACGGCTGACACGCGGTTTGGACATGGTAGTATTACCGTCATCATCGGTTTTGATGTCGGCAGGCTCCAAGTCTTCCATATAGTTGCCATAAACCACCAAATCGGGCTGCGGCACCCATGCAGCCATCAACATCGGACTGAAGCGTTTGGCATCGCCGCTTTTACCTTCTTTTTTATTGGTGTATTCAACCGCTTGGAAGCGTCCACCCAAGGTCAGGCGGTATTTGTTGTCGACGAAGCCCAGTGTGTCGGACAAAGCCAAACTGTTGACTTTGATATTGGCATCCAAGTTGGCAGAGTTCGCCCATGAGTTTGGATAGTCTGCTTTAAACGATGCCAATTTACTCTCAATATTTTCGTTTGCTTTAACTTCTACCTTGCTTTTACCGGCTGCACTTCCATTGATCGTTGCACGTTGACGGATAATGCGGTCGAAAGCAGTACTCCAGTTATGTGTTACCGGCCCAGTTTCAAATTCACCGCGTGCAGTAAGGTTCATACTCAAAGTACGGAAATATTGGTCGGTCAGGCGCGCCGTGCCTGTGTGGTATTGGCTGGCACTTGAGCAGGTTGCGGTTTGGCTGCTTGCGCCATCTTTGCCGCAAATAGTCGGAGAAATTAGCGTGCCGTAATAACGCGCCTTGTTGTAACCGATACCACCGGTAATTTGCGCATTTTCAAACGCATCCCATTCGAAGGTCAGCATATTGGTGCGACCGACGGTGTTCTGCCAGTTCCAACTTGGCAGCAGGTTCACTTTGCCATCGGGCGCGTCAAACAAGCGGCCGTTGGCGTTTTGAATATCCTGCATACGCGCGCGACCGCCGTTGGTTTTGCGTTTCGCGTAGATGGAGTCGAACGCTACGCGCAATTTTTCGCCGCGATAATCGGCATTCAAGGCAAATTCTTTGTTGTCTTCGCTGTAACCGTGGCGCGGGGTGTCGCCGTGGCGCAGTTTGCCGTTGGCGCGCACGCCGAATTCTTTGTTCTCGCCGAAACGTTGACCCAAGTCGAACGTACCTTGGGCACGGTTGTTGCTGAACCAGCCCAAACCGATTTTGCGGTTGCCTTCGTCCGCAGCTTTTTTGGTTTCGATATTGACGGAACCGGATACCGCGCCTTCGGGATCCATGCCGTTTACAGTGGTGGACGCACCTTTAATCAGTTGCGCGGAACCGACATGCACGCTGGCTGTGCCTTGCGTGCCGTACATACCTGCCAAACCGTTGACGCTGAATTGGCGCGAGTCAAGCTGATAACCTCGGAAATACAGGCCGGTCAGCGTGTTGCTTTCGCCGCCGAACTGCCAAACGGACGCGTCTTTTTTTGATACGGCATCCACCAAAGTACGCGCTTCGGTGTTATTGAGGGCTTGTTCGTCGTAGTTGACGACGGTAATCGGCGCGGTAAAAGCGTTGGCTTTGCCCAATACGCCCAAGTTCACGCGGTCGCGCAAGTCGCCGTCGCTGGCGATGGAGTAAGAGCGGGCGGCTTTGACGCGTTTGGCGTCGGCGCGGACATGGACTTCTTGCAACTGCTGTTGCACAGGGGTTTCAGGTGTCGCTTCATCGGCGGCATAAGAAAACGCGCTCATAATCAAAAGCGGCATCAGGGCTAATTTGCTGTTCATAGATTCCTTCTGTCTCTGAGGTGGGTTATTTTTATTGCAATAAACGTTAAAAATCACAAAGTAATTTTGCTGCGGAATTATATTTGATAACATTCTACTTTTCTATAAAAAGTGATGATAACCATTTGTAAAAACAAAAATACAACATCAATCAAAACTTTTTCCATAGTAATTATAAATTATTTTATTAAGCAGAGAATCCGGGTTTCAGACGACCCCTGCCCGCTGCCTACCTCAAGAGACAACGCACATGCAAAAATGGCAAATCGAGCTTTATTCCACGCCGTCTTGGCTGTTACAAACCTTATTGATGGTCGCCGCCGCCTCGGCGGTGATTCTGTTTTTGGCACGCGAAACGCGCTTCGGGCGGGAGTTTGCCTATATCCTGCGGCTGTGCCTGACGCCGAAAAGCGCGGTCAAAGTCTTGCTGCTGATTACGGCGATGATTGTGCTGCTGCTGACCGAAGTGCGGCTGAATGTATTGAGTACCTTTATGTCCAAAGGGCTTTACGACTCGATGCAGGATTTGAACGCCTCCGCGTTTTGGATGTTTGCAGCGATGAACGCCGGCGTGGTGTTGGTGCGGGCGTTTAACAACGTCGTCAACGACTTTCTCGATCAAGGCTTGGCGATTAAATGGTCGGAGCGGCTCAATGAAGTTTTGACTACGCGCTGGCTTGCCGACAAAAACTACTACCGCCTGCAAATGCGCCGCCATGCGCCGGACAACATCGACCAGCGTATCCAACAAGACGCGCAGGATTTCATCGCAGCGACCATAGAATTTGTGCGCGGCATGGTCAATTCGGTCGTTACCTCGCTGGAATTTGCCGTTGTTTTGTGGGGCTTGGCGGGCATCCTGACCGTGTTCGGCTTCGACATTCCGCACGGCATCGTTTGGTTTGTCTATATGTTTGTGATTTTGGCGACCTTTATCGCCATGTGGATAGGCAACCCTCTGATTCGTTACAACTATGAAAACGAAAAGCTCAACGGCGACTACCGTTACTCCCTCATCCGCGTGCGCGACCACGCCGAAAGCGTGGCGTTTTACAGCGGCGAACAACACGAACACGACCAGCTTGCCGACCGCTTCAAAGCCATCATCCGCAACCGTTGGCGCATCGCCCGCCAAAGCGTCTGCTTAAGCGGCTTTAACGACATGTTTACCAACGGCATCAAGCTCTTCCCCATTATTTTGCAAGCCCCGCGCCTGTTTGCCGGACAAATCAAAATCGGCGACATCCAGCAGACCGTCCAAGCCTTCGCCCGACTGCAAAACGCCCTGTCCTTCTTTCGGATGTTCTACAACAAATTCACCGCCTACCGCGCCCGATTGGAGCGTCTGTACGGTTTTTTGCTGAGTACGGAAGAACAACACAGCGCGCAGCAACCCGACATTACCGAAGTTTCAGACGACCTCTCGCTGGAAAACGTCGTCCTGTTCCGCCACAACGGCGAAATCCTGTTGAGCGGCATCAACGTCAACCTCAAAAGCGGCGATTCCCTGCTGATACGCGGCCCGAGCGGTTGCGGCAAAACCTCGCTGCTGCGCGCGCTGGCAGGGCTTTGGCCGTTCGGCAGCAGCGGCAAAGTCAGCCGTCCGCCGCATCAAGACATCCTCTTCCTGCCGCAACGCCCATACACGGCGCAAGGCAGCCTGCGCGACGCGATTTGTTATCCTGACATCGACAAACAGCATCCCGAACTAGCTGAAGCCATGAACACCTGCCGCTTAGATTATCTGATTGATAAATTAGACAAAACCGACGACTGGCAACATAAACTCTCCCCCGGCGAACTGCAACGCGTTGCCTTCGTCCGCGCCCTGCTCTCGCAGCCCAAAGTCATCCTGCTCGACGAAGCCACCGCCGCCTTGGACGAACCGACCGAGGCCCTGCTCTACCGCGCCTTAAAGCAAAAACTGCCGCAGAGCATCATCATCAGCATCGGCCACCGCAGCACGCTCAACGAGTTTCACGATTTCAGTCTTGATGTTGGCAACGTAGCTTGCGATTGAATTTAAAGCGACGAGGTCGTCTGAAAACCCGCAAGGGTTTTCAGACGACCTTTCTGCTAAAATCCCACTCTCAAACAAAAGGGAAACCCGCCATGCACGAAATCAAATGCCCGCACTGCCACACCGCGTTTACCGTCAACGAAGCCAGTTACGCCGACATCCTGAACCAAGTCCGCACCCAAGAATTTCAAACTGAAATCCACGAGCGCCTGCAACAGGCGCAGATGCAGTTTCAAAGCGATATGCAGCTTGCCCAAGCGCAGGCGCAAAATCAGTTTGACAAAATCCTAGCCGACAAAAACCACGAAATCGCCGCCCTGTCCAACCAAATCAACGCCTACGAAAAAGACAGCAAACTCGCCGTCGCCGAAATCGAAGGTCGTCTGAAAGCGCAAATCGCCGAACAGGACAAATTGATTGCAGAACTGAAAGCGCAGGCAAAATCGCTGGAAACGGCGAAAAACATGGAAAAAGAGCTGGAAATCACCAAAGCTGTTGCCGAAAAAGAGCGCGAATTGGGCAATTTGAACACGCAGCTCATGCTGCAATCCAAAGAAAACCAGTTGGAAAAACAAAGCCTGCGCGAAAAATACGAAGCCGAACTCAAACAAAAAGACGAAACCATCGCCTTCTACAAAGACTTCAAAGCCAGACAGTCCACCAAAATGATAGGAGAAAGCCTCGAGCAGCACTGCGAAACCGAATTCAATCGCATCCGCACCACCGCCTTTCCCCAAGCCGTCTTCGGCAAGGACAACGACGCCAAAACCGGCAGCAAAGGCGACTACATCTACCGCGAAACCGATGAAGAAGGCAACGAAATCATCTCCATCATGTTCGAGATGAAAAACGAAAACGACGAAACCGCCACCAAAAAGAAAAACGAACACTTTTTCAGAGAGTTGGACAAAGACCGCAGAGAGAAAAACTGCGAATACGCCGTCCTCGTCTCACTCTTGGAAGCCGACAGCGACCTCTACAACAACGGCATCGTCGACGTGTCCTACGCCTACCCGAAAATGTACGTCGTGCGCCCGCAGTTCTTCATCCCCATCGTTTCCCTGCTGCGCAACGCCGCACTCAATTCATTGAAATACAAACAAGAATTGGCACAAATGCGCGCGCAAAACATCGACATCACACACTTTGAAGAAGACTTGGACAAGTTCAAAACCGATTTCGCCCGCAATTACGAACTCGCCAGCCGCAAATTCCAAACCGCCATCGACGAAATCGACAAAACCATCAGCCACCTGCAAAAAACCAAAGAAGCCCTGCTCTCTTCGGAAAACAACCTGCGCCTCGCCAACAACAAAGCAACCGACCTGACCGTCAAAAAATTAGTGCGCAAAAATCCGACCATGAAGGCCGCCTTTGCCGCGTTGGAGAAAAAAGAGGATTGAGATTTGCTTCGAGAATGAAAATAGAAACGCCAGCCGGCCGTTACGCACGCGCAAGCAGGAGTGATGGCGGACGGGTGTCTCGTTTTCTATCAGTTCGTGAACAAACTCATTTATCCACATCTACCAAAAGGTCGTCTGAAAAATGAACCGCCACAAATCTTAGACAGATAAAAGACTATCCAGATACTCAGTGCAAGCCAGGTTCTATATCATGAGGAGCAAGAAATGAAGGGAAACAAGTTACATTCAAACCATATGACCCTTAAAATCATTTTGCTAGGTATATTTTTGTTATCTTGCAACCCCTCCTACGGCAAGGAGAGACACATGCAATCTGATGCCAATATGTCATTAAATGACAGCGTGTATATTTCTAAAGCCGAGCTGGAAAAGTTAAAAATCGATGCCTCTTCCGGTAATGGTCAAGCAGCATCAAAATTAGCTCATTATTTTGCTTTTTATGAGTTTAACCAAGATAAATTTATATTTTGGTTAATTCGGGCTGCTGAGTCGGGCAATACTCAAGCACAACATGATCTTGCCTATATATTCTTTGATCATTACCAAGACAGTAAAGATAAAAACAAATTATATGAAGCAGAAAAATGGGCTCTGCGTGCTCAAAAAAATGGAATGCCTATTACTGGCTTACTAACTGAAATACAAACTGAAAAACAGAATTTGACAAGATAAACATGTCGGCAAACGGTCAAGTCGAAATCGGACAAAGTGCGGGCACCTGAAACTGCTTGCCCCGATAGTCCGTGTCTTTATCCGAACAGGCGCATTCAACGGTATACGGGCAGCAGTCAATGGCGACAAAACAGTGCTAGAATTTTTTTACACCTAAGGGGATATGAAACATTATCGTTTACGACAAGTTTCGGATGACGGGGAATACAATTTTTTTAGCAATACTGCCATAATATTCTTCTTGAATATCAAACTCTACAACAGACTCTATAAAGGAGTAGATGATGAAACCAAGCTTTATTTTGACGGTCTTATTACTCGTTCCATTCACTGCTGTTGCAGGTCCGGAGCTGACCATGACCAAAGCCCAGTTCGAACGCGCTCAAAAGCAAAAAATTTACCGCTTCGACGGCTATCCGACAAAAAATACCTTCAACGGTAAAACTGCCAAACTTAACATGAAAGACCATTACGCCCGTACGTTCCGCACCCGGCTGCGTGAGGTTTTAGCAGAAAACCGTCCCAACGCCGCCGGCAAATATTCCACTTTCGGTTTCGGTTGCGGCACGTCAGGCTGTATCGAAGCGGGTGCAATTGACAATACCACGGGAACGCCGATTCAATTGGGCGATCTGCTGTTAGGCTGCGGAGATATTGATGAGGACGGCGACTTCCGTTCCGATCCGAAGAGTAACCTGGTCATCGCCTCCGGTTGTCTTGAGGGACACTTACAAGATAAGGACGGTTCAGAACAATTCGGTCATCATTATTTCCTGATCGACAAAGGCAAATTCAAGCACTTGCGCTCGGTCAGAGTGAAAAAGTAAGCCATGGAGTTTGATGAATTCGGGAAATGAGAAACCGAACAGGAATTGGCTGAACTGAAACAAAAATACGATCTGTAATCCAGTTTCAGACGACCTGCCAAATGCAATTTCAAAAGGAGTTAATAATGGACGATGATTTTCAAAACAACCCTGCTCATGACTACTTACCACAAAATAATTTTCATGGACTTTTTGATGAAAATAAACATGAAAATAAGCCTGCCGACGGCACCCAAATCCTGCGTGTTATTCTCAGAAAAGCCTTCATCGCCTGGATACTTTTATGTATCTATCTTTGGTTCTGGCTACCTTAGTGCGTTATTCTGCTTTTCAGACGACCCTTTCGGGTCGTTTTTCTCTTTCCTTCCCTCTATCCCATTACGTCATAAATCAGCAAAGCCTGCTTGAGGACTTTTTATAGTGGATTAAATTTATAGTGGATTAAATTTAAATCAGGACAAGGCGACGAAGCCGCAGACAGTACAGATAGTACGGAACCGATTCACTTGGTGCTTCAGCACCTTAGAGAATCGTTCTCTTTGAGCTAAGGCGAGGCAACGCCGTACTGGTTTAAAGTTAATTCACTATACAAACTCTGCAAGTCCAAAGCATTAAGCGTCATGTTCAGGCTATTTTGATTGGTTACGCTGCCACTGATTGTCCGGCTTTCCGATTTTTCGCTGCCGGTATAGATACGCCCAGTATCGGAAGTACAGGCTTCTAACATAATATGAACACCTCTGCTTACCGTCTCCGTACCTGAGTGAACCTTCGATAAATCAATCTTTCAGACGACCTAACCCGAAAAAATATTTCTTAGTTAACAATACTTTTCAAATTTAATTTGCAAAAACTGTATTGATACTCTAATTTTTGTCCACATTTAGAGTATAATTACTAAAACCTGAGATAAAAGCAGCCCAATATCATCAGGTTCAGTAAAAAAACAAACCTTACCCATTGATTAAAAATAAATTTTCAGAAATCCAGCAAAGCCGGTCTGCCAATATCAGTCCGCTCCCGCAACCATCAAGGAACCCATACATGCAAAACAACTTCGACCCATTGCACATCCGAGGCAAATCATTGATTCCCGTCGTCCAAGGCGGAATGGGCGTGGGCGTTTCCGCATCGAAACTCTCCAGCGCGGTCGCCCGCGAAAACGGTGTCGGCACGATTGCCAGCGTCGATTTGCGCCACCTGCATGACGACCTGCTCGCCGAATCCAAAATCAATCCGAGCGAAGAAAAATACACCCGACTCAACTGTACCGCGCTTGACCGCGAAATCCAAAAAGCCAAAGCCGACGCAAACGGCAAAGGCATGATTGCCGTCAACGTCATGAAAGCCGTCAAAGACCACGCTGCCTACGTCCGCCAGGCCTGCGAATCGGGGGCGGACGCGATTGTGATGGGCGCGGGATTGCCGCTGGATTTGCCCGAAATGACCGAGGGTTATCACAAAGATGTCGCCCTGTTCCCGATTTTGTCCGAATCGCGCGGTATCGGTATCGTATTGAAACGCTGGATGAAAAAAGGCGTTTTGCCCGACGCCATCGTTATCGAACATCCTGCACACGCTGCCGGACACTTAGGCGCGGCAAGCGTGGCAGGTGTGAACGATGCCAAGTTTGAATTCAAACGCGTCATCGAAGAAACTTTCGAAGTATTCAAGAACTTAGGTCTTGAAAGCGAAAAAATCCCGCTCATTCTCGCCGGCGGCATGGCGAACTTTGAAAAAGTCAAAACCGCGCTGAAAAACTGGGGCGCATCCGCCGTCCAAATCGGCACGGCGTTTGCGGTTACCGAAGAAGGCGATGCCCACATCAACTTCAAAAAAACGCTGGCAGGCGCAGAAACCGAGCATGTCGTCGAATTTATGTCCGTCGCTGGACTGCCCGCACGCGGGGTACGCACTAAATTCCTAGACAGCTATATCAAACGCGAATCCAAGCTGCAAGCCAATGCCAAAGCCGACCCGCGCCGCTGTACGCAAGGATTGAACTGTCTGACCAGCTGCGGCCTACGCGACGGTTTGGCAAAAGCCGGACAATTCTGCATTGACATCCAACTCTCCGCCGCCTTCCGTGGCGAAGTCGATAAAGGCTTGTTTTTCCGAGGTAAAGACCCGCTGCCGTTTGGCAACGCCATCCGCACGGTGCAAGAAACCATCCAATATCTGCTCAACGGCGCTCTTCCCGCAGCAGCCAAATAATTCATACCCGCAGATGAACGCTAAAAAAGGGCATATTTTAATATGCCCTTTTTTAGTGGATTAACTTTAAATCAGGACAAGGCGAGGCAACGCCGTACCGGTTTAAAGTTAATCCACTATATTTTGCCTGCAAATCGCGTGATGCTCAAAAAAGGTCGTCTGAAACCGATTTTCAGACGACCTTTTCCCAACGCGTCTTCCCTTTTCCTGCACACATTGTCAACAAAATCCGCATAAAAAATGCTAAGATGACCGTCTCGATAGACATTTGGAACACCCATGAACCCACTACTCGACCAGCTCCAACCCTATCCGTTTGCCCGCCTGCGCGAAGCCATGCAGGGCGTTAACCCTCCCGAAGGCGTCACCCCCGTCCACCTTCACATCGGCGAACCGAAACACCCTACCCCCGAAGTCATCACCAATGCGCTGACCGCCTCGCTGCACGAACTGGAAAAATACCCCCTGACCGCAGGTCTGCCCGAGCTGCGCCAAGCCTGTGCCGACTGGATGCGCCGCCGTTACGACGGACTGACCGTCAACCCCGATACAGAAGTCCTGCCCGTACTCGGCAGCCGCGAAGCCTTGTTTTCCTTCGTTCAAACCGTCTTAAACCCCGTTTCAGACGACCTCAAACCCATCGTCCTCAGCCCCAACCCGTTCTACCAAATCTACGAAGGCGCAGCCATTCTCGGCGGCGGCGAAATCCGTTTTGCCAACTGCCCTGCCCCGTCCTTCAAGCCCGATTGGAAAAGCATTACCGAAGACGTATGGCAACGCACCAAAGTCATGTTCGTCTGCTCGCCCAACAACCCCAGCGGCAGCGTCCTGCAACTGGAAGACTGGAAAGAAATCTTTGATCTGCAAGACAAATACGGTTTCATCATCGCTTCCGACGAATGCTATTCCGAAATCTATTTCGACGGCAACAAACCCATAGGCGGCTTACAGGCGGCAGCGCAATTAGGGCGCGGCAACCGCAATATCGTCATGTTCACCAGCCTCTCCAAACGCTCCAACGTCCCCGGACTGCGCTCCGGTTTTGTCGCAGGCGATGCCGAATTGCTTAAAAACTTCCTGCTCTACCGCACCTACCACGGCAGCGCGATGAGCATCCCCGTCCAACGCGCCAGCATCGCCGCATGGAACGACGAAGAACACGTCATCGCCAACCGCCGCCTGTACCAGGAAAAATTTGACCGCGTCATCCCCATTTTGCAGCAGGCATTCGATGTCAAACTGCCCGACGCATCATTCTACATCTGGCTGAAAGTCCCCGATGGCGACGATTTGGCATTTGCCAAAAATCTCTGGCAAAAAGCCGCCATCCAAGTCCTCCCCGGCCGCTTCCTCGCCCGCGATACCGAATGGGGCAATCCAGGCGAAGGCTACGTCCGCATCGCCTTGGTCGCCGATGTCGACAGCTGCGTCAAAGCCGCCGAAACCATCGTTTCCCTGTATCGCTGAATAAAGTGGCAGTTCAATAAAAGGTCGTCTGAAAACCTCAAATCCGAGTTTTCAGACGACCTTTTAAATTCCATTCAAACAGCCTTTGCTATAACGGAATTTACTTCACTTATTAAACTTGCCCATAAAACATTTTAAACCTACAATGCCGCTGTTTATCACATCTCCGAGTCCATCATGTTCTTCGTCCTTTCTCCCGCCAAAAACCTCAATGAAAAAGACCCTGCGCCCGTCAAAGAATTCACCCAACCCGACCTCTTGGCTGAAGCCAAAATCCTGATGCGCCAACTGCGTGAACTTGCCCCGCAGCAAATCGCCGAGCTGATGCACATTTCCAACAAAATCGCCCTCTTAAACGCCGAGCGCAACGCCGAATGGCATACGCCGTTTACCCCTGAAAACGCCAAACAGGCAGTCTTTATGTTCAACGGCGACGTTTACGAAGGCATCGCCGCAGACACCCTCAAACCCGAACAAATCCAATATCTGCAACAACACGTCCGCCTGCTTTCCGGCCTCTACGGCATCCTGCGCCCGCTGGATTTGATGCAGCCCTACCGTTTGGAAATGGGAACGGCGTTTGCCAACACACGCGGTAAGAACCTGTATGAATTTTGGGGCGACATCATCACCGACCTGCTGAACGACACCCTTGCCCAAGCAGGCAGCGACATATTGGTTAACCTCGCTTCGCAAGAATATTTCAAATCCGTCAACACTAAAAAACTTAAAGCCCGCCTGATTACCCCCGTTTTTAAAGATGAAAAAAACGGCAAATACAAAATCATCAGTTTCTACGCCAAACGCGCGCGCGGACTGATGGTACGCTACGCGGCGGAACACAATATCACCGACCCTGAAATGCTGAAAAATTTCGATTACGAAGGTTACGCATATAACGCAGCAGCGTCAAATGAGTCCGAATGGGTGTTCATGCGTAAAGAACAAACCAAGTAAAAACAAAAAACTAAATATTCACCTGAAAATTTCGCTTGGCAAACCCGACAAATTTCATTATTATTTCGGCTTCAAGAAACGGAAGCGTGGCAGAGCGGTTTAATGCAACGGTCTTGAAAACCGTC
>CAUSKT010000069.1:0-12276 GCA_963532335.1 uncultured Neisseria sp. | reverse complement strand
ATTCACTTGGTGCTTCAGCACCTTAGAGAATCGTTCTCTTTGAGCTAAGGCGAGACAACGCCGTACTGGTTTAAAGTTAATCCACTATACAGTCCGGCTTCCTATAAGAATCCATTATCAAGAATCGATTAATCGTCGCAGTGGTTGTCGGTGTCCACTTTGATGACGCGGCCGCTTTGTGAGGAAACGTCCACATCGTATTCGGTACAGCCTCTGCGGATTTCGATTTCCCAGCGTCCGTCGCTGTGGTCGATGTCGGTAACGCGGCCGCCGCCGACGCGTTTCTTGGCGATTTTGACGGCTTGCGCTTGGGAGATGGCGCGGGAATGTTTGTGCGGTGCCGCCGCGGCGGTCAGGCTGCCGGAAATGAGTGCGGCGGAAACGGCAAGCAGTGAAAGGGCGCGTAAAGTCATGATGAATCCTTATGTGTGTTGAAAAGAACGGACTATATGGATATTGTCATGAGCGGGCAATCGGATTAACACAATTTGAATCTTGCCCCGAACACCGCCCGAACCGCTTGTGCGGCGTTTACATTTTTAACGAACAAATCGAACCACAGCAGTCATTTAAGGAATTGAATTTATGAGTATGTCCCTCGCCCAAAAACTCGCCGCCGACAGCATTGCGGCGGTTGCTGAAGGGCGTAACCTTCAGGATGTGTTGGCGCAAATCCGCGCGGCGCATCCCGAGCTGACGGCGCAGGAAAACGGCGCGTTGCAGGATATTGCCTACGGTTGCCAGCGTTATTTGGGCAGCTTGAAACATATGCTCGCGCAGATGCTGAAAAAGCCGATTGACAATCCGCAGCTTGAAAGCCTGCTTTTGGCGGCGATGTACCAACTGCATTACACGCGCAACGCGCCTCATGCGGTGGTCAACGAGGCGGTCGAGAGTATCGCGAAAATCGGGCGCGGGCAGTACCGTTCGTTTGCCAACGCGATTTTGCGGCGTTTTTTGCGCGAGCGGCAGAAGCTGGAGGCTTCGTGCAAAAAAGACGATGTGGCGAAGCACAACCTGCCGCTGTGGTGGGTGGCATACCTGAAAAACCATTATCCGAAACATTGGCACAACATCACTACCGCGCTGCAATCGCATCCGCCGATGACGCTGCGGGTCAACCGCCGCCACGACAATGCCGAATCGTATTTGGAAAAGCTGGCGGCGGAAGGTATTGCGGCCAAGGCTTTGGACGAATATGCGGTAACGCTGGAAGAAGCCGTGCCAGTGAACCGCCTGCCCGGTTTTGCCGAAGGGCTGGTGTCGGTGCAGGATTTCGGCGCGCAGCAGGCGGCGTATCTGTTAAACCCTAAAGACGGTGAGCGAATTTTGGACGCGTGCGCCGCGCCGGGCGGGAAGACGGGGCATATGTTGGAACTGGCGGATTGTCATGTTACCGCTTTGGATATAGATGAAGGTCGTCTGAAAAGGGTGAAGGACAATCTCGACCGCTTGGGGTTTCAGACGACTGCTCTGGCTTGCGCCGATGCGCAGGACTTGGCGGCGTGGTATGATGGAAAGCCTTTCGACGCCATCCTTGCCGACGTGCCGTGTACCGCTTCGGGTGTGGCGCGGCGCAATCCCGACGTGAAATGGCTGCGCCGTCCGACCGATGCCGCCAAAACCGCCCGTCAGCAGGAGGCATTGCTGGACGCGCTTTGGCAAACCCTGACGAAAAACGGCAGAATGCTGCTTGCCACCTGCTCGGTGTTCGTCGAAGAAAACGACGTTCAGTTGCAAAAATTCCTCAACCGCCACGCCGATGCCGAGCTGATCGAATCGCGTGTGCTTTTACCGAACAAACATCAAGATGGCTTTTATTACGCGCTTATCAAAAAGCAGTAAACGGCTGTTTGGAACGCTGTTGCTCGCCCTGTCGCTGAATGCGGCGGCGGAGGGCATCAGCGTAACCCGCTCCGAGGCGAAACTGACCGAGACCGGACAGCTTTCCGTCAGCAGCCGTTTCCGCACCGATTTGCCCGACCAGCTCAAACAGGCGCTCCGGCAGGGCGTGCCGTTGAATTTCACTTTGAGCTGGCAGCTTTCTGCGCCTTCCATGCCGTCTTACCGCTTCAAGTTTGACCAGCTGCTCAACAGCGACAATACCATCCACTACAAACTTTCCTTCCATCCGCTGACCAACCGCTACCGCATAACCGTCGGCACGTTTTCCACCGAATACGACACGCTCGAGACCGCCTTGCGCGGCGTAGGGGCGGTCGCCAACTGGAAAGTGCTGTCCAAAGGCGCGTTAAGCGGCGTTGCAGCGAAAGACACGCAAGCCGAAATCCGCCTGCTGCTCTCGACGGCGAAGCTGCCCAAACCCTTCCAAATCAACGCATTGACTTCTAAAAACTGGCACTTGGATTCCGGCTGGAAGTCGCTGACCATCTCTCAGGAGTAAACCATGCGCCGCTTTCTCCTGATTGCCGTGTTGGCGGCAGTGGGACTGCTCTACGGACTGACCATTGCAACGGGCAGCACCAGCCCGCTGGCGGAATATTTCTGGTGGATTATCGCCCTGTGTGCGCTGCTGATGCTGGTGTTGGCATCGGTTTTGACGCGCTACGTCCTGCTCCTCATGCGCGACAAAAGCAAGGGCGTGTTCGGTTCGCAGATTGCGCGGCGGCTGTCGGGGATGTTTACGCTGGTGGCGGTATTGCCGGGCGTGTTCCTGTTTGGCATTTCCGCGCAGTTCATCAACGGCACGATTAATTCGTGGTTCGGCAACGATACCCACGAAGCCCTCGAGCGCAGCCTGAACTTGAGCAAATCCGCGCTGAATCTGGCGGTGGACAACGCCGTCAGCAACGCCACGCCGGTGCAAATCGACCTGATCAGCACCGCGTCTGTGGACGGCGATTTGGGCAAGGCGCTGAAAAATGCCGCCAAATCGGGCGGCTTTACCCAGCTTTCGCTCTACGACGTCAAAACCCATAAAACCGAGAAAAGTGTCAATCCGCTGAAACTAAACCAACCCGAACTCGACAAAGAAGGATGGGAGAAGCTGGAGCAGACCGGTTCGATACGCAGTTTGGAAAACATAGAAAATGTCTTGTACGCGCAAGGCTGGATGCTGATCGGCGCGCACAACGGACGCGATTACGCCTTGTTTTTCCGCCAGCCCATCCCGCAGGATGTGGCGCAAGATGCGACGCTGATTGAAGCGGCGCGGGCGAAATACGCCGAATTGAGCTACACCAAACAAGGCCTGCAAACCTTCTTTTTGGCGACTTTGCTGGTTGCCGCGCTGTTGGCGATTTTCCTTGCCTTGGTGATGGCGCTGTATTTCGCCCGCCGCTTCGTCGAGCCGGTATTGTCGTTGGCAGAAGGTGCAAGGGCGGTGGCGCAGGGCGATTTCAGCCAGAAACGCCCCGTGTTCCGCAACGACGAATTCGGCAGGTTGACCCAGTTGTTCAACCACATGACCGAACAGCTTGCCATCGCCAAAGAAGCCGACGAGAACAACCGCCTGCGCGAAGAAGCGGCGCGCCACTATCTCGAATGCGTGTTGGAAAGCTTGACCACGGGCGTGATTACTTTGGATGCCGAAGGTCGTCTGAAAACCTTCAACAAAGCCGCCGAACGGATTTTGGGCATTGAATTGGTGCCGCTGTGGGGCAGCAACTGGCACGACTGGCGCGGACAATCGCCGCAGCAGACACTGCTTGCCGAAGTGTTTGCCTCCATTGAAGAAACCGCCAATGCCGCCAAGCCCGTCCAAGTCGAATACGCCGCACCCGACGATGCGCGTATTCTCTTGGGTAAAGCCACCATCCTGCCCGACGACAACGACAACGGCGTGGTGATGGTGATCGACGACATCACCGTCCTCATCCGCGCCCAAAAAGAAGCCGCATGGGGCGAAGTGGCGAAACGGTTGGCGCATGAAATCCGCAATCCGCTCACGCCTATCCAACTTTCCGCCGAGAGATTGGCATGGAAATTGCATGATAAATTGGACGAACAACACGCCCAAATCCTCAGCCGTTCGACCGACACCATCGTCAAGCAGGTGGCGGCATTGAAAGAAATGGTCGAAGCCTTCCGTAATTACGCCCGCGCGCCGTCGCTGAATTTTGAAAAACACGATTTGAACCGTTTGGTCGAAGAAGTGTTGCTGCTGTACGAGGGCGGGGCGTGCCGCTTTGTTCCGAACTTGTCCGACAAGCCGCAGCCGATTTCCGCCGATACCACCGCCATGCGGCAGGTGTTGCACAATATTTTCAAAAACGCGGCAGAGGCGGCGGAAGAGGCAGAAGTTCCGCAAGTGAATGTCAGCGTCGGTGAAGATAACGACGGACAGGTTTTATTGACCGTTTGTAACAACGGCAAAGGTTTCAGCAAGGAAATGCTGCATAATGCTTTCGAGCCGTATGTTACCGACAAGCCGACAGGTACGGGACTGGGATTGCCCGTTGTGAAGAAAATCATCGAAGAGCACGGCGGCCGCATCAGCCTGAGCAATCAGAACGAAGGCGGCGCGTGTGTGAAAATAGCCTTACCCCGATTGGTAGAAACTTATGCGTAGCAGTGATATTTTAATTGTAGATGACGAAGTAGGTATCCGCGACTTGCTCTCGGAAATCCTCCAAGACGAAGGTTATTCCGTGGCTTTGGCGGAGAACGCCGAAGAGGCGCGCCAACTGCGCCACCAGACCCGTCCCGCCATGGTGTTGTTGGACATCTGGATGCCCGACTGCGACGGGATTACCCTGCTCAAAGAGTGGGCGAAAAACGGACAGCTCAACATGCCCGTGGTGATGATGAGCGGACACGCCAGCATCGACACCGCCGTCGAAGCCACCAAAATCGGCGCGCTCGACTTTCTGGAAAAACCGATTGCCCTGCAAAAGCTGCTCTCTACCGTCGACCGCGCCCTCAAACACGGCGAAATGCAGATGGCGGCGGGCTTGTCCTTCGACAAACTCGGCAACAGCCCCGCCATTCAGGAATTCAAGCAGCAGCTTGAGCCTGCCGTGAAAAAAAGCGGCCCCGTGCTGCTTAGCGGCGAAACCGGTTCGCCGTTTGAAATCGTTGCCCGTTATTTCCACAAAAGCGGCACGCCTTGGGTCGGACTCAGCCGTGTCGAACTCATTGCCGACGCGCCTTTGGAACTGCTGCAAAAAGCATCGGGCGGCACGCTTTATCTTGGTGATGCCGCGCAGTACAGCAAAAACATCCAAAACGGCATCAGCTTCATCCTCGGTAAGGCAGACCGTTACAACGTGCGCGTCATCGTCGCCGGCAGCCACGCCGCCGATGAAAGCCCGGCAGACGCCATCGCCGATGCCAAGTTGTCCGAACTGCTTTCCGGCAACGTCATCAGCATCCCGCCGTTGCGCAGCCAATCCGAAGACATCGCCTTCTTGGTCAACCAAGTCATGACCGAATTGGCGGACAGCGAAAAAATCCAGCCCGTCAAATTCAGCAACGGCTCGCTGACCGTCTTGTGCCAATACAACTGGCCGGGCAATTTCGACCAGCTCCGCAGCGTCGTGAAAAACCTGATGCTGGAGGCGGACGGACAGGAAGTCCACGAGCAGGCGGTCGTTGCCGCATTGGGGCAAAAACGGGCGACAGTCGCCACCGAAATCGTCGGCGGTTTCAACTTCAATATGCCTTTGCGCGAACTGCGTGAAGAATTGGAACGCCGCTATTTCGAGTACCACATCGCCCAAGAAGGGCAAAATATGAGCCGCGTCGCCCAAAAAGTCGGCCTGGAGCGCACACACCTCTACCGCAAACTCAAACAATTAGGCATCAGCGTTTCCCGCCGCAGCGCAGCGGAAAAAGCAGAAGAGTAGGGCGGTAGTAGGATAAAAGGTCGTCTGAAAGTATACGGCACGCCGCGGTATGTTTTCAGACGACCTTGTTTGCCATCAAGCCGCCCGTTTTTGCCGTAGAGCCGACTCACTTTTGACACAATGGGCGACAACCATTCAAATGACAGATTTTCCTGCCGTATCGTGTAGAATATAAAAATATTACAAAAGTTACTAATGGGCTGCCGGCTGTTTGGCAGCATCCGCATGACGGTGAACAGGTACGAAACCGGAATCAGGTGCGGGAACGCCGTATCGGTTTAAAGCTCGCCGGCTTTATCTTTAAATACTGACATTTATCCGTTTTCAGACGACCTCCCGAACAAAGGTCGTCTGAAAACACCAAGGGGACACATTTGATGACGGAAATCGACCGCCTTGCCTGGCTGCAACTGGCGTTTACGCCTTATGTCGGCGCGGAGGGCTTCTTGCTCCTACTACAACGTTTCGGCAGCGCGAAAGCCGCGCTGGATGCTCCTGCGGAGCAAATCGCCACGATAGTGCGCCACAAGCAGGCAGCCGAATCTTGGCGCAACGGCGAAAAACGGGCGTTGGCGCAAAAGGCTGCGGAAGCGGCGTTGCAATGGGAAACGCAGGACGGCTGCCGTTTGTTGCTGCTGCAAGACGGAGATTTTCCTGAAATGCTGACGCAGGGCATTACCGCGCCGCCGGTTTTGTTCTTGCGCGGTAATGTGCAACTGCTGCACAAACCTTCCGCCGCCATTGTCGGCAGCCGCCATGCCACGCCGCAGGCGATGCGGATTGCCAAAGATTTCGGCAGGGCGTTGAGTGAACAGGATATTCCCGTCGTGTCGGGTATGGCTTCGGGTATCGACACCGCCGCCCACCAAGGCGCATTGCAGGCGGGCGGCGGCACCATCGCCGTATGGGGGACGGGCATAGACCGCATTTACCCGCCGTCCAATAAAAACCTTGCCTATGAAATCGCCGAAAAAGGATTGATTGTCAGCGAGTTTCCTTTGGATACGCGCCCGTTTGCGGGCAACTTCCCGCGCCGCAACCGCCTGATCGCCGCGTTGTCGCAGGTTACGCTGGTGGTCGAGGCCGCGTTGGAATCCGGTTCGCTGATTACTGCCAAGCTGGCGGCGGAGATGGGGCGGGAGGTGATGGCGGTACCCGGTTCGATAGACAATCCGCACAGCAAAGGCTGTCACAAGCTGATTAAAGACGGGGCAAAACTGGTGGAATGTTTGGACGACATCCTTCACGAATGTCCGGGGCTATTGCAAAATGCGGCAGTTCCATCATATTCTATAAATAAGAAAAACAAAAAAACGGAAAAACGCACTGCCGTCAAAGAGACGTCGTCTGAACCTGTTTTGCCGTTTTCAGACGACCTTGATGTCCGAAAACAGCCGGCGCAAGCCAATACGGTTGCCGCGCCGACAGCGGAAGACGAGCTGCTGGACGCCATGGGTTACGACTCCGTTCATCCCGATATATTGGCGCAGCAAACCGCATGGGCGGCGGCAGACGTTTACGCCCGACTGCTGGAATACGAACTTGACGGCATCGTCGCCGCCTTGCCGGGCGGACGCTATCAGCGCATAAAAGCATAATTGATTCATTCATTAAGGAACCAGCATGACAGAAGTCATTGCCTATCTCATCGAACACTTCCAAGATTTCGACAATTGTCCGCCGCCGGAGGATTTGGGCCGCCTGTTGGAAGATGCGGGTTTTGACGTAACGGAAATCGGCAATACGCTGATGATGATGGAAGTGTTGTTCAACACGTCCGAATTTGCCGCTGCGCCGTTCGACAGCCATGCCCTGCGCGTGTATTGCAACGAGGAAGTGGAAAACCTGCCGCAGGAAGTCATGGGGCTGATGCAGTATCTGGTTGCCGAACGCGCCATCACTTACGAGCAGCGCGAAATCGTCATCCACGCCCTGATGCACATCCCGCCCGAAGAAATCACGCTCGATACGGCGAAAGTGCTGGTGTTACTCTTGTTGTGGGCGCACAAAAGCGAATTGCCCGTCTTAATCGGCGACGACCTGATGGGCGCGCTCAACGGCAAAGCGACCATGCATTAAACCTTTTCAGACGACCTTTTGACGCAGCTTGTTCAGAAAGGTCGTCTGAAACGCATCATCCAATACATTAAAAGAGAACAAACAATGGCGAAAAACCTCTTAATTGTCGAATCACCGTCCAAAGCCAAAACCCTGAAAAAATACCTTGGCGGCGATTTCGAAATTCTGGCCTCCTACGGCCACGTCCGCGACCTCGTCCCCAAAAACGGTGCCGTCGATCCCGAACACGACTTCGCCATGAAATACGAGCTGATCAAACGCAACGCCAAACACGTCGATGCGATTGTTGCCGGAGCCAAAGAAGCCGAAAACATCTACCTCGCAACCGACCCGGATAGGGAAGGCGAAGCGATTTCCTGGCATCTTTTTGAAATCCTCAAATCCAAACGCGGCCTGAAAAACATCAAGCCGCAGCGTGTCGTGTTCCACGAAATCACCAAAAACGCCGTCCTCGACGCCGTCGCCCATCCGCGCGAAATCGAAATGGACTTGGTCGATGCGCAACAAGCCCGCCGAGCTTTGGACTATCTGGTTGGTTTCAACCTCTCGCCATTGTTGTGGAAAAAAATCCGCCGCGGTTTGAGCGCGGGCCGTGTGCAAAGTCCCGCCCTGCGCCTGATTTGCGAACGCGAAAACGAAATCCGCGCGTTTGAAGCGCAGGAATATTGGACGGTGCATCTCGACAGCCACAAAGGCCGCAGCAAGTTCACCGCCAAACTCGCCCAATACAACGGCGCGAAACTCGAACAATTCGACCTGCCGAACGAAGCCGCGCAAGCCGACGTGTTGAAAGAACTCGAAGGCAAAGAGGCCGTCGTTACCGCCATTGAAAAGAAAAAGCGCAGCCGCAATCCCGCCGCGCCGTTCACCACATCCACCATGCAGCAGGATGCCGTGCGCAAACTCGGCTTCACCACCGACCGCACCATGCGTACCGCCCAGCAGCTTTACGAAGGTATAGACGTAGGGCAGGGCGCCATCGGTCTGATTACCTATATGCGTACCGACAGCGTGAATTTGGCTGATGAAGCGTTAACCGAAATCCGCCATTACATCGAAAACAAAATCGGCAAAGAATATCTGCCGAGTGCCGCCAAACAATACAAAACCAAATCCAAAAACGCCCAAGAAGCGCACGAAGCGATCCGTCCGACTTCCGTGTACCGCACGCCCGAAAGCGTCAAACCCTTCCTGAGCGCAGACCAGTTCAAACTCTATCAAATGATTTGGCAGCGCACCGTCGCCTGTCAGATGACGCCCGCCAAATTCGACCAAACCACCGTCGATATTACCGTCGGCAAAGGCGTATTCCGCGTAACCGGACAAGTGCAAACCTTCGCAGGCTTCCTCAGCGTTTACGAAGAAAGCAGCGACGATGAAGAAGGCGAAGACAGCAAAAAACTGCCCGAAATGAGCGAAGGCGACAAACTGCCCGTGGACAAACTCTACGGCGAACAACACTTCACCACCCCGCCGCCGCGCTACAACGAAGCCACGCTGGTTAAAGCCCTCGAAGAATACGGCATCGGCCGCCCCTCGACCTACGCCAGCATCATCTCCACGCTCAAAGACCGCGAATACGTTACCCTTGAGCAAAAACGCTTCATGCCCACCGACACAGGCGACATCGTCAACAAATTCCTGACCGAACACTTCGCCCAATACGTCGACTACCACTTCACCGCGAAACTTGAAGACCAGCTCGACGAAATCGCCGACGGCAAACGCCGCTGGATTCCCGTGATGGACAAATTCTGGAAACCGTTCATCAAGCAAGTGGAAGAAAAAGAAGGCATCGAACGCGCCAAATTCACCACGCAGGAACTCGACGAAACCTGCCCGAAATGCGGCGAACACAAACTGCAAATCAAGTTCGGCAAAATGGGCCGCTTCGTCGCCTGCGCCGGCTATCCCGAGTGCAGCTACACGCGCAACGTCAACGAAACCGCCGAAGAAGCCGCCGAGCGCATCGCCAAAGCGGAAGCCGAACAGGCTGAACTTGACGGACGCGAATGCCCCAAATGCGGCGGACGGCTGGTGTACAAATACAGCCGCACCGGCAGCAAATTCATCGGTTGCGCCAACTACCCCAAATGCAAACACGTCGAGCCGCTGGAAAAACCGAAAGATACCGGCGTCCAATGCCCGCAATGCAAAAAAGGCAACCTCGTCGAGCGCAAATCCCGCTACGGCAAACTGTTTTACAGTTGCAGCACCTATCCCGACTGCAACTACGCCACTTGGAACCCGCCCGTCGCCGAAGAATGCCCGAACTGCCATTGGCCGGTTTTAACCATCAAAACCACCAAACGCTGGGGTGTGGAAAAAGTCTGCCCGCAAAAAGAATGCGGCTGGAAAGAACAGATTGAACCGCCTGCACCGAAAGAGTGAGATTAGGTTGGTTTGAAAGAGAAAAGGTCGTCTGAAAAATTTTCAGACGACCTTTTCAGTCTTATTTAAGAAAGGACTCAACGTCTTGCAAAAACCAGTGTGGCAAGAAAGAACAAGCTGACAATCAAAGCAACGGTTTTGCCGATCAAGGGCAGGCAAAAGACGAACCAAAGCAGACCGCGCCCCAAGTTCGGAATCAATCCCAAGTGGCGGTAATATTCGTCAAAAAAATGGGCGTGGGCGGTGAAGGCAATCACGCCGCCGATATAAACACCCAAAATAATTTTCCAAAGCGGCATTGTCAGCCATCCATATTTTCATTACGTATTATGACCAATAGACTGAAAAAGCGGTGGGAAAGTTCTAATGGCGGACGTAAGCGACCTTTTTATTTGAGAAAATATTTTATGATTTATAAAATTTTGTAAGTTTAGCATCATAAAAAATAAAATTTCACGATGCGCCGAATTGTTTTCATGCGGCCTTAAATGAAAAAACGCTGCGGTATAATGGCTGCTTTGTCATTCTTTAGAGGTCGTCTGAAACTGTTGGACGATTCGTTTTAATCATGAGCAAACACAGCAAACATTCAAATCAAGTCCGCATCATCGGTGGACAATGCAGGGGACGGAAACTGGTTTTTGCAGATGCGGACGGTCTGCGGCCGACGCCTGACAGTGTCCGCGAAAAACTTTTTAATTGGCTGGGTCAGGATTTGACCGGTCTGAATGCGTTGGATTTGTTTGCCGGAAGCGGCGCGTTGGGATTTGAGGCCGCGTCCCGTAACGCGAAGAGGGTGGTGCTGGCAGATAATAATCGCAAAACTGCCGATATGCTGCGGCAAAACGCCAGAGCATTGGGTTTGGATAAACTGGAAATCCTCAATACCGATGGCCTTGCGTATCTGCAGAGGTCGTCTGAAAAGTTTGATGTGGTCTTTTTGGATCCGCCGTTTGCGTGGCGGGATTGGGAAAATTTGTTTGCTTCTTTGAAAAACAGCTTGAAAAACGGGGCAATGGTCTATATTGAAGCAGGGGAGCTGCCCGATTTCCCCGAGTGGCTGGAGCCTTATCGCGAAGGACGGGTGGGTAAGAGCGGTTTTGTGCTCTTGCAGTTTGTCCAAGTAGCTGAATAGTAAGAGATTTGAGAATCATTACCAGGGTGTAAACATTCGCCTAAACGGATTGTTTTTGACGCGTTTGTGCTATAATCCGCGCCCAATCGGTTTTGATAATTTAAATGAAAAAGGAAAAGAAATGTCGCTCTTTATTACAGATGAGTGCATTAACTGTGACGTTTGCGAGCCGGAGTGCCCCAATGACGCCATCTCGCAAGGCGAGGAAATTTACGAAATCAACCCTAATTTGTGTACGCAGTGCGTAGGCCATTACGATGAGCCGCAATGTCAGCAGGTATGCCCCGTGGACTGCATCCTGATTGATGAAGAGCATCCGGAAACGCACGAAGAGCTGATGGCAAAATACGAAAAAATCATTCAGTTCAAATAAATTCTTTTTTAAAGCAATAAATTGAGTGATTTTAAGAAAACAAAATTAAAAAAGAACTTGACGAAAATCTGAGTCACGAATAAACTTGCGTTCTCTTTTGGTGGGATTCCCGAGCGGTCAAAGGGGGCAGACTGTAAATCTGTTGCGAGAGCTTCGAAGGTTCGAATCCTTCTCCCACCACCAAATTCCAATGTGTTGGAGCATTGATGCAGTAAGTCTGCGGGTGTAGCTCAATGGTAGAGCAGAAGCCTTCCAAGCTTACGGTGAGGGTTCGATTCCCTTCACCCGCTCCAAATCTAAATATTAGGCGACAAGCCCATGTAGCTCAGGGGTAGAGCACTCCCTTGGTAAGGGAGAGGCCGGCAGTTCAAATCTGCCCATGGGCACCAAATACCAGTTTATTTAGTAATTTTGAGATAGGAAATTTGCCATGGCAAAGGAAAAATTTGAACGTAGCAAACCGCACGTAAACGTTGGCACCATCGGTCACG
>CAUSKT010000068.1:0-12643 GCA_963532335.1 uncultured Neisseria sp. | reverse complement strand
ATTACGCCCGATTTGACGATGCGCTACTGTCCTATTTTTATTTTAATTGACTATATTTTGGTATTTGGCGAACAGATTGGTCAGTTTTTGATCCATGATTTATCCTGAAACGATGAGGCTTAAGAGACGGATATGTTTTCAGACGACCTTTTTCAGACGACCCCGGCAAACCTGCCCTATTGTTTATCGTCAGCCCATATGAAAAAACACCGCTTTCGCAAGCGGTGTCCGGTAAAGCAGCAATTATTTGCGCAGACCCAAGCGGGTGATCAGGTTGCGGTATGTATCAGGTTGAGTACGGCGCAAGTAAGACAACAGACGGCGACGTTGGCTGACCATTTTCAACAGGCCGCGACGGCTGTGGTGGTCTTTAGGGTTGGTTTTGAAGTGGGGAGTCAGGTCGTTGATACGGAAAGTCAACAGAGCGACTTGTACTTCAGAAGAACCGGTATCGCCTTCTTTACGTTGGAAATCTTTAACAATTTGTGCTTTTTGTTCTACGGTCAATGCCATGATGGATAACTCCGAAAAATAAAAGAACCGTCATTCGGTTCGGACAAGTTTGACGAGCAGGAAACCCGTTCAAACTCCTGAAGTCTTTTTGTAAAGACGGGCGGATTATGCCACAGATCGTCCGGTTTTGCACGACTAAATCCTGTCTTCAGGCAGTGTTTCGCCGAGACTGTGGCTTTCAGACGACCCGCCCGCCCTGAAACCTACTCCCCCGCCACGGTCATGCTCTCGATCAGCACCGAACCGATTTTATTGGAAGAGCGGCGCAGTGCGTCGTTGGCAGTACCGACGATGCCGAGGTACATATCCTGCAAGCGGCCGGCGATGGTGATTTCTTGGACGGGGTGGCTGATGACGCCGTTTTCCACCCAAAAACCCGCCGCGCCGCGCGAGTAGTCGCCCGTGATGGTGTTCACACCCTGACCCATCAGTTCGGTAACCAACAATCCCGTGCCCATTTCTTTCAGCAGGTCGGACTGCGTTTCGTGCGTATGGTTCAAATAAAGGTTGTGCGCGCCGCCGGCGTTGCCCGTGGTCTGCATACCGAGTTTTCTTGCGCTGTAACTGCTGAGGAAATAGCCTTCGACAATGCCGTCGCGGATGACGAAACGCGGCTGCGTGGCGACGCCTTCGGAGTCGAAATAGGTGCTGCCGAAGGCGCGGGGGATGTGCGGTTCTTCGCGCAGACTGAGGAAATCGGGCAGGACTTTTCTGCCTATGCTGTCAATCAGGAAACTGCTTTGGCGGTAGAGCGCGCCGCCGCTGAGTGCGCCGACGAGGTGTCCGATAAGCCCGCCTGCGACGGTGGTATCGAAGAGGACGGGATAGCTGCCTGTCGGGATGCTGCGGCTGTTCAGACGACGTAAGGTACGCTCGGCGGCGGTTTTGCCGATTTGCTCGGGGCTGTCCATGTCTTGATGGCGGCAGGCAGCGTCGTACCAGTAGTCGCGCTGCATGCCATTTTCGTCGGCGGCGACGATGCTGCACGAAATGCTGTGGCGTGTGCCTTGTTGGTGGGCGGTGAAGCCGTGGGTGTTGCCGTAAACGTATTGGTAATGTCCGGTCTGAACGCCTGCGCCTTCGGAGTTTTCGATGCGTTCATCCGCGCTCAGGGCAGCTTGTTCGCATTGTTTTGCCAACTCGACGGCGGCTTCCGTGCTTAAATCCCATTCGTGGTAACGGTCGAGGTCGCCGACGTGTTGCGCCATCAGTGAAGCATCTGCCAGACCTGCGCAATCGTCTTCGGCGGTGTAGCGGGCGATGTCGATGGCGGCTTTGACAGTGTCTTGCAGGGCTTTTTCGGAGAAATCGGCAGTGCTGGCGCGACCTTTGCGTTTGCCTACGTAAACGGTAATATCCAGCGATTTGTCCTGCTGGAACTCAATTTGTTCGATTTCGCCCAGCCGTACGCTGACGCTTTGTCCGATGGATTCGCTAAAGTCGGCTTCGGCAGCCGCCGCGCCCATGTTTTTTGCCAAATCCAAGGCGTGCCCGCATAAGCCGGTCAGCTCGGAGGCAGTGTGGTTAAACAGCATAAAAGGTTTCCTGACAGAGGTTTGCGGCATTTTAACCGTTTTCAGACGACCTCGGCAAAAATACCGCCGCCAAAGACAAAAGGTCGTCTGAAAACGCCGTTTCAACAGGGCGTTGACGTGAAACCTGCCCGAACGTGCTAAAATACCCGAAACAAAATTAAAGGTTTATCAAAATGTTTGAAAACGAAGACGAATGGGTCAGCAAAACCCAAATGAAAAAGCAGATGAACGATTTGCAGGCTTTGGGCATGGAGTTGACCAAACTCTCGACCGATACGCTGAAAAAAATCGGCTTGGACGAAGACTTGTACGAAGCCGTCGTTACCTACAAAAAAATCACGTCCAACGGCGCGCTCAAACGCCAAAGCCAATTCATCGGCAGGCTCATGCGCGACACCGACCCTGCGCCCATCGAAGCCTTCCTCGCCAAACTGCGCGGCGAAAATACCGCCCACAACGCCTTCTTGCAACGCGTCGAACAAGCCCGCACGCGCCTCTTGGCAGACGACAACGCGCTTACCCAATTCATGGTGGACTTCCCCCACGCCGACGCGGGCAAATTGCGCACCTTAATCCGCAACACGAAAAAAGAGCAGGAACAAAACAAACCGCCGAAAAACTTCCGAGCCCTCTTCCAAGAAATCAAATCCATCATGGAAGGCGGTCAGAGCGATTCGGAAGAAACGCAGGATTGGGAAGAATAAATATCGAGGTCGTCTGAAAACGGGGTTGGGGGTTCTGTAAATCCCACCGCCCCGTTTTCAGACGACCTTTTCAAATTTCATATAATCTTATTAAAATATACCGTCATTTTTCAGACATCCCTTTAACAATAAAACAAACCGACCTTTTCAAGGACTACACTTATGAAACTTCGCCTTACCCTCACTGCCCTCCTCGCCTTATCATTAAACGGCTGCCTAACTGAACAACTGTGGCAAGAGGATAAAAAAGTAGAAAAAATCACTTTTCATCCGATTACTTCCGACCAAGTACATTCTTTCGGTATCGTCAACAAAGACAATGACCAACTTGAAAAAGGCAGCATCGTCATGATGGGCGAAAAATACTGGTTCGTCATTAATGCCAAAGATTCAAAAGACCTGACGCCCATCCTCAATGTCAAACTCGACAAAAAATTCCAAATTGCCGATGCCAAAAAATACAAAAAAGACCTCAAAGCCTTGCCTGTTGTGGTGAACAATGAAAAAGAAGCCGATTTCACCACCGATTTCTGCCTACGCTACGACACTCAAAAAGCTGACGAAATCGCCAAACTGAAAAACCTGTCATTTGAAACCGGCAAAGGTAGAAATAACACTGTCTACCACCGCTGTGTTCACGCCAAAGGCAAATACTACGCCACCCCGAAAAACCTGCCCGCCGACTACAAATTTGAACAAAGCATTCCTGTCTCCATCGGCTATACCACTTCTCGCGTATACACCAGTCCGGTGAAAGTAGTAGGTACTCTGTTGATAACGCCGCTGACGCTCACTGTTGACGCCCTTACCCCAGTACTGTTCATTCCTGCCATGATGACAGGCGGCGGCTTTACCCCAAGCTTTTAATAAACTCGTTACGCCTGTTTTCAGACGACCTTTCCGTCCTTGAATACATCAAACATATTTCCACACACCATGCCCGTCAAAATCCAAACCCGCCCCGTCAACCAAAACGTCCTCGATGATTTGCTCACCGCCGGTGCCGACCCTTTAATCGCACGCCTGTGCGCCTCGCGCGACGTGCAGAGTCCTGCCGAATTGGACGACAAACTCGCCGGCCTTCTGCCTTATCAATCGCTGACGAATTGCGAAGCCGCCGCCCGCCGTCTGGCGGATGCCATCGAGCGCAAGGAAAAAATCCTGATTGTCGCCGACTACGATGCCGACGGCGCGACCGCGTGTTCCGTCGGCATGAGCGGCTTGGCGGCGATGGGAGCGGCGGTGGATTTTCTCGTACCCAACCGCTTCGAACACGGCTATGGCTTGACGCCCGAGCTTGCCGAAATCGCCGCCGCGCAAGGCGTGGATTTGCTGATTACGGTCGATAACGGCATCGCCAGCATCGCGGGCGTGGCGCGGGCGCAGGAATTGGGTTTGGACGTGATCGTTACCGACCACCACCTGCCCTCCGAAACCGTACCCGACTGCATCATCGTCAATCCGAACCAGAAAGGCTGCGGCTTCCCCAGCAAAAGCTTGGCGGGCGTGGGCGTGATTTTTTATGTGTTGATGGCGCTGCGTGCCGAATTGCGCCGCCGCGATTATTTTTCAGACGACCTTAAAGAACCGAATCTAGGCGAACTTTTGGATTTGGTCGCACTCGGCACCGTTGCCGATGTCGTCCCCCTCGACCACAACAACCGTATCCTCGTGTCGCAAGGTTTGAAACGGATGCGTTCCGGCAAAATGCGCCCCGGTATCCGCGCCTTGTTTGAAGTGGCGCGGCGCGACTGGCGCAAAGCGCAGCCTTTCGATATGGGTTTCGCACTGGGTCCGCGCATCAACGCCGCCGGACGGCTCGACGATATGTCGGTCGGTATCGCCTGCCTGTTGGCGCGCGACGACGCAGAAGCGCAGGCATTGGCGGCGCAGTTGAACGACCTTAATATCGAACGCCGCGAAATCGAGCAATCCATGCTGCAAGACGCACTGAACGCCTTTCCCGAAACCCTGCCTTCGGGTCAGACGACCCTGGTCGCCTACCGCGACGACTTTCATCAAGGCGTGGTCGGCATCGTCGCCAGCCGCCTCAAAGACCGCTTCTACCGCCCGACCATCGTGTTCGCCCCCGCGGACAACGGCGAAGTACGCGGTTCGGGGCGTTCCATTCCCAACCTGCACCTGCGCGACGCTTTGGATTTGGTGTCCAAACGTCATCCCGATTTGATTTTGAAATTCGGCGGACACGCGATGGCGGCGGGCTTGAGCATACTCGAACACAACATTCCCGCGTTTCAGACGGCCTTTGAAGAAGCCGTGCGCGAAATGGTGTGCGAAGACGATTTATCGCAAACCTTCATCACCGACGGCAGCCTGAAAGCCTGCGACATCACGCTGGAACAGGCGCAAAACCTCGCCCGCCATGTTTGGGGACAAGGCTTCGCGCCGCCGAGCTTTACCGACGAGTTTCACGTCATCCGCCAGCAGCCTTTAGGCGCGGAGGGCAAACATAAAAAAGTCTGGCTGCAAAAAGACGGCTACGAATTTGAAGCCATGTTCTGGCGGTGCAGCGAGGACATCCCCGAATACATCCGCACGGTTTACCGCCCCGTGGCAAACGAGTGGCGCAATCAGATGGAATTGCAGCTTTATATCGATTATTGGGAAGCGGCTTAAGGCTTGCGAAAGATAAAAGGTCGTCTGAAACCAAAAAACAAGTTTCAGACGACCTTTGTTTTCTAGAAGATTATTGTGCGCCAAATTTCAATACCATCGGCAATCAAGAAAACATGCCCGCACAACTTGTATTTAAATTTCAAAAAACCACCTTATCCGAATGATAAAAACCGGCAATCCGAAAGAAAACAAAACCGAAAATCCCCCGTCTACTCAAACACTTTCAACACAATCTTGTGATGAATCAAACTTCCTGACAGATAAACCCGCGATTGCTTGTCAGTCGGTAGATTTTAAAACATAATGCTTACGCGCCTAAGTATTGGAGTTTTACTACAAATACATACTGGGTAAGCCGTACGCAGCGCAGCAGTTCCAACCGATCAACTCAAAGCAAGGAAGGTCTAAAATGAAAGTAACCAGTTTCGGCGAAGTGTTGTGGGACGATTTTCCAAGCGGCAAAGTGTTGGGCGGTGCGCCGCTGAACGTTTTGGTCCGTTTGCAATCCTTCGGGGTCGATACCGCCATCATCAGCCGCCGCGGCGATGATGCCGACGGCGAAGAGCTGCTGCGCCAAATTCAAGCGAAAAACGTCAATACCGACCTGCTGCAAGTGTGCAAAGAATGCGATACCAGCCTTGTCAAAGTCATCTTGGACAAATGCGGCAGCGCGTCATACGAAATCGTATATCCCTGCGCGTGGGACCGCATCATCGTCGAAGATGCCGCCTTGCAGCGTGTTGCCGAATCCGATGCCTTCGTGTTCGGCAGCCTTGCCACCCGCGACGAGATTTCCCGTGCGGCTTTAGACAAACTGATGGAAAAAGCCAAATTCAAAATCTTCGACGTCAACCTGCGCAAACCCCACTACGACACCGACCGCCTGCTCGCCACCATGAAACGTGCAGATATGCTCAAGCTCAATGACGACGAATTGTACGAACTGTCCGCAATTTACGGCTCGCCCTACCACAGCATCGAACAAAACATCGCCTATCTCAACCGGTTGACCGGCGCACAAACCATCTGCGTCACCTTGGGCGGACACGGCGCAATTTTATACAAAGACGGCGAACTCTACCGCCACTGCGGCTTCCGCATCAAAGTCGCCGATACCGTCGGCTCCGGCGACAGCTTCTTGGCAGGGCTGACTTACAAACTGCTTAACAATGCCGAACCTCAAGAAGCCATCACCTTCGCCTGCGCACTCGGCGCCCTAGTCGCTTCCAGACACGGCGCGACGCCCGACATTTCCTTGCAAGAAATCGAAAGCTTCATGAATCCGGCTTGATGTTTGCCATCAACGGATGTCACAACAAAAGGTCGTCTGAAAACGGATTTTCTGTTTTCAGACGACCTTTTATATCGCCGATTCACTTTTCAGAATACAGACTCGTATTAAGCCGATTCTTCAGGCTGTTTACCAAACCGTCACGAACTGCTCCAAATCGGTATTTTTTGCGCCACTGCCCGCCTCAGTCGGAGAACCAACCATCATCAGCCCGATGATTTTGTCTTTGTCTTCACAACCAAACGCTTCGCGCAAGAGCGGGCTGTTGACCCACATTCCGGTAATCCACACATTGTCAAAGCCTTGCGCAGACGCGGCAAGCTGCAGCCCGTAAGCAGCGCAGCCCGCACTCAACATTTGTTCCCACTCGGGCTTGGGTTTCGCTACTTCGCGGTTGGGCGCAAAAGTCACGCCGATCACCATAGGCGCCATATTGCCGACTTTCTCGGCTTTTTTCATCGCATCATCGCCAAAATTCAACTCGGTAACCGTTTGGCGCAACAATTCGCGGAAACGTTGCAAGCCTGCCTCGCTTTGAATGACGGTAAACCGAAACGGACGCATATTGCCATGGTCGGGAACCTGCGTAGCCGCTTGCAGCATATATTCGAGCTGTTCCGCATTCGGCGCGGGGGCGGTAAGTTTTTTAGACGAGCGACGTGTGGTCAAAAGTTGTAAAGCATCCATATTTTATCTTTCAATTCATTTGAAACAACGGAATCCATCTTAGACGGGATTCCTTGTGGAACCATCAAAACGATACAGGCTATATTCGGAAAATACTGCAACAGACGGTGCAAACCGATTGGCTAATACTTAACGCTTTTGTAAGCCATTTTCTTCAGCCCGGCACAGAGTAAAGCCGTACCTGCTCGAAACGAACCCTCTATATAGCACAAAGCCGGTTTGAATGCCATGCTTGATGGCGCAACAAAAAGGTCGTCTGAAAACCTGTTGCCAAGTTTTCAGACGACCTCTTCAAATCGCAATCATATCCATCAGACCACGACTTCTTCTTTTTTCTTCACTTCCTTCGCGATATTTTCGCGGCTCAGGCCGAACATTAGCAAGAGCGGGCTGGCTACCAATACCGAAGAGTAAATACCGAACACGATACCGATGGTCAATGCCATTGAGAAACCGTGTAATGCTGCGCCGCCGAACACCAGCATGGAAACAACCATTGCCTCGGTCGAGCCGTGGGTGATGATGGTACGGCTCATGGTGGCGGTAATCGCATTGTCGATGACTTGCGGAACGGTATGTCCGCGCATGCTCGGTTTGCGGAAGTTCTCACGGATACGGTCGAAGACGACGACGGATTCGTTTACGGAATAACCCAATACGGCAAGGATACCCGCCAACACGGTCAGTGAAAATTCCCATTGGAAGAAGGCGAAGCAGCCCAAAATAATCACGATGTCGTGCATATTCGCGATGATGGCGGATACGGCGAAACGCCATTCAAAGCGCATCGACAGGTAAACGATGATACCTGCTACGACAAAGCCTAATGCCATCAGACCGTTGGTCACCAGCTCTTCGCCGACCTGCGGGCCGATAAATTCAACTTGGCGCAGGGTAACGTCAGGCTGCTCTTTTTTCAGCAATTCCATAACCTGATTGGAAAGCTGCGCGGAAGTTACTCCTTCTTTGTTGGGCAGGCGGATCATGATGTGTTTGTTCGTACCCAACGCCTGAACTTGGACATCGCCCATTTTCAGGGTATCAAGTTTTTCACGGGTTTTGTTGACGTCCACGCCCTGCTGATATTGCACTTCCATCACGGTACCGCCGGTAAATTCGACGGAGAAGTTCAAACCTTTGGTAATGAGGAAGAATACGGCGGCAATGAAGGTTACCAACGAAATAAAGGTCGTCAGTTTGCCGTAGCTCATAAACGGGATGTCGCGTTTGATTTTAAAGAGTTCCATGTCTTACTCCTTGCCAGCCGCTGTTTCGGCTTTAGGTTTCCATACTGCGCCGATGGAAATGTTCTGCAATTTGCGGCGGCGTCCGTACCAAAGATTCACTAAGGCGCGGAAGACGACGACGGATGAGTACATCGAAGTCAGGATACCCAGACAGTGTACGACGGCAAAACCGCGGACCGGGCCGGAACCGAATACCAAGAGGGCGATACCGGCAATCAGCGAGGTCAGGTTGGAGTCAACAATGGTTGCCCATGCGTGTTGGAAACCGAGGTTGATTGCCTGTTGCGGCGGCACGCCTTCGCGCAACTCTTCGCGGATACGTTCGTTAATCAATACGTTGGAGTCAATCGCCATACCCAGCGTCAACGCCAATGCGGCAATACCGGGCAGCGTCAGCGTTGCCTGCATGGCAGACAAAATACCGACCAAGAACAAGATGTTGGTACTCAGGGCAATGGTCGAGAAGAAACCCATCAGACGGTAGTAAACCACCATGAACAAAGCAACGGCGGTAAAGCCCCATAAGGTCGAATGGAAACCTTTTTCAATGTTTTCTTTACCCAAAGACGGACCGATGGTGCGCTCTTCCACGATTTGCATCGGTGCGGCGAGAGAACCGGCACGCAGCAACAAGGAAGTATCATTGGCTTCCGCCTGCGTCATACTGCCGGAAATTTCCACGCGTCCGCCGGTAATAGCGGAGCGGATAACCGGTGCGGTAACCACTTCGGATTTGCCTTGGTCGATCAACACCATCGCCATGCGTTTACCGACGTTAGCAGCAGTCAATTCGCCGAAAATACTGCCACCTGCGCTATCCAAGCTCAGACTGACGGCAGGCGCACCCATTTGGTCGAAACTGGGTTGCGCGTCATTGATATTGTCACCGGTCAATTCAACCTGTTTGTTAATCAGCAAGGTTTCAGGATGATCGCCACCACTGGACAACAGCTCGAAACCGCTCGGAACATTACCTTCCAAAGCTTCGCGCACTTTGACAGGGTCGTCTTCCACCATACGCACTTCCAAAGTCGCGGTACGGCCGATAATGTCTTTTGCTTTGGCTGTATCTTGTACCCCCGGCAGCTGCACGACGATGCGGTCGAGGCCGGATTGCTGGATGACAGGCTCAGCCACGCCCAACTCATTGACGCGATTATGCAAAGTGGTGATGTTTTGTTTCACCGCATCGGAGCGTACTTTGTTAATCGCTTCTTCGGACAATGTCAGCGTGATGTTATTGCCGTCGGCATTCAAATTTGCCTCAGGGAAAAGCTGACGCAGCTTAGGCATGGCTTTTTGTACGTCGGCGGCGTCCTGCATCGGGACAATCAGACCGTTTTCAATCTGACGGATGGTGCCGGTACGGATTTTTTCGCGGCGCATCTCGCGACGGATGTCGCCCGAATAACGTTCAAACGTTTTCTGCATCGCGGCTTTCATGTCCACTTGCATGGTGAAATGCACGCCGCCGCGCAAGTCCAAGCCCAAGAACATCGGGTTGGCGCCGATTTTGGCCATCCATTCGGGACTGTCCGCCAACAGGTTGAGCGCGGTGATATAGCCATCGCCCAAAGTGTTTTCGATGACATCGCGGGCTTTAAGTTGCGTTTCGGTATCTTTGAAACGCACTTTCAGCGAGTTGTTTGCAATAAATATCCCGTCAGTCTGAATACCTGCCTGTTTCAGCGCGGCATCGACTTTAGACTGGGTCTGTTCGTTAATAATGATGGCTTGTCGGTTGGTTGATACCTGTACTGCGGGCGTCTCACCGAAAAGGTTGGGCAGCGAATACACTACGGCAACCAAAATCGTGCACGCAATCAGCAGGTATTTCCATAAAGGATAACGGTTCATGGTAAACCTTCGATTTATTATGAAGACAAACAGCCGCGCTCAGCTTTCCGAGGCGGCTCTTGGCAAAAATACGGATTACTCGGCTTTGGCGGCAATCGCGTTACGTTCCACTTCGACTTCGATTTTTGCACCTTGACCGATGTCTACAGTGAAAAACTGTTCGCCGACTTTGGTAACGCGGCCTTTGAAACCTGCTGCCAAAACAACCTTATCGCCGACTTTCAATGCGGCAAGCATGGCTTGGTGTGCTTTGAATTTCTTTTGTTGGGGACGCATGATCAGGAAGTAGAACACCACCATAATCAGCACTAAAGGGGCAAATTGGGCCACAGTTTGATTCATAATTTGTCCGTTTTCTAAGAGATTAAAATTAAGTAAAACACCGCTTGCGGCGGAAAAAAGCATTGGTACGACCGCAAAATTAAGCTATTCTAAAGGTCGTCTGAAAAATTTCCAAGCCTTTCCCTATTTATTAACCATATTTATCATGTCAGGTCGTCTGAAAATGAATTTTCAACGACATTTAAAACCTGATTCCTTCCTACCAACGACAAGCCCCGCGCCCTTTTCCTCATGAAAAAACTCATTCGACGACTGCGTACGCGCCTACGCCGCCTCTTGGGTAAAAATGCGCGTACGGTCTGGATTTCTCATCCCGTTTTTGCGCAACACCAACCCGGCACAGGTCATCCCGACTCGCCCGAACGCACTGCCGTTATCGAGGCGGAGCTCAAACGTCAGGATATTTGGCGGCATCTTCAAACTGCCGAAGCCGAAGAAATCAGCGATACCCGCCTCGCCTTGGTTCACCCGCGCAAATATCTGCGCTCGCTCGAAGCCTGCCAGCCCCAACCGGACAAAATCTACCGTATCGACGGCGATACCGTCATGAGCCATGGTTCGCTCAAAGCCGCCCGTTACGCCGCAGGGGCTGTCGTTCAGGCGGTAGATATGGTGATGAATAAGAAAGCATGGCACGCCTTTTGCGCCATCCGCCCACCCGGACACCACGCGCACAGCGATAAGGCAGGCGGTTTCTGCCTGTTAAACAACGTCGCCGCAGGCGTCATGCACGCCATCGCCGAATATCGACTCCAACGCATCGCCGTCATCGACTTCGACGTCCATTACGGCGACGGCACAGCGGAAATCTTCAAAGATGACCCGCGCGTCCTGTTTATGAACCTTTTTGAAACCGACCTCTTCCCATTTCCCGAAACCAACCATTCCGCCAACGGCGCCAATATGTTGCACCTGCCTTTCGCGTCCAATACCGGCAGCCGCGTCTTCCGTACCACCGTACGCGAAAAATGGTTGAACAAACTGACCTCATTCAAACCCGAACTGGTCTTCCTGTCCGCAGGTTTCGATGGACACAAACAAGACGAAACAGGTCGTCTGAACTTGCACGAAGCCGATTTCGCTTGGTTGACACACAAAATCATCCAAGCCGCTCCAAGTTGTCCCGGCAGAATCGTTTCCGTACTGGAAGGCGGCTACACGCTCGAGCCTTTGGCAAAATCCGCTGCAGCCCATATCGGTGTCTTAGCAGGATTACCCAAAGCGGACTATGTTGCTGCCTATCAAAAGCATTTGAAACGTGGGCAAAAGAAAGAAAATACAGGCACTGTAAGCACCAAAGGTCGTCTGAAAACAGAAATCAGGTTCTAACTTGGTTTAAGGTACACTTTAGAAATATGAATAAATCGGTCTAATCGATCCGAACGTTCAACGCTTTCGACCTTGACACTAAATCAGATATGGCAAACCAAGAAAAAAACCTCTGTCAGACAGAGGTTTTTTATTTTTTCAGAAACCGGATTATTTCAATTTGGTTTCTTTGTAGATAACGTGTTTACGGGCAACAGGGTCAAATTTTTTGATTTCCAGTTTGCCGGGCATAGTGCGTTTGTTTTTGGTAGTGGTGTAGAAGTGACCAGTACCTGCACTTGACTCCAGTTTGATTTTATCGCGCATTGCAGTAATCCTTAATTAACAGTTTAAATTAAGCTTCGCCGCGAGCACGCAAATCAGCCAATACGACGTCAATGCCTACTTTATCAATGGTACGCAATGCAGCGTTAGAAACGCGCAGGCGAACCCAGCGGTTTTCACTCTCTACCCAGAAACGACGTGATTGCAAGTTAGGCAAAAAACGACGTTTGGTTTTGT
>CAUSKT010000067.1:0-12844 GCA_963532335.1 uncultured Neisseria sp. | reverse complement strand
TAGTACGGCAAGGCGAGGCAACGCCGTACTGGTTTAAAGTTAATCCACTATACCCTCCAAAGGTCGTCTGAAACCACACAAAGCATTACCCTATGATTCATCCCAATTTCAAAGAATACCTTCCCTCCTATTATTTCAGCACCATCAATCCCCACGCCGCTTATCCCAAGCTTGAAGGTCGTCTGAAAACCGAGACCTGCGTTATCGGCGGAGGATTGACAGGACTTTGCACCGCCCTTCCCCTTGCCGAAAACGGACGCGAAGTTACCGTACTCGAAGCCGCCCGTATCGGCTTCGGCGCATCAGGGCGCAGCGGCGGGCAAGTTATCAGCGATTATGCCTGCGGTATGGAAGAAATCGAAAAACAAGTCGGCTTGGAACAAGCCCGCTGGTTTTGGCAGCAATCCCTGCAAGCCGTCGAACTCGTTGACGAACGGGTTAAAAAACACCAAATCGCTTGCGACTGGCAGCGCGGCTACGCCACCGTCGCCATCCGCCCGCAGCATTGGGAAGAATTGCAACAATGGCATGAACACGCCCGACAACATTACGGCGCTACCCATTACCAACTCTGGGATAAAGCCACGCTCAAGCAACAACTTGCCAGCGATATGTACTTGGGCGCACAGTTCGATCCTCATTCCGGCCATCTCCATCCGCTCAACTATACCCTGGGCATCGCCCGCGCCGCTGCCGAAGCAGGCGCGCAGATTTTCGAACAGTCCCCGATGACCCGTATCGAACCCTATCAAGGCGGCTGGCTCGTCCATACCCCGGACGGCAGCATCGAATGCCAAAATCTCGTGTATGCCGTCAACACCTACGCCGGTTTGCATCAAAAATTCAAGCCGTTGGAAAAAAAAGCCATCGCCGTCAGCACCTTCATCATCGCCACCGAACCGCTGGGCGAACGCGCCAAAGAACTCATCCGCAACAACATGGCTGTCTGCGACAACCGCCACGTCCTCGACTACTACCGCCTCAGCGCCGACGGCCGCCTGCTCTTCGGCGGTAAAGACAACGAGTTCATCGACGACCCCGACCGCATGACCGAGCTTGTCCGCCAAGACATGCTCAAAGTCTTCCCCCAGCTTGCCGATGTCAAAATCGAACATTCATGGGGCGGCGAATGCGACATTACCGCCAACCTTGCCCCCCACTTCGGCAGACTCGCGCCCAATGTTTACTATGCCCAAGGCTACTCGGGACACGGCATGGCGATTACCGGCATAGCCGGCCTTGCCATCGCCGAAGCTATCATGGGTGACGATGGTCGTCTGAAACCGTTTGAGAAACTCAAACACCCCAGCATCATCACCCAACCTTTCCTGCGCAAACTCGGCTCCTTCCTCGGCTCGAAATATTACCAATGGAAAGACAGCCGTTAAGCATTTGGTTAAGCTCGAACACATCAACAAAAGGTCGTCTGAAACCCGATTCAGGTTTCAGACGACCTTTTCGATATTGAATTGAAGGCTTCCAATCAAAATGCTATCGCATCAAATGCTCAATGAACGCTCAATAAGCCCAGATTTTCCCCTTCTCCGTTTGTGTTCCAAACCCATTACATCAAATGAATTCCGCTTGCCGGATTGGAAACATTTTCATATACGGTAATCGAAACAATTTTTCCACTTTCGTCAAACACAATTTCCAGATAAGGCTTATCAGGGCTGCGGTCGCGGTTGAAAAGGCGGAATACCCGTTGCGCCTCAAAAATCTTTCCGTGTGCTTTCAAATATTCGGGCAACTGGCTGATGTTTTGAAAACTACCGCCAAACCCGCCGCCATGTTTCTTGAGATATTCCGGCGTTCCTTCTATGTCGAAATTGTGCGTTACCCTCAGCGGCTGATCCGAACCTTGGCTTGTCTGTTTGCCTGTTGATAAAACCAAAGTATCCCGACGCCTGAGTGCTTTCATTTCTTGTACCACCGGTTCAACCGCCTGCTGATTATGGCTCCGCTCCCCTTTTCCCATCTGATCAATAGCCTCTATCACTTTATCAACGTTTTTAGGATCATTCGGATCAATATCAGGGAACAGTGCCTGCTCCAGCGGATTATCTCCACCGGGAATGCCCCAAATCGCCGCCAATTCTTTAGGGCTGCGTTCAAACAAACAACTGGAATCGATATTTTCGGCAACCTGACGGACAAAATCATCAATGCCGCCAATCTGATGCAGGTTGGTGCAGTTTGAAGAAGGTGCGCTTTCTACTTGCTTGACGCTATTAGAGTTGGACGCGATTGGATTCAAATCGGGTTGGGAAGAAGCTGATGACGCGGAGGATGGAACAGCGGATGCGCCGACTTCTTTTGTTTTATCTTCTTTGCTTGGAGAACACGCAGTCAGCATGATTGCAGTAAGCCATAAGAGAAGTGATGACGTTTCATTTTTCATTATTTTATTTTCAACATAAAGAGGTCGTCTGAAAATCTGCCATTTCATTTTTCAGACGACCTGTTATTCATAGAACTCAAGAACCTTGTTATTGCCAGCAAGGTGCTCAATCCATCTTACCCGACGCGGTAAAACGCCAAGCTGCCCAACAGGTTGGGGAAATGTTTGACCTGTTTGTTGCCCGTCATGACCGCGCGCTCGAGGACGCGGATTTTGTTTTTGGCGCACAATAAATCAAAGTCTTTGAGCGTACACCAATGGATATTCGGCGTGTCGTACCAATGGTAGGGCATGCGTTCGGAAACCGGCATATGGCCGCCGATGGCGATTTGGAAGCGGTTACGCCAGTAGCCGAAATTCGGGAAGCTGACAATCGCCTGTTTCGCCACGCGCATGAGGCAGCGCAGGATTTTCTCGGTATTTTGCATGGCTTGGATGGTTTGGCTCAAGACGATAACGTCAAACGTCTGGTCGCCAAATTCCGCCAAACCCTGCTCCAAATCGGCTTGGATGACGTTCACGCCGCGCGACATGGCGGCGATGACGCTGTCGGTGTCGATTTCGATGCCGTAGCCGCTGCATTTTTTGTGTTCCACCAAAGCCGCCAGCAATTCGCCGTCGCCGCAGCCCAAGTCCAAGACGCGGCTGCCTTCGGGAATCCAGTCGTAAATCAACTGCAAATCGTCGCGCAAATTCATGATCGGCAATCCTTGTCAACATTGTTCATATAAACCGCTACGGCGCGCATATAGGCCTCGTCTTCCATCAAAAAGGCGTCATGGCCGTGGTTGGATTTGACTTCGATATACTGCACCGGCTTGTGCGCGGCAATCAGCGCTTTGACCAGCTCTTTGGAACGCGCGGGCGAGAAACGCCAGTCGGTACTGAAGCTGGCGACAAAAAATTTCGCTTTCACATTTTGCAGGGCGCGGGTCAGGCTGTCGCCGAAATCCGCCGCCGGATCGAAATAGTCCAAAGCCTTGGTCATAAGCAGGTAAGTATTGGCATCAAACCGTCCGACAAATTTGTCGCCCTGATAGCGCAGATAGGATTCCACTTCAAATTCAACGCCGTAGCCGTATTGATAGCCGTTTGACCGCAAATCGCGTCCGAATTTTTTGCCCAAACCGTCTTCGGCAAGATAAGTGATGTGCCCCATCATACGGGCAATCCGCAAGCCGCGTGCGGGAACGGTATTGTGGCTGCGGTAATGTCCTTCGTTAAAATCGGGGTCGGTCAAAATCGCCTGACGTGCTACATCGTTGAACGCGATATTTTGCGTGGACAGTTTCGGCGCAGATGCAATCACTAAGGCATGGCGCACGCGCTCGGGATAGGAAATCGTCCACTGCAAAGCCTGCATACCGCCCAAGCTGCCGCCGACAACCGCCGCCCATTGTTCGATGCCGAGATAATCGGCAAGCGCGGCTTGGGATTTTACCCAGTCCTTCACCGTAACCACCGGAAAATCCGCGCCGTATTCCCTGCCCGTTTCAGGATTGATTGACAAAGGCCCGCTGCTGCCGTCGCAGCCGCCCAGATTGTTCAAACCGACCACGAAAAAACGTTCCGTATCAATCGGTTTGCCGGGACCGACCATATTGTCCCACCAGCCCGTATATTTATCCTCTGCCGAATGCCTGCCCGCAACATGATGGTTGCCCGACAGCGCATGGCAGATTAAAACCGCATTGTTTTTTTCGGCATTCAGCTCGCCGTAGGTTTCAATCATCAGATCGAAACGCGGCAAAGTTTTACCGTTTTCCAAAACCAGCGGCATCTCAAACGGAATTTTTTGGGGCGTTACAATGCCCACCGAGGCATTTTGACTCATATCCTGTTCCAACAAATGCGGCGAAAAGCGTTATTATATAGCAAACGGCATGACTTTTTGACACGGTCGGACAAGCAGCCTGACGCGCTCAAACATCCGTTCCCATGCCGCCGCGCCCGAACCATACTTTTTCAGACGACCTCCCCCGCTTCCCGACATGATAGGCAGACTTTTCCGTATTTTCTTCTTTTTCGCACTTGCCGCGCTGATCATCAACCGCCTCTTCAGCCGCAAGCAAAAACGCGCCCTGCGCGATGTCGCCAAAATCAGCGCATGGGTACTGCTCGGTGCTGCCGCAACGACGCTGTTTTGGTATCTGGTCATGCTGTATTTCAAACACATTCCGGATTCTTATTGACGGATGTTGATAGCCAAACAAAAGGTCGTCTGAAAACGCAAATTCAGGTTTTCAGACGACCTTTTCCCGTATATTAAAAACACGAGGGATGACGACGTTGCCAAAGCGGCAGCCTCAGCTCAAGATTTAGCATCCGGCTTCTCCTTAAACTCCGTTCCGACGAACGTCCGTTTCGGATTGCCGCGCTCCACCTGATAAAGCTGACTATGTTGTGCGCGGGCGTAATCGTCAGCCTGTCCGGCATGATGTTCCGCCAACTTTTGCGCCAGCAAAGTCAAAGCCAATTTTTTGTTGGCATGCTGACTGCGTTCGCTTTCGACGCGCACGGAAATACCGCTTGCTTTATGAGTGGCACGGACAGCACTTTCAGTTTTATTGACGTGCTGCCCGCCTTTACCGCCCGAACGGCAGGTTTGAAACTCAATTTCGCTTTCAGACGGCATTTCAGGCATATCGGGCATGCGGAAAACGCCGATATACCAGTTTTTACGCGGATGCTTCGGGCGGACGGGGCTGGCGCACACCCATTGGAGCGAACCTTGCCAACGCTGTGCCAGAGTTTCGGCATGATTGCCGTCCAATTTAAGCACCGCCGACATAATGCCGTGCTTATCGGCGGTTTCGGAGATGATTTCCACCTCGACACCTTCCGCCTTCGCCTCAGCAATCAGCCTGCCCAATACGAAACGGGCAAAGATGCGGCATTCGGCAGGCCCTTGGGCGGTAGAAATTTGTAAATAAATCATGGTTTATTTCCTTTCATTTTTGGGCGGAAGGAATATTTTTCGTCAAATCCCTTGTTGCCGATTTTGGCTTTATCGGGCACGTTCGGGCTGATTTCCGCCTCACTTTTAAGCTGTGACAGGTATTCGCAAATGTTCTGCCACACAATATCGGGATCGATGTAGATGCCGAGTGTGGAAAGTTGCGGGTTGGCGGCAAAGTCCTGACTGCTGTCCGATTTGCTTGGACGGTTTGGGTCGGCGTAATACACGAGTAGCAGCGGCACATTCCGATAGGTTTTCAATATTACGTTGCTCCGTTCTCTGCAGACAGCTTGAAAATCGGCATTTTGGATCTCATCATGCCAAGCCCAGTAGTAATTGCCGTATTGCGGCAAAACGTATTCCGCACCATCTTGAAAACGGATTGACCGACAGAAATAACGCCCAATTTTTTTGCTTAAAATTTGTCCGACATCGTAAGACGTATAGACTTTATCATTCGTGGCAAACAGGTATACACGCAGGTTGCCGATATACAGTTCCGACACCACGGCGCACGCACCGTATTCCTTTTCCCACTCGGCAGGCGGCTTGGGCAGGCTGTGTAGGATTTCAGCACCGGGCGGCAAGCGGCGGTCAAACACCAATACAGGGTCGACACCGTATTTCGCTACTTTGTGGTCGTAGAAATCTTTAAATTTACTGATGATTTTCATGCCTCACCTCCGCATCCGCCGCTGATTTTGTAAGTCAAAACGGGTTTGAACCGAGCGACCAATTCAATCAGACCTGCGTTTTTCATGGCTGAAATGACGCTGTCTATGTCTTTATAAGCCTGCGGAGCTTCTTCAAAAATCAAAGCCTTATCCTGACAAACGACCACGCTGCCGAATGCGGTTTGGCGCAGGCTGTCGGCGGAATATTTGTGCGACAGGCGTCCTTTACATTCGCCGCGCTGCCATTTCCGTCCTGCGCCGTGTGCCAATGTGTTCAGCGAAATCTGACAATCTTGGGTCGGCAGAACCAGATAGCTGTAATCGCCGCGCGAGCCGGGTATCATGACTAGACCTTTATCGGCGGGCGTTGCGCCTTTTCGGTGCAGCCAGCCGGTTTGCCCCGCGATTTCGGTTTGTTCGAGGAAATTGTGATGCACGTCGAGCAGGCATTCGCCTTCCGTACACCAGCGGTCGAGCATTCTGGCGGCAATCAGACGGCGGTTTAAACGGGCGAACTCAAGGGCTGCCTGATGTTCGGCAAGATAGTCCGCCGCAGCATCGCTGCCTTCTGCCAAACCTCGATGGCCGTAGGCTTCGATGTGGCGTTGCAAAATCTGCTGACCCAGTCCGCGCGAACCGCTGTGTACCAACAACTGTAAACGGTTTGAATCAAAGACAGCGGGAAGCAAATCGTCGCGGTAAACAGTTTCAACGGTTTGCAACTCGGCAAAGTGATTGCCGCCGCCGATGGTGCCGACAGCGAGGTCGTCTGAAAACGGATAATCGGATGCGGATTCTCCGAGTAAGACTTCTTGTTCGTCTTGGCTCAAAGGCGTATCGATGTTGCCAAGCTGCTTGGCAAGTTTGGCGGGTTTGAGCTTGGCGGCGGACAAATCCGTTTGCCAAAACGCCATGCCGCAGCCGATGTCGTTGCCGATGAGCGCGGGGTAAAAATGGTGTTCGCTGAAAAACGCTGCGCCGACAGGATAACCGCGCCCCGCATGCAAATCAGGCATACCGGCTACGCGCAACATGTGCGGCAGCTTGGCGGTGGTTTCGAGTTGAGCGACGGCGTTGCCTTCAATCCAGGTTTCCGAATCAGCGATGATGTGAATATGATGGGGATTTTGATAATTGCCCATGTGTATGCTTTCTTTAAAACGGACAGATGGCAAAACAAATTCAAACCGACAAAACGAAAAAGATGTCCGGTTTGAAAATATACCGACTGCCGTCTGACGTTTTCAGACGACCTCTGTCCGATTGATGGGAAAGCAGCCCGAAGCGGGCGATAGGGAAAATGCGGGAACGCGTTGTCCGAGAATCAGACCGACGCTTGGGCTGCAAAGAATGTGATTGAGCGGATTGAAGTATTGCGTGTCATGGCTGCTCCTTTCTTTGCATGTGAAAATTGAAAACAGGCGGATTATAGGGGAAATGTTTAAAACGTTACAATCAAACTGTGCATTTTTATGAATAGGTGTTGCAATACCGTCATGACGTAATAGGAACAAAAAAGCAGCCTGCACCTTTAAAAATCAAAGCGCCGGCTGCTTTTTACGTTTTCAGACGACCTCAATCCGGCACCGAATCAGATACCATCTCGTTCTCATCAAAAAATCCATACCGCACAATTTAAACCGTTTATAAAAACACGAAAATAAGATAAATTGACCCCACCCGAACCATCGTTCCATGTTGCCAGACCGCCGCTTGGTTTATCGTCCGTTCAAACCTATTCCGAAAAGCTTTCAGACGACCTTTGGGGTCGTCTGAAAATCAAAAAACACAAAAATTAAAACCTTACCAACCGCCCATACGCATCAACCGCAGCACGCCCAACTGCTGTCGGGAAAAATTCCAAAAAAGCCATTCAAGTCGTCTGAAACCAACAGAAAGGCAGAAATATGAATCCTAAATCCCTCTACCGCGCCGCCCTGCTCGAATGCCTCAGTTATGTCTGTTCTGACGAAGCCTACGCCGCCTACCGCAAACTCGCCAAAAAAGGCTGCCCAGACGGCTGGTTCGGTCTCGGCAATGCCCGCCAGTACGGCGAAGGCGCCAAACCAAACCTCACCAAAGCTGAAAAATATTACCGCCGTGCCGCCAAACTCGGTCACCCAAAAGCAAAGGAATCCCTCGGCCGCCTGTACGAATTTGCAGAAAAGCCCGACTACCGCCGCGCCCGCAAATGGTATACACGTGCCTTTAAGCAATACAGTATTACAAACCCCGATATAGCCTATGCAGCCTACCGCCTCGGCTGGCTGAACGAGCGTGGACTCGGCGGCAAAAAAGACATTAAGACAGCCTGCCTGCTTTACCGCAAAGCAGCCAAAGCAGGTTGCGCCGAAGCTCAACGCGCCCTCGGCTACCTATACGATAAAGGCCTCGGTCTGCCCCGAAACTACACCAAAGCCTACAAATGGTACGCCCGCGCTGCCCTACAAGCGGATGAAACCGCCTGCAACAACATAGGCTTCCTCTACTACAACGGTAACGGCGTGCGCCGCAGCAAAAAACAGGCGAAAAAATGGTACAAACTCGCCGCCCGCGCGGGCAGCATCATCGCATTATCCAACCTCGGTATCCTCTATGAAGATGCAGGTCGTCTGAAAAAAGCCGCCCGCTACTACCGCCGTGCCGCCGAGGCAGGCAACAAATATGCCGCCAAGCAATTGAAGCGGCTGGAGAAGAAAAAGTCTGCACAATAAACTGAGGTCGTCTGAAAACGGAATGTCGCGTTTTCAGACGACCTTTTACCTACTTCCCTCCAAAACCTCCAGCCATGTCTCCAGTCCGTATTCAAGCGATGTTTTGGTTTTTAAATCTAATTTTTTCATCAGCCGCTTTTCGTTCTCCACATGCGGAAACAAAGCTTTCTCAATCAATTCTTTGCCTTTATCGGTCAAACGCACCAGCATACTTCGCGCATCGTCGGGGTTGGGCAGGCGGTCAATTAGCCCTTGGTTTTCCAAGTTTTTCAGGCGCGTAGTCATGGTACCTGATGTTACCATCAGCGAAGAGAACAACTCAGTTGGGGTCAACGTATAAGGCGCGCCACTGCGGCGCAAAGTGGCCAGCACATCGAACGAGCCTTCGGTTAAACCGTATTCTCCGTAAACTTTTTCCAATTCGCGCGCGATTAAAGCAGCGGCGCGTTTCAGACGACCTATTAACAACATGTTCTCTGCTTCCAATTCTGGTAGTTCCTGCTTCCATTGGGCAACTGCGCGGGCCGCAGCATCAAGGTGTTCGGTCATAGAATGCCCCGTTCGGTTTTCAATAGCGATTATTTTATCTTGACTTCAAGCTAATCTCCAGTTATATTTAGCTTGAAGTCAAGATAATTTTGCTGGAGAAAACCATGTTTGCCGATAAACAAGCCGTTTTAAACGCCTTCCGTTTCCGCCACGCCTGCAAAAGTTATGATGCGGCGAAGAAAATCCCTGCCGATGATTTTGCTTATATTCTGGAAACCGCACGCATGTCGCCCAGCTCGTTCGGGCTGGAACCTTGGCGGTTTTTGGTGGTGCAGAACCGTACTCTGCGCGAAGAGTTGCGCGGCATCGCATGGGGCGCGGCGGAAAAAATCATGGATTGCAGCCATTTTGTGATTTTGTTGGCGCGCACGCAGGCTGCCATGCAGGCGGATTATCAAGAAAAAATCTGGGGGGGCGCGCATGGAATGCTGCCTGAAACTATTGGGATAATGCAAAAATTTTTCAAGCAGTTTGCCGAAACCGATTTTGCCATTGCCGATAATCCGCGCGCATTTAACGACTGGGCAGCCAAGCAAACCTATATCGCGTTGGCAAATATGATGACCGCTGCCGCGTTGATTGGTGTGGATTCCACGCCGATGGAAGGCTTTCAAAAAGAAAATGTGGAAAAACTGCTGTCGGAAAAAGGTTTAATCAATCTTGACGAATACCACGTCAGCGTCATGGCGGCGTTTGGCTATCGCGCAGGCGAACCCAAGCGCGCCAAAACGCGGCAGGCAGTAGACGATGTGGTTGATTGGATTGAATAAACACCTGAAAATCAGCAACACAGACATTCACCAGTTGGCAAAATTAAGAGTTTTGACCGATGGTAGCCTGCACTTGAATGAAGAAGAGAAGGTTTCCGATAGGCCAAATTTCCCACCCGCTTATTCATTTATTTGGAGGACTTATGCGCTTACATTATTCCCAATATGCCCTTGACAGCTATAAGGCACTGCTGGCTTTGGAAGCCAGCCTCACGCTGGATAGTACCCTGAAAGATTTGGTGAAACTGCGTGTTTCGCAAATCAACGGCTGCGTTTTTTGTGTCGATATGCACGTTAAAGAAGCCAAGCTGCACGGCGAGCGTGAACTGCGCCTGCACCATTTGGCCGTTTGGCACGAATCCACCCTGTTTACCGAAAAAGAACGGGCCGCGCTGCAATGGGCGGAAAACCTGACCCGCATCTCCGAACAGGGTATCCACGATGCGGACTACGCAGCGGTACGCGCTCATTTTGATGAAGAAGAACTGGTGGCGTTGACCCACGTCATCAACACCATCAACGTCTGGAACCGCCTGAATGTGGCTTTTGCCACTCCGGCGGGCAGCATGGATAGTCTGATGGGATTGGAAAAGGCAGGTTTGATTTAGTCTGGCAAGACAATCTGAAATCGATCAAACATCAACAGGGGCTACCTAAAATATAAAAAGCAGTCTGCACATTCAAAACCAAAGTGCAGGCTGATATTGCCCCATCACACCCCATTCCCTTTTTTCAGACGACCTACTGTATAGTCAATCTGAAAAAGCTGCATTCCTACGAGAATCAAAATGCCCAACCGTACCGCCACCATCCTGACCACCGCACTCGCCCCGTTGATTTGGGGCAGCACCTATCTCGTGACCACCGAATTTCTGCCGCCGGATCGACCGTTCACCGCTGCGCTTATCCGTGTTTTACCCGCCGGGCTTTTGCTGTTGGCGTGGACGCGGCGTATCCCTAAACGCGGCGAATGGGCGACCGTTGTCTTGCTCGGTTTTCTGAACATCGGCTTTTTTCAGGCCATGTTGTTTGTGGCGGCGTATCGCTTACCGGGCGGACTGGCGGCGGTGCTCAGTTCCACGCAGACGCTGATGGTGCTGGTGTTCACTTGGTTAATCGGCAAAACCATGCCGCCCAAAGCGGCTTGGGCTTGGTCGGCGGCAGGGGTTTTGGGGATTGCGCTTTTGGTTTTGTCGCCGCAGGCGCGCTATGACGGGACGGGCATTTTAGCGGCATTGGCGGGCGCGGCGGCGATGGCGTTGGGCGTGTATTTGTCGAAACACCGCCGCACTTCGCTGCCCGTGTTGGCGTTTACCGGCTGGCAGCTTTTCATCGGCGGCTTGTTTTTACTGCCCGTCGCGCTGCTTGCCGAACCGCGGCTCGAATCTTTAAGCCCCGCCAATATCGGCGGCTATCTGTATTTGAGCCTGTTTGGTGCCGTGTTGGCTTATGTGTTGTTTTTCAAAGGGATTGCCAAACTTTCACCTGCTGCGGTTTCGTCGCTGGGATTGCTCAGCCCTGTCTCGGCATTTATCTTGGGCTGGCTGTTTTTAGGGCAAGGGATGGACGCGAAGTCGCTGGCGGGATTTGCGTTGGTGTTGGTATCGATATTCGGGGTGCAGCGGGCAGTCATGAAAAAGGTTGTCTGAAAACAGCCTTGAGCCTTCAAGCTGCGTTTTCAGACGACCTTTTGCACCGGCCGGTTTATTTCTTCAAGAATGCCCGTTTCAGAATAATCAGCCAATCTTTTTTATCCAAAACAGGACGTTGCGTAAATACATCGTATTTACTGCCGTCCAGTTTCTGTAAAATCAGTTGTCCGCCGACAATAATCATCCGCAATTCAAATCCCAAGCGGCCTTTCAGCGTTTTACCCAAGGGCGAGCCGCCTTTGAGCATTTGGAACGCGCGGTTGCACTCATACGCCATCAGTCTTTGGAACGCAAAATCCGTTTTGCCTTCGGCAATTTGCGCTTCGCTGACGTTAAATTTTTGCAAGTCGTCCTGCGGGATATAGACGCGGCCTTTCTGCCAATCGACGGCAACGTCCTGCCAAAAGTTGATGAGTTGTAATGCGGTGCAGATGCCGTCGCTTTGGGCGATGCTGACTTCGTCGGTTTGTCCGTACAGGTGCAGCATAATGCGCCCGACTGGATTGGCGGAACGGCGGCAGTAGTCAATCAGGTCGCCAAAATCCTGATAACGGGTTTTGACAACATCCTGACTGAATGCGGACAAAAGATCGTAAAACGGCTGCAGCGGCAGCTTGAAAGGCGCGATGGCTTCACGTTGCAAACGTTGCATTAGCGGGGTCAGCGGCGTTTCGCCACGCTGTATGCGGTCGAGTTCGGATTTGAGTTCGTCCAAAGCGCGCAAGCGTTCATCGGCTTTTGCACTGCCTTCATCGGCGAGGTCGTCCGCAGTGCGCGCAAAAGCGTAAACGGCATGGGTAGGCTTGCGCAGGCGGCGGGGCATGACAAGCGAGCCGACGGGGAAGTTTTCGTAATGGTTGACGGACATAGATATTTGAAATTCGGTATTGGGGTCGTCTGAAAGTATGAGCTGCGTTGCTCAAATGGCTTGCCGACGGCACGGAGTACTTCCAAACCTGTATTAACAACTCGGCAAGATTCTAACACAACGCATTATCTTATTAATGATTTAACTGTACACGCGCATAGAAATCCAAACTTATAGTGGATTAAATTTAAATTAGGACAAAGCGACGAAGCCGCTGACAGTACAGATAGTACGGAACCGATTCACTTGGTGCTTCA
>CAUSKT010000066.1:0-12871 GCA_963532335.1 uncultured Neisseria sp. | reverse complement strand
AAGGTGCTGAAGCACCAAGTGAATCGGTTCCGTACTATTTGTACTGTCTGCGGCTTCGTCGCCTTGTCCTGATTTAAAGTTAATCCACTATAGTCATTTGATGTGAAAGTATACAGTGTTGTGCCGTCAGGATTCAAAGGGAATGATACTTTGGTTATCGGTGTATTGATTGGTCGTTGATGAGGGGATACGGAATCAATAGGTCGTCTGAAAACGAAGATGGGTTTTCAGACGACCTTGTGTTCAGGCCAATGATTTGAATTGTCGGCGGAAATACAGTAGCGCCGGGTTGTCGGTGTGGGTAGTGGTGATTTCATCGATGCGGACATAAAAGATGAAATGTGTGCCGATTTCGTGTTGATCGATAATGTGGCCGTGTAAATGGGTCAGTGCGCCTTCAACTTCGAGTTGGCCGGTTTGCCCTCTATGCCAAATGTGGTATTCGAAGCGTTCTTCGGGGGAAAGGTTGGTGAGTCCTGCGAAGTGTTCGGCGACATCTTGCTGATTTTCTGACAGGGTATTGATACAGAGGTTTCGGTTTGCCTGCAATATGGGAATGATGCCTGCCTGCCGGTTGATACATAACATGACGGTAGGCGGATCGTCAGTAATTGGCGCTACGGCTGTCATGGTAATGCCGTAACGTCCGGACTGCCCGTCTGTGGTAATGACATGGACACCTGCGGCGCAGGATGCCATAGCATCTCGAAATGGACTCTTGAGTGTGTGTGCGGAATCTGTCATTCAGTTTCTTTTATTTTAGTGACTGCTCAATTTGTGCGAGTTGGAGCAGCAGCTCTTTCAGTTCGAGCATTTTTTCTTTGGATAAAATCTTTTCGATGGCGTCGTAACGTTCGTCTACTTGCGCGCCTATGTTTTCGTACAGTTTTTCGCCTTCTTGAGTCAGTTTCAGGTAAACGCGGCGTTGGTCGTTGGAGGGTTTCAGGCGTACTGCCAAGCCTGCTTTTTCCAGTCGGGTCAGGATGCCGGTCAGGCTGGGGCGTAAGATACAGGCTTGGTTGGCGAGGTCTTGAAAGTCTAATGTGCCGTTTTCTGCCAGAAGACGAATGATACGCCATTGTTGGTCGGTAATATTGGCTTGGTTCAGAATAGGGCGGAATTGGGTCATCAACGCTTCTCGGGCTTGAATCAGTCCAATATTGATAGATGCATGTTTAGATTGGTTAGGCATTATAAGTCTCCATTGTTATCAAAAATCAAACCGTTGAAGCGTGAGGCAGGTATATAAAAGGCGTTTTTTGATTATAAGCCGTCATTGGGGCGGCAAGGATATATAGGAACAAAAGCATCATTGTTTGGGTATGTTGGGAATACGTTAAACAGTTTGTTTTGATAATAATGTTCCCAAGTTTTCTTATAATCCTATCTTAGTCTATTTTCTGTGCAATCTCAACAAAATCATCAAGTACGGATTTTTTGGGTAATTCATTTCTTTAAAAAACGAATATATTTTGAAGCGATGGATATGCCGTATGGTATTTGGGTTCTTTATATTTTAAGGATTTTAAGCGAGAGGACGTGCCGCCAACTGAAATCGGCAACGCCGACGGAGAGGCTGACGATAAAGAGTACCGCCAGCGCCAGCAGGTTCGACAGGTTGAAATAAGAAGGTTTCGGAGGCATAGGTTCGGTGGGGGGGCAGGTTTCAGACGGCTTCAAACCGTCATCGGGGCCGTCTGAAAAACAAAAACGAAAACCGGCGGCGCGTCCGGTCAGTATTCCGACAGCGGTTTTTCCGGGTCGTAGCCGCCGTCGCTTTCCTTAACGACGGCCTGCCCGCAGATAATGTGTTCGCCGTCGAACGTGAGGGTGGGGTTGCCGTACAGCTCCCAGCCGTTTTGCAGGGCTTCGGTAACGCGGTGGCAGAACGAGGCGTCGTCCGGTCCGGTGAGGTAGCGGTAGAGTTTCATGAGCGGTTTCTCCAGTGTGAAAAACATTTTCAGACGGCCTCAAAAGCAGGACGGGGCCGTCTGAAACAGTATAGTGAAATATCTAAAAAACAGTAACGGCCATATTCGGTAATCTACTCTTTCCGAGCGGCGGGAAGGAGGCGGAAAAGGGACAAGACTGCCGTTGCGGCGCACAGGCCGTCTGAAATCCCACTGCCTCCATACCAGATTCCGCGCTGTCGGTTTATTTGGCGGCGTTAAACGCTTCCGTTACCTGTTTGGACGCATTCAGCAATTCCTGGGCGCCGCCTGCGGCAAGATAGGTTTCCGGCGGCAGGTAGACCACCTGTCCCTTTTTCCAAGCTGTCGTTTCGGCCACCAGCGGATTGTCCAAAACATCTTTGGCCGCCTTGCCTTCCTCGCCGATGGCGGCAGAACGGTCCAGCACAAACAACCAGTCGGGATTGGTTTTTTTAATGTATTCGAACGTAACGGGCTGGCCGTGGTTGCCCTTTTCCTTAATGGAGGAGTCGGCGGAAGGTGTGCCGATGTCTTGGTGAAGCCAGCCGCCCAGGCGCGAGCCGGTGCCGAAGGCGGACATCTTGCCGCCGTTGAACAGAATCACCAGTCCCTTGTCCTTGCCCAGGGCGGCGGCCTTGGCCGCTTCAAACGAAGCGTCGATTTCCGCTTTCAATTTGTCCGCTTCCGCCTGTTTGCCGAAAATCTGCGCCAGCGCGTCGATGCGCTCTTTCGCACTGTCTTTCAGGTGCATAGGGGTTTGGTCAGTAGAAGAGGTTCATCAGCCAGATTCTGCTGCGCAATCCCCAATAGCTGCTTAACCCTGAGGTGTGATGTATCATTTTGCCGTTTTTAATCAAGATGATGGTCGGGGTAACGGCGATCTTCCAGTTGGCTGCCAATTGGTCGTCTGAATCGTTGACTGTCGGGAATTGCAGTTGGTGTTCCTTCATATAGGATTGAATCTCTGTATCGGAGCCGGAATGTACGGCGACACCGAGCGTAGGAATGCCGTTTTGATGTAAGCGGTCGATTGTTGGGGATGTGTATGAGCAGATATGGCACCATGTTCCCCAGAAATAGACAACGGCAATGCGCTCTTTACTGAGTGTTTCAAGGGAAGTGCTGCTTCCATTGATAACACGGAGGGATTCTGATGAGGCTTGCATCGGTTGATTGGGTTTGCGCCACCAGTCAACGGCTACGGAAATCAGAATAAAGAGGAGGAGGGCTTGGATAAGGGATTTTAGATAAGGTAAGAGTCGTTTCATGTGGTGTATTCATAAAACAGGCTGAATAGAAAGGAATCTGCATGTACTGCTACAAGGTTGGCTTGCGGTAACCATCTGCTGCCCGCCTTGCATCGGTATATTGGGTGTTCCTTTATAAACAGCCTGCCTATATTTGAATCGTTGAGCTACGATATCAAAGTTTATAATTTATTATGAGGTTTAACGGCTTTTAATCTTGCGTGTATAAACGGCTAAGATAATGACGGCAAATACGGTAGAAGCAATCCAGCCCGCCGGTTCGCCGACATGATACCAACCTGCCTTTTGTCCGACAAAACCGGCCAACGCAGAACCGCCTATGCCTAGCAGGGTGGTCATGATGAAGCCTAAGTTTTCTTTGCCCGGGTGCAGGAATTTTGCCAATACGCCGATTACAAATCCAATAATGATGGTGCTGATCCAACCCATATCTCTCTTCTCCTTGTGTGTTGTGAGGAATGTATGTGTGAAAATGCAGTATACAGGCTTGTTTTGTCCCGCTGTGCCATCTTTACAGTTTATAGCGTTGTCCCGTATGGGAAGGGCGGGCGGCGGTATTATTAGTCAGTATTGATTCATGCTAAAAGGTCGTCTGAAATCTTTTTCAGACGACCTTTTGACTTGCTGGGGCAAATTCTGATTATTGGGCAGATTCAGCGTTTTCGGGAACTTCTTCAGAAACTTCTGAGGCAGCTTCGCTTTCTTGTTCCAACATATTATCAGCAGATGATTCTTGCTTAGGGAGGCTGTTGGTATCAAATTTTTCAGAAGGCATGTTGTTCATTGGTGCTTCATATGCAGGCTGCCCAAAATTTTGTTGCTGCATTACTGCGGCAGGAAAGCGTGTCATTATAAAAAATACTAGTGGAATCATGATAATGAAACAAACCAGCATAAGCCACAAATAAGCTTGCATGAAGTGTTTGCGGTTTTTGTTACCGTCCCCAAATGCCCAGACAAATATCATGACAAGGCCTACGATAGGAATGGCGAGTATCAGGAATGTGATGATCCAATCCTTGACGGTCATGACTGCAGTGTCGTTGGGTACATTAGGGTGTGGAGTGTTATTTTGATCCATGAATAAACTACCTGAATGAAAGTAAATGAATAGGTCGGCAGCGGGCGGTTTTATAGTGGATTAACTTTAAACCAGTACGGTGTTGCCTCGCCTTGCCGTACTATTTGTACTGTCTGCGGCTTCGTCGCCTTGTCCTGATTTAAATTTAATCCACTATAATTTCTAATGTTTTAAAATGTGCTGAATGTTAAAGCGGTGACGCTGTGTAGAATTATTTTGCACCTTTACCCGACTGCCCGGCGATTGCAACATATATTTTATCCCAGCTGCAAGGAGGGGAATGTTATCTTTCATTCCGTTTTCATGCAAGTGGGCAGGTGGCGGGATAAGGTATCGAGGTAGAATGTGTTGGATTTTAGGCTATATGTGGATGGGTTTTAATGGAATGGGGCGGCTTTGCCGTGTTCTATTAAATTCAATCCACTATGGGTAAGAAACTCAGAAGCGGGTTGATGAGATTGGGAGATGTGCGGGTTGGTACCGCAAAAGGAAATTTAATGTAAAGGTCGTCTGAAAATAGGTTTTCAGACGACCTTTAGGATTGTGAACTATTCTGCGGCAGGTTTTACCGTGTTGCGGACATCACCACTTTTTTCTTTGTGTTTCAGCACTGCGCGGTCGAGCTTGTCCATCAGAACATCAATGGCGGCGTACATATCTTGTTCAACGGCCTCGACGTGGAGGTCTTTGCCCGCCAGATGGATGTCTGCTTCAGCCTGTTGATTGAGTTTTTCCACAGAAAGGGTGATGGTAACGGAAATGGCGTTGGCTGCGTGGCGGTTGATGCGTTCCAATTTTTCGGAAACGTAGTTTTTGATGGCCTCGGTAACGTCGAAATTCAGACCGGTGATTTTCAGATTCATAATACAGCTCCTTCGGTGGGGTTCAGTCCGTCAGAAACGGAACGGGAAAACTGCGGTTTAAAACTGTCATTCGGTAAGTTTGCGTTTGTGTGCCGGCGGGATGTCGAGCGATTCCCTGTATTTGGCGACGGTGCGGCGGGCGATGTCTATGCCCTGTTGTTTGAGGAGGCGGACAAGGGTTTCGTCGGAATGGGGCTTGCTGCTGTCTTCGTTTTCGATAATCTGCCCCAAAACGGCTTTAATCGCGCCTTGGCTTAGGCCTTCTTTGTCGCCTTCGGAATTGACTGCCTGTGTGAAGAAATAGCGTAACGCAAATAGTCCGCGCGGGCAAGACAAATATTTTTGGTTGGCGGCGCGCGAAATGGTGCTTTCGGCAAGCCCCAATTCGGCGGCTGCGTCTTTCATAAGCATGGGTGCGAGTCCGATTTCGCCGAAGATGAAGAAGTCTTCCTGATTTTTGACGATGTATTCGGCAAGGCGGATGACGGTGCTTTTGCGCAGTTCGAGAGAGTCGATGCGCTGCTTGGCTTCGTTGATTTTTTCTTTCCACTCGGGTGCGCCGTCTTCTGCGGATTTCATGAGTTCGCAGTATTCGCGGTTGAGTTGCAGCTTGGGCCAGGCGGCTTCGTTGCCGATGACTTTCCAGCCGTCTTTGCCTTCTTTGACCCAAACGTCGGGCTGGATGTAGGCGGTCGGTTCGGAGGAGGCGAAACCGTAGGCGGGGTAGGGGTTGAGCGTGGCGATGATGTCGAGTGCGGCTTCTATGGTTTCGCTGTCGATTTCGGGAAAGAGTTTGCGGAAGCGGATGATGTTTTGTTTGCGGTTTTTGCCCAAATCGTGCAGCGAACTTTGGATGAGGTGGGCGGCCGCCTGACGCGCAGGGCTGGCGGGCAGGCGCATGAGTTGGAGCATCAGGGATTCGGTCAGGTCGGCGGCGGCAACGCCGGGCGGGTCGAAGGTCTGCAAAAGGTCGAGGGCGTTTTGCAGCTCGTCTTCGTCCAGCATCCATTCCAAGGGCGTGTTGTCGATAACGTCTTGGATGCTGTCGGTGAAATAGCCTTGGTCGTCAAGGAAGTCGATAAGGATGTGGACGTAGGCGGCTTCTTTGTCGGAAAGGGGGTGTTCGCACACTTGGGCGTGCAGGTATTGGTTGAAATCTTCTTCTTTGGCGATGTTGAGCCACGCATCTTCGGCATCGTCGCCGCCGAGGTGGTTGCTGCGCGGCATGGTGGTACCGTGATTGAACTCTGCGTCTGCAAATTCGTCGGCTTCGGGACGTTCGAGCAGGGGATTGTCCTGCAACCAGTCTTCGATCTCGCGTTCGAGTTCGATACCGGACATTTGCAGGATGCGCAGGGATTGTTGCAGACGTTGGTTGAGTTGTTGGGTCTGCCTAAGTTTGAGGCCGAGTAAGGTCATGGTGCAATGTATGTTGATTGGTTTTATGGTGGATTGGATTTGAAGCGGCGCGGCTTGGCTTACATTACGCTGTCAACTGCTTCTTGTTCATCCACTATGTGATTTCAGACGACGTTTGGTTTGGTAAGGAGGCGAAGAAAGGGTCGTCTGAACGGATTTTGCAGTGTGTTTATAGGCGTTTGGTCAACGCTTTTTATTTTTTATCCTAGATGTGTATTTCAACATTTTGCCTTGCCGCCGTCAACTGACGAGGCATGTTTGAAGATGGGTATCCGGATATTGATGATGTGGGTTGGAGGTTCGTTTGTTAATGGTTTTTGTAAAAATTTAAATAAATCATATGGTTGATTGTATTCAAGATGTAATTGTTTGAACGGCGTGCGTTTTATGGCATATGAAACTGATTTTTGTCCGACGTGTCATTTGCGGGAAAAGGGATGCGGACATCGAATGATTTGGGATCATGAAACGGCATAAAGGTCGTCTGAAATCCTGTTCTCTAAAGCTTTGGGCTTTGTTGAACCTGAATTTTCAGACGACCTTCATTCATTTACTGCTTATTTATTGTTCGGATGGGATTCCATCGGTGCAGACAAAGGCAGCTCAGGCATGGTGCGGGCAGTGTCGGAAACATTGCCGGACAGGGTTTTCAAGAAGGCAACGATGTTATCGGTGTCTTCTTTAGATAAATCTTTGCCCAGTTGCGCTTTACCCATGATGGTAACGGCTTTGTCCAATTCCCAAACGCTGCCGTTGTGGAAATATGGATAAGTTTTGGCGACGTTACGCAAGCCTGGGACGCGGAAGAAGAATTCGTCTTCGGCTTTTTTGGTTACGTCGGCACGGCCTTTGTCGTGTTTCGGATCTTCGATGAATTTCCAGTACGGGCCTTCAACCAAACCGAATTTTTGGAAGGTTGCGCCGCCAAGGTTGACGCCGCTGTGGCAGGCGATACAGCCGTTGTCCATAAAGGCGCGCACGCCTTTGCGTTCTTGCTCGCTCAGGGCGTTGACGTTGCCTTTAAGGTAGTCATCCCATTTGGTCGGCGTCAGCAGAGTACGTTCGAATGCGCCCAGTGCGGTGGTGATGTTTTTGAAGGAAACTGCGCCGTCTTCGGGGAAGGCGGTTTTAAACAGTTCTTGATATTCGGGATTTTGGCAATTTTGGCAGCGGCTGCTTCTTGCGAGTCGTTTGCCATTTCCACAGGGTTCACCAACGGTCCGCCGGCTTGTTCTTCAACGTCGGCCGCGCGACCATCCCAGAACTGCATGCCGAGCAGGGCGGCGTTTAAAGCGGTCGGGGAGTTGCGTCCGCCAAACTGTCCTTTATGGCCTTGGCTGGTCGGCAGGTTGTCCACGCCTGCGGTGGCGAGGTTGTGGCAGGAGTTGCAGCTTACGGTGTTGCCTTTGGAGAGGCGCGGCTCATACCATAATTGATGGCCGAGTTTGACCTGTTCGTCGGTAAACGGGCGCAGTTTCTGCATTTCCTCGGCACTCGGTAGCGGTTTGAAGATGCCTTGCGCGCGTTTGAGCAGCTCTTGGTCTTCAGGTGAAACATTGCTGTCAACGGCGGCTTGGGACGCTGCTGAGGCAGTTGAGGCAGCTTCAGGGGTCGTCTGAACGGCAGAGGCTTCGGTCGGTGCGGAAGTAGGTTTTTGTTCCTTGCTTTCCTGTCCGCCACAGGCGGCCAATGCGGATAAAACAGCAAGCGACAGGAGCAGTCGGGTGTTGCGGTGGTTCATGGCGTGTTCCTTTTTGTAGTGGATATTATTATGAGTAAGCACCGTTTCCGTTGATTGACGTGATAAATGGCGGGCGAAAATGGGGAATGGTATTCCGCTTTGTTTGCGTCCGTTTGATATGTCCGGCTTTTTTGTCCGCGAAGTATAAACAGCGGGCCTGGTTTGCCCTTTGCGGTAAATCAATATTGGATTTTCAATAGAAATAAACAATATATGTGATAGCTTCTGCATTTTCATGCGGTTTTCATGTTGGATAGGCCTCTATCGCTTGCACTGCCAAGCCGATTGGTTTAAATTAAACGACAATTTACCGTTGGAAGACACACAATGAAAATTACCGTCATCGGCGCAGGTTCTTGGGGTACAGCCCTTGCCCTGCACTTTGCCAGCCACGGCAACGAAGTCGCCCTTTGGACACGCAATCCCGAACAAGTCCGTACATTGCAGGCAGAACGTGAAAACAAACGCGGTCTGCCCGGTTTCCCTTTCCCTGAATCCTTAACCGTTTATGCCGATTTGGGTGATGCGCTCAAAGACAGCGGGCTCGTTCTTGTCGTAACTTCTGTCGCAGGTTTGAGAAGCAGCGCGGAACTCCTCAAACAACACAATGCCGACCATATTCCCGTCCTTGCTGCCTGCAAAGGCTTTGAACAAGACACAGGGCTGTTGACCTTCCAAGTATTGAAAGAAGTATTGCCTGAGAACAAAAAAATCGGTGTGCTGTCAGGTCCGAGCTTTGCTCAAGAACTCGCCAAACAACTGCCTTGCGCTGTGGTTGTCGCCTCAGAAAATCAGGAATGGATTGAGGAATTGGTGCCGCAACTCAACACCAACGTAATGCGTCTCTACGGTAGTACGGACGTGATCGGCGTGGCAGTCGGCGGGGCTGTCAAAAATGTGATGGCAATTGCTACCGGCCTTTCCGACGGTCTCGAATACGGACTCAATGCGCGTGCGGCGCTGGTGACGCGCGGTCTCGCCGAGATTACCCGTCTTGCCATGGCTATGGGCGCGCAGCCTAAGACCATGATGGGGCTTGCCGGCATCGGCGACCTTATCCTGACCTGTACCGGCGCGCTTTCGCGCAACCGCCGTGTCGGTTTGGGTTTAGCAGAAGGAAAAGAACTGCATCAAGTGTTGGTGGAAATCGGCCATGTTTCCGAAGGTGTCAGCACCATCGAAGAAGTGTTTAACACTGCTGTGAAATACCAAATCGACATGCCCATCACCCAAACCCTGCTGCAACTCATCCGCAAGGAAATGACTCCGCAGCAAGTTGCAGAAAGACTCATGGAGCGCAGCGCGCGCTTTGAGTAAGACCGAACGGCAAAGGTCGTCTGAAAACATCAAACCAAAAGATTTCAGACGACCTCAAGATTTGGCAGCGATTGACATCCCTGCATCATCATCCTAATATCCTGACCGCCTGCCACCTCGCGGCAATACGGAAGCCTATACATGAATCAATCACTCGACACCTTGGAAGTCAGCGTTTACCAGCTGGCCCAAAAATTTGAAACCCTTGTTGGTGAAAACCGTCGCCTTAACGAAGAAATCGACCGCCTCAAGCTCGAGCATGAACAACAAAAGCGCGAACACGAAGCTGCCGTTGACGAATTGAGCGAAGCGCTGCTCGTGCAAGTCGGCAAACTCAAAGAAGACCTACAAGGCAAAATCGACAACCTTACCGCCGAAAAAGAACAATACCGCAGCGCATTAGAGCAGACTGCAGAAAAAATCCGCCGGCTCATTGCCCGCCTGCCGCAAGAAACGCAATCATAAGGACACGCCATGAGTATCGAACAAGTCAGCCTCGACATCATGAATGTCAATTTCACCATCAACACGCCGAGCGAAGAAAAAGATACCCTGCTCCAAGCCGTTGATATGCTCAACAAAAAAAGTGCCGCCATCAAAGAGAGCGGACGCATTGTCGGCAGCGATAAAATCGCCATTATGACCGCGCTCAACGTTGTCCACGACCTCCTTAAAATCACACTCAAAGACGATTTGGCAATAGGTGAATTTGAGCGTAAAATAACCGACATGAACAACGCTTGCCAAAAAGCTTTGGCGCGGTTGGAACAAAACTGATTTTTCTTTTTCCCTGCGGTGTCCGCGAAGGCATATATTCCTTTGAACCAATAAGTTCGCTTAAGGTTGCCGGGAGTTGCAGTGGGCGCGAGCGTCTATCCTTAGATGCACCCGAAACTGCCCGAGGTGACCGCCTTGTCAACAAGGTTCAAGCGGATTCAGCCAAAACGGCTCTCGCGGGGATTCCCATATCAAGCCATGCCCGATTGCGGCATGGCTTTCATTTATCATCGGCTTCGACGTCGTCTGAAAAACCAAACTTAAAATCAAAAAACACATCCCGATATTTTGAATCAACAGTAATGTTTCCAACCTAAAAACAACATTTCCCAATGCATAAAAACGCCATCATAGAAAAAACACTTTCAGACGACCCCAATCCGATTGACAAAAGCCAATCCCATCTTTAAAATTCACAACTTTCTATATCTATCTGGATTTCCACTATGAAAACCTTTTCAGCGAAACCCCACGAGGTGAAGCGCGAATGGTTCGTTATCGACGCCCAAGACAAAGTTCTGGGTCGCGTTGCAGCCGAAGTCGCACACCGTCTGCGTGGTAAGCACAAACCTGAATACACCCCCCACGTTGACACCGGCGACTACATCATCGTCATTAACGCGGACAAACTGCGTGTAACCGGTGCCAAATTCGAAGACAAAAAATACTTCCGTCACTCCGGCTTCCCCGGCGGTATCTACGAGCGTACTTTCCGCGAAATGCAAGAGCAATTCCCGGGCCGCGCTTTGGAACAAGCCGTAAAAGGCATGCTGCCTAAAGGCCCATTGGGTTACGCCATGATTAAAAAACTGAAAGTGTACGCTGGTGCAGAACACGCCCATGCCGCACAACAACCCAAAGTTTTGGAATTGAAATAAGGACACGACATGAACGGTAAATACTACTACGGCACAGGCCGCCGCAAAAGTTCAGTGGCTCGTGTATTCCTGACTAAAGGTACCGGCCAAATCATCGTAAACGGTCGTCCCGTTGACGAATTCTTCGCCCGCGAAACCAGCCGCATGGTTGTTCGCCAACCTTTGGTCCTGACTGAAAACGCTGAAGCATTCGACATCAAAGTCAACGTTATCGGCGGCGGTGAAACCGGTCAATCCGGCGCTATCCGTCACGGCATTACCCGCGCCCTGATCGACTTCGACGCTGCGCTGAAACCTGCCTTGTCTCAAGCCGGTTTCGTGACTCGCGATGCCCGTGAAGTTGAACGTAAAAAACCAGGTCTGCGCAAAGCACGCCGCGCAAAACAATTCTCCAAACGTTAATTCGTTTTTGGAATCTCAAAAAGCCCTGCAATGCAGGGCTTTTTTTATTTGTTGCATCTCTTGAATTGCCTATGCATTTTTGAGACTGGTTGAAAGAGGGCGAACGGCTGAGAGATAGTAAGTTGAGACGGCAGGATTCGCGTTAAGTTTTTCTATTTCTTCAAATGTCGAAAATATGAAATTTCTTTTCACATTCCCCATTGATACAATGAGGTTTTTGCAGGGTCGTCTGAATATGACGGATTTCTCAAAGGGGCTTGTGGCGGCGGTAGCTTCCAATTTATTGTTTTCCATGCTGTTTCTGTACGGAACTTGGATGCATCCGATGACCGGGACGGAAGTTTTCGCTTGGCGCATGGTTGCAATGTTGGCGGCCATATGCGTATTGATGGGCATGAGCGATGGCTGGAAGGCGGCAGGGCAGTTTGTTCGTGAAACGGGCAGGAATTGGAAACGTTGGTTTTTGATTATGTTGCCCACGCCTGTTTTCGCAAGTCAGCTTTGGCTGTTTGTATGGTCGCCGGTCAATGGCGAAGGCGTGAATGTGGCAATGGGCTATTTCCTGTTCCCATTGGCGATGCTGGCGTGCGGCAGGATTTGGTTTAAGGAAACGCTTAACCGTCTGCAAACGGTAGCGGTCGTATCGGCATGTTTGGGCGTGGTATGGGAGTTGGTACGATCCGGCGCATTTTCATGGGCGACGGTATGGGTATTCGGAACATATCCCATCTATTATTTGGTGCGCCGCAGACTGGGCGTGCCGGCATTGATAGGGCTGACGTTTGATTTGCTCGTGATTGCGCCTTGTGCCTTGTTTTATATTCTGACGCAAACCGATACCATTAATTTGATTGCGTCCACTCCCAAGCTTATCGGCTTTATCGTTCTGTTGGGTATCAATAGCGCGGTCGCCATGCATTTGAATTTAAAAGCAAGCCAATTATTACCCATTGCCGTATTCGGTATGTTGAGCTATTTGGAACCGGTCTTGCTGTTTATCATTTCGATTGCGTGGCTGTGCGAACCTTTGGAGAACGGAGCATTAATCAGCTACGGGTTTATTTGGTTGGGTTTGAGTCTGATGATGGTAAACGGATGGCTGGCAATGAAGAGAAGGGTCGTCTGAAACCGCTGTTTTATATAGTGGATTAACTTTAAACCAGTACGGCGTTGCCTCTCCTTAGCTCAAAGAGA
>CAUSKT010000065.1:0-13046 GCA_963532335.1 uncultured Neisseria sp. | reverse complement strand
TGCACCTTGTGAGTTGGAGGGGATGTCCAACTTTTGGGGTGCAGTTCAAACCCAATCCGGTTTTCAGACGACCTTTCTTGATTATGCTTTCACGGTCGGATGGTGTAAGATGCTGACGCAGCACGCAATCGCATCAAAAACGCCTCCAACGGAGCGTGCGGCACGCCAAACAGAGATAGGGCAGAGAGCGGCCGAGTCATCAAATGGATGGATGCCGCTTTCCGTTTTTTCAAAAAAAGAAAGGATTTTCCTTGTCCAAACGCAACATTTTCCCCGTCGACAAATCTTTGGAGCAACCCGAACGCGTGATGCTGGTCGGGGTGATGTTGAGCGCGGATTATTCGGGCGCGAACGAAGTGCGCGAGCGGACTTTTCAGACGACCTTGGACGAGGCGGCGGAATTGGTCGCGGCGGCGGGCGGCGAGCTGGTGTTGCGGGAAACCGCCAAGCGCGACAAGGCGCATACGGCTTATTTCGTCGGCACGGGCAAGGCGGAGGAGCTGGCGGCGGCGGTGAAGCTGCACGATATCGGCTTGGCGGTGTTCAACCATGAATTGACGCCGACGCAGGAGCGCAATTTGGAAAAAATCCTGCAATGCCGCGTCCTCGACCGTGTGGGTCTGATTTTGGCGATTTTTGCCAAACGCGCCCAATCGCAGGAGGGTAAATTGCAGGTGGAGCTGGCGCAGTTGAACCATTTGAGCGGGCGGTTGGTGCGCGGCTACGGGCATTTGCAGAGTCAGAAGGGCGGCATCGGCTTGAAAGGGCCGGGCGAGACGCAGTTGGAAACCGACCGCCGCTTAATCGGGCAGAAAATCACGGCGTTGAAAAAACAGTTGGCGCAAGTGAAAAAACAACGTGCCACGCGCCGCAAATCGCGGATGGAGGGTCGTCTGAAAACCTTTGCCATCGTAGGCTACACCAACGCGGGCAAATCCAGCCTGTTCAACCGTCTGACCAAGGCGGACGTGTTGGCGAAAGACCAGCTTTTTGCCACGCTGGATACGACGGCGCGGCGTTTGTTCCTGTCGCACGAGGCGGGCGTGATTCTGACGGATACGGTCGGTTTCGTCCGCGATTTGCCGCACAAGCTGGTGTCGGCGTTTTCGGCGACGTTGGAGGAAACGGCTTTGGCGGATGTGTTGCTGCACGTCGTCGATGCGTCCAATCCCGATTTCGAGCGGCAGATGGACGATGTGAATGCGGTTTTGGAAGAAATCGGCGCGCATGAGGTGCCGCAGCTTGTCGTGTACAACAAAATCGACCTGTTGCCGGAAGGCGTGCGCGATGCGGGCGTGTTGCGGGACAATTCGGGACGCGCCGTCGGCGTGAATATTTCGGTTACGAAAAGTCTGGGCTTGGACGCTTTGCGCGAGGCGATGATTGAACGGGCGTTGGAAAACGGCGGCAAGAGGTCGTCTGAAAACTGCGAAGCAGAATAAAAACAAGATGTTTTGACTGCCGTTGTTTCTCAATGGGAAGGGAGGCGGGGTGGATTTCGATTTCAATCCATTGTTTGCCGCCGCGTGTTTCAAAAGGTCGTCTGAAAAATAAAGGCCGTCTGGAAAACAAAGATAAATCAGGGAGGGTTTATCTTTATTCCAAACGGCCGTTTAAAAGGTTTCCCGCTTAGAGGGGGAGGAGGCGGCGTTTTTTCAAAACGTTTTCGTAAATCATCCATGCCGCCAAGCTCAGGTAGGCGACGCTGGACAGGATGCCGATAACGGCAAAAATAGGTAGCAGGCGGTCAATCATGATGTTTTCCCGAGTAAGAAGTTAGTGGAAATTTTTGTGTAAAAGCGTAATGTTTTGTATTTTTTATTGTACTGTTTGTACGGAATATGCGTGTAGTATGCAGCTTCAAATCGAGTCGGTCAACAAAAATGTAGTGCGTTTTTTTAAAAAAGTTCCGTTTTTACATTAAAATAATCGGTAAATTCGCACGATATGCGGTATGGTAGGGTAACCGTTCGTCTATTGATAAACGGATACATCATTGAAAAATATAAATAAATAATATAAAAATATGCAAATTGTTTTAAAATAAACGTTTTGTAAAATATTTTTAAAAATCTGCTAAAAAGCGACACTTTAATAAAATTTACATTTTTAAACATTTCAAATCCAAGTTTCAAGCGGCAAACCATCTGCCGGCACACCATCAGGCACATATTATGAATCAAACGGAAAGAACCTGTTTCCATTGCGGTTTGGAAGTCCCCGAACACCTCCATCTGACCGTCCGCTACGAAAATGAAGACCATGAAACCTGCTGCGCGGGTTGTCAGGCGGTGGCGCAGAGCATTATTGATGCAGGTTTGGGCAATTATTACAAACAGCGTACCGCCGATGCGGAAAAATCCGAACTGCCGCCGCCGGAAGTGTTGTCGCAACTGAAATTGTACGATTTGCCCGAAGTGCAGGCGGATTTTGTCGAGGTCGGGGAAGGGGATGAACGCGAGGCGGTGTTGATGCTGGGCGGCATTACCTGCGCGGCGTGCGTATGGCTGATTGAGCAGCAGCTTTTGCGGACGGCGGGCGTGGTGCGCGTGGATTTGAATTACAGTACGCACCGCTGCCGCGTGGTGTGGGACGAGGGCAAAATCGCGCTGTCGGACATTCTTTTGAAAATCCGCAAAACGGGTTATACCGCCGCGCCTTACGATGCGCAAAAAGTCGAGGCGCAGGCGCAGAAAGAGCGCAAACAGTTTATCGTCAGGCTGGCGGTGGCGGGTTTGGGCATGATGCAGACGATGATGTTTGCCGTGCCGACCTATCTTTACGGCGGCGACATCGAACCGCTGTTTTTGGAAATCCTGCACTGGGGCGGTTTTTTGATGGTGCTGCCCGTCGTGTTTTACAGCGCGTTGCCGTTTTACCGCGGCGCGTGGCGCGATTGGAAAAACCGCCGCGTCGGCATGGATACGCCGATTGCGATTGCGGTCGTGATGACCTTTGTCGCGGGTATTTACAGCCTTGCCGTCAATGCGGGGCAGGGGATGTATTTCGAGTCCATCGCCATGCTGCTGTTTTTCCTGCTGGGCGGGCGGTTTATGGAACAAATCGCAAGGCGCAGGGCGGGGGATGCGGCGGAGCGGCTGGTGAAACTTGTTCCCGCGTTCTGCCACCGCCTTCCGTCTTATCCCGACAGCGAGGAAATCGAAGAAGCGGCGGTTGTACAGCTTCAAGCGGGCGACGTCATCGTCGTCAAACCCGGCGAAGTCATTCCTGTGGACGGTACGGTGTTGTCCGGCGAGAGCGAAGTGGACGAAGCCATGTTGACGGGCGAGAGCCTGCCCGTGGTTAAAAGGTCGTCTGAAAACGTTACCGCAGGCACGCTCAATACAGGCAGCCCGCTTGTTATCCGAACCGACCGCACCGGCAACAACACGCGTCTGTCGCACATCGTCAAACTGCTCGACCGTGCGCTCGCCCAAAAACCCCGCGCCGCCGAGCTTGCCGAGAAATACGCCTCCAGCTTCGTGTTTGGCGAGCTGCTGCTTGCCATCCCCGTTTTCATCGGCTGGGCATGGTATGCCGACGCGCAAACTGCCTTGTGGATTACCGTCGCGCTGCTGGTCATTACCTGCCCGTGCGCACTATCGCTTGCCACACCGACCGCGCTTGCCGCCTCCACTGGCGCGCTTGCCGACGACGGCGTGTTAATCAGTGGCAAACAAAGCCTCGAAACGCTCGCGCAAATCGACGATGTCGTGTTCGACAAAACCGGCACGCTGACCAAAGGACAGCTTTCCGTCAGCCGAATCATCCCCTTAGGTCGTCTGAAAACAGCAGAAGCGCTCGCCGCCGCACAAGCCCTGGAGCAACAATCCGAACACCCCATCGCCCGCGCCATCTTGAACCACACGCTTTCAGACGACCCCGCCCATGCGCCTGAATACACAGTTTCACAACGCGTCAACCGTATCGGACAAGGCGTCAGCGCGCAAATGACTTATAAAGACGAAACCCAAGTTTGGGCATTGGGACGCGCCGATTTCGTCGCCGGAATAGCCGGCGTGTTGCCTGACCAAGCTGCCAACATCGAACACGCAGGCAGCATGGTGTTCCTTGGCAACCAAAGCGGTTTCCAAGCCGTCTTCCTGCTCGAAGACCAAATCAAAGACAGCGCCGCCGCCATGCTCGACACCCTCAAACAACAAGGCATCCGCACCCACCTACTCAGCGGCGACCGCACCAATGCCGTCGCACAAGTCGCGCAGGCGCTCGGTTTGGACACCTACCGCGCCGAAGCCACGCCCGAAGACAAACTCGCCTATGTGGAAGACTTGCAGAAACAGGGCAGAAAAGTCTTGATGGTCGGCGATGGCATCAACGATGCCCCCGTCCTCGCCCAAGCCGACGTATCCGCCGCCGTCGCAGCAGGCGCCGATGTCGCAAGAGACGGCGCCGATCTGGTCTTACTCAACGACGATTTGAACATCCTGCCCGCCACCATCGCCCAAGCCCGCCGCACACGCGAAATCATCCGCCAAAACCTCGCCTGGGCAAGCGCATACAACATCATCGCCGTCCCGCTTGCCGTCTTGGGTTACGTCAAACCTTGGATCGCCGCATTGGGCATGAGCCTCAGTTCCCTGTTTGTAGTGGGCAACGCGTTGAGGCTGCTGAAGAAGAGGAAATAGGTGGTTTCGGAAGGAATAGGTCGTCTGAAAAACCGGATTTTGGGTTTTCAGACGACGTTTTATTTGAGTTTTTAAAAGATGGATTGGGCGGTAGTTTTTTCGTGGGCAAAGCCCACGCTAAAGTAAATTAACTCCTAGGATGTAACAATGAAGAAAGAAATCAATACATTTTACGTGCTTAATTTATTAAGTATTATCGATGGTGAAATCCTTGAAAGCGCACATGTAGATATATCCAAATATATCGGTTTAGACATATCTACAGAAAAAGGGCAGAAGGTTATTATTAATGAATTATTAAAGCCGGAGATGCTTAATTTTTCCATAGAAAATCAAGAGAAAATACGAATAAGCATGTTATATTGTATTGAAAATTATGATGAAATAAAATTGGAAAATATTTTAAATTATTATAGTGGGTCAGTTTTTTTGATGCCTAGTAATAGTATTACCTATAAAGAAATACTAGAAATTTTTTATACCGGAGTATTTTTCAAAAATATAAATAATGAAGAATTAAATAATTTTATTTTCTTTGAAAATGATGCTCCCGAGTGCTGGAATTTATTTAATAAGCAGCAGTAGGTCGGGTTTTAACCCAACGAGAGCATTTCACTGTTGATTGAATTCAGGAGAAAAGGTCGTCTGAAACCTCTGATTTAATGGCAGATTGGGGTGAAAATTGGACATTGTAGGATGTTCAAGGTTTTTGTTGGTGCTTAACTCAGCCTACGCTTGCTAAAAGTGGAAATATTTATGGCAACGGAAATTTGAGCGGTAAGATGTTCTGAATAGATAATAAATTTATGAAATAAAAGGAGTATTTTTATGTATCTAAGATTTACAATTATGATCTTTGGCGATAATTTCAAGCCTAGTAAAATGGTTAATAACCTTGAGACTTCTCTTGAAGTTACTGACTATTTTGATGTTGGAGGAGAAGATGAATTTGGGGAAATAAATGATTATGGATGTCTGGTAGTAAATCACAAAAATGAATTTTCAAAAGAATATTGGGACGGTGAATATGAACAGGAATTCGTAGATTTTTTTAGAAAAAATCATCAATTATTAAGATTGAATAATGCCGATGATCTTAGAATTTTTATTGAAGCCTACTATTCAGATCAATGCAATTTTGAAATTTTCAATAGCGAATTATTAGCAGAGTTGGCAAAATACAAAGTTAGCTTACCAATAAGCGTTTATTATTGTGATAATGATTGATATCATAATTTGTAACATGTGTATTAACTATTCGCATAACTCAACAAGGTATTATGAATATGAAGCATTTTTAGAGGTAACATTGCAATGAATAATACTCTTGTTGTAGATATTAATTTGGGAAGCTTAAGAACATCAAGCAGTTTTTTAAAAATTATGAGTGAGAAGTTATACTTTCCGGATTATTTTGGATTTAATTACGATGCACTAGATGAATGTATGCAAGATTTGAGTTGGTTGCCCGAAGAAAAAATAATTATAAATTTCAGATTTATAGAAAGGGTAAAAAGAAAAAATGAGTCTTTATACAAAATAATATATGGCTGCCTTGTTATGTATCAAGAATATTGGCAAAAAACTCAGTATAAGAAAAAAGTTATATTAAATTTTTGAATAAAATTATATAAATTAATGATGAAAGTAATTTTTGAGTGGTAGGTAGAGTTTACGTTAGCTCAAGTTCTGTTGAAACAATCCCATAATTTTCTTTGAACAGTCTCAAGTAATCAAAGAAACAGTCAAACTCATCCCGATTTTCAAATTTTGCAATCTGTTCAATCAGACCTCGCCATGTATGGGTAGTTTGAAGAAAATCAAACTGCTCAATTAGCCAGTAATAAAATTTTTCTCTAAAAATATCATCTTTTTGACTAGGTATATTATTTAGTCCTTCACATAAATAATATCCTGTTATAAAACTTTCTAAAATCTTTATATTTTTTTCACTTAAATACATAAGCGGCCTTTTTTCGACATGTGTCAACAAATCTAAAAAATTCATTTAAAGTATTCTCATTGTCGGTAGTAGGTTAGATTGAAAATTCAACGTTGCAGAAACATCAAAGCCTTTGTTAGGTCTTGACGTAACCTACGCTTGCTAAGCAGTTGTTTCAGATGGTATGGCAGATTGGATAATCTATACTTGTCAGATAAGGCAGTAAAAAAGAATTGTAGATTAATGGATAGTTTGCCTTTGCAAATAAAGCAAAATTATAAATTATTCCTGTGAGTTGATCTAATAAAAAATATTTGTCAATGGTTTCTAAGATTCCTATAGTTTTGCCATCTTTCAATGATGTGCAATTAGAGTAGATGGTGTTTTTAGTGAGATCATTCATGTTTGGATAAAAGTGAATTATCCTTTGGTCTTCTGTGCCATAGAAGACCAGTTTTGTAGAATTATTATTTATCAAATCATTGATGACATCGAATATTTCCGGGAAGATGTTATTTATATAATATTTATAGTTACTCCATTCTAAATTATACCCATTAATGACAAATTTATTTGTTTCTATAAATAAAAATTCATTTTCTATTAGAATAAAAGCTTCCATGAAATTATTTTTATAATATTTATGATCATAATCATCATAAAAATCTATATTTTCACGAAGTTCCTTTAAAATTTCACTTTCTGTTTTGATATTATTTGCTGGAAATTGGGAAGTAATAAGTTTAAAAGTTACCATTGCATATTTCCTCTCTACCTCCATTTTTTGAATAATAGGATAAGACAACGAACAGGTTGGGTTTTAACCTAACAAAAACCATCTCACATATTGAGTTTTCAACTCAATTCAATCAAAAGGTCGTCTGAAAACCTAAATCCGTTTTCAGACGACCTTTGCTTTTCACCAACTTTATTGTCCGCGTAAAAACAGTGCATCTAATTCTTTCAGCGTCAGTTTTACCCAGGTCGGGCGGCCGTGGTTGCATTGGTTGCTGCGCGGGGTGTTTTCCATGTCGCGCAGGAGGGCGTTCATTTCGGGCAGGGTGAGCTGGCGGCCGGCGCGGACGGAGCCGTGGCAGGACATGGTGGCGAGGATGTGGTTTTCGTGTTCTTCGATGGTTTGGCTGCTGCCGACTTGGGCGAGTTCGCTCAATACGTCTTTGGCGAGCGAGACGACGTCGGCTTTGCCGAGCATGGCGGGGACGGCGCGGACGGCGAGGGTGTTGCCGCCCATGTCGGACAGTTCCAGCCCGAAGCCTGCCAGTGTGTCGGCGTGGTCGGCGAGGGCGGCGCATTCTTCGTGGGACGCGGCGAAGGTAACAGGGATGAGCAGGCGTTGGCTTTGCAGGTTGCCGTTTTCCTGCCGCTGGCGTTTCATTTTTTCGTAGTTGACGCGCTCGGCGGCGGCGTGCATGTCGATGAGCAGCAGGCTGTCTTCGGCTTGGGCGAGGATGTAGATGCCCAATAATTGGGCGATGGCGAAGCCGAGCGGCGGCAGTTCGGGTTTGGGGTCGTCTGAAAAGGTATGTGCGGGGTTTTCAGACGACGTGGAGGACGTGTTGCCGAAGCGGGCTTGTTCGAATTGTGCCAGCTCGAGATCGGCTTCATCGGCTGCGGTGTTTTTGAAGAGTTCGGCATAGGTGTTGAGGGCGGTGCGGCTTTCGCGCAGGGACAGGCTGCGTTGCTGCGGCGCACGTGCTGCCTGATAGGGCATGGGTGCGGTTTTGCCTGAACTGAAGGCGTTGCGCGGTTCGGAAGTGTGTGCGCTGGGTGCGGCGGCGAAAATGTTTTCAGACGACGCGGTCGGGTTTGGGCGGAACCCGCTAGGCTCGTTTTCAGACGACGTTGCCGCGGGACGGATGCCTGTGATTTCGTGCAACACTTCGCCTGCGTTGCCGATGCTTTCGGTCAAGTCGGCGCGGGTGTCGGCGAGGGCTTTGTTGAGGGTGTGGAACACGAGTTGGTGTACCTGCTGGCTGTCGCGGAAGCGGATTTCGGTTTTGGTGGGGTGGACGTTGACGTCCACGGCTTCGGGCGGCAGGTCGAGGAAGAGGACGAAGGCGGGGGTGAGGGCGTTGTGCAATACGTCGCGGTATGCCTGTTTGACGGCGTGGAGCATGACTTTGTCGCGCACGAAGCGGTGGTTGACGAAGCAGTATTGTTTGTCGGTTTTGCCTTTGGCAAAAGTGGGTTTGGCGATGGCGCCGTAGAGCCGCAGTGCGCCGTTGCCGCTGTCGATTTCTAAGGATGCCGCCTGAAAGTCTTCGCCGACGATGGCGGCTATGCGTTCGTGCAGGCTTTGGGCGGGGAGTTTGAACACTTGTTTGCCGTCGCGTTTGAGCGAGAAGGCGATGTGCGGATGCGCCAGTGCGAGGCGTTCGAGCATGGTGGCGCAGTGGGCGTATTCGGTGTTTTCGGATTTGAGGAACTTGCGCCGCGCGGGGGTGTTGAAGAAGAGTTCGGCGGCTTCGATGGTGGTGCCGACGGGATGGGCGGCGGCGGTGGGGTTGCTGAGTTTGCCGTCTTCGGCTTTGACTTGGGTCGCGTGCGCGCTGCCGTCTCGGCGGCTGGTCAGGGTCAGGCGGCTGACGGAGGCGATGCTCGCCAAGCCTTCGCCGCGAAAGCCCATGCTGGCGACGTGTTCCAAGTCGTTTAAGGTTTTGATTTTGCTGGTGGCGTGGCGGTGGAGCGCGAGTTCGATGTCGTCGGGGTGGATGCCGCCGCCGTTGTCGCTGACGCGGATGAGGCGGATGCCGCCGCCTGCCAGCTCGACTTCAATCGCCGTTGCGCCTGCGTCTATGCTGTTTTCGACGATTTCTTTCAGGGCGTTGGCGGGGCGTTCGACCACTTCGCCGGCGGCGATTTGGTTGACGAGGTGGTCGGGCAGGGCGGCGATTCGGGACATGGGTTTCTTCCGTTTTCAAACTGGCGGGTATTATAGCAAAAGGTCGTCTGAAAACCGGAATCGGGATTTCAGACGACCTTTTGAAATTTATAGTGGATTAAATTTAAATCAGGACAAGGCGACGAAGCCGCAGACAGTACAGATAGTACGGCAAGGCGAGGCAACGCCGTACTGGTTTAAAGTTAATTCACTATAACTGCCGTTTTACAGAATACTTGTAGCCTTACTTTGTCTTATTTGAGATTCTCCAACAATTTTTCCCCATCAGTAATCTGAGATAATGTTTGGGCAAAAGGAAAAGAACGTCCCAAAATGGATTTAACCTGTCTTGCTTTGATTGGATTTTGACTTAAATCGACAAAATGTTCCAGTTTTTGAAAAAATGTTTTATTATCAACACCATAATGATGGGTTTTCTCTACAATTCCTGTTGCTTGACCATATGCAACAATTCCTTGTCCGGAGGCGTATAGGAATACATAGTCTCCTTTTTTAATCCGACAGATTTTTTCTTTGTAGCCATCTTCAAATGCAGCAGCTACTTGGTTTGTCATCATGAAATTATGGTCTTCCAAGTCGTTGGCACTATTAGTATTTAATAAGAAATATCGTGTTGTAGTTGAATTATCAAATTCTTCGTCTTTTTGTTTGTCAATCATTCGTTTGTTCTCCCAGTCTTGAATAATGAATTCTTGAATTAAATCATTAATGATGTCTTGGCGGGTTGTTTCCCAAGCATCGGCAAGCTCTTGCAAAATCAAATCATCTTTAATGGATAAACGTAAACTCAACGTAATCTTATTTTGATTTCGTTGGTTATATATTTCTGTGCGGCGGTCGATATAGCTGTTGGACATAATTATATCCTTAATTATTATATTATTATTTTTATTTGAAATAAATTATAGTAATAATTTTCATGGGAGGTTGGCTGAATCAGGTAATTTATAGCAAAAGGTCGTCTGAAAACCGGAATCGGGATTTCAGACGACCTTTTGATAAGACGGGCGGTTTATTTGTTTTCTGCTTCTTCAAAGCCGACGACTTCCAAGCCGAAGCCGGTCAGGCCGGTGAAGGCGGAGGGCTGTCCTAACACGCGCAGTTTGCCGACGTTGAGGCCGGCGAGGATTTGCGCGCCGATGCCGTAGCTTTTGCTGTCCCATTTGTAGGCTTGGTTGGCGCCTTTGGGCAGGGTGCGGTCGAGCAGGGTGGCGCCGTCTTCGGTGCGGTGCAGGAGGATAACGACGCCGCTTTCGGCTTGCTGGATGCGTTCAAGGGCTTTGGGCAGCGACCAGGAATGGCGCGGGTTGGCTTGGATGAAGTCCATGACGCTGAAGGGTTCGTGTACGCGGACGAGGGTTTCGGTGTCGGCGGTGGGTTTGCCTTTGACGAGGGCGAGGTGGGTTTCACCTGAGAGTTTGTCGACGTAAACGTGTTGCTGGAATTCGCCCCACGGGGTTTGTACGGGGGCGTTGCCCATGTCTTCGAGTAGGCTTTCGGTGCGGCTGCGGTATTCGATGAGGTCGGTAATCGTGCCGATTTTGAGGTTGTGTTCTTCGGCGAACTTCATCAGTTCGGGCATACGCGCCATGGTGCCGTCGTCGTTGATGATTTCGCAGATGACGGCGGCGGGGATGAGTCCGTTCATTTGTGCTAAATCGACGCCGGCTTCGGTGTGTCCGGCGCGTACTAGGACGCCGCCTTTTTGCGCACGCAGGGGGAAGATGTGGCCGGGTTGGACGATGTCTTCGGGTTTGGCGGTCGGGGAAACGGCGGTTTGGATGGTTAGGGCGCGGTCGGCGGCGGAAATGCCGGTGGTGATGCCTTGCGCCGCTTCGATGGAAACAGTGAAGTTGGTGCCGTATTGCGCGCCGTTTTTCTGGGTCATCATGGGCAGGCCGAGTCGCTCGACCATGCTGCCTTCCATCGGCAGGCAAACCAGTCCGCGCGCGTGTTTGATCATGAAGTTGATGGCTTCGGGGGTGACGAACTGTGCCGCCATCAGCAAATCGCCTTCGTTTTCGCGGTCTTCTGCGTCGGTGATGATGACCATTTTGCCGGCTTTGATGTCGGCGAGGATTTCGGGGATGGAGGAAATGTAGGGCATGGTGCGTCTTTCTTGATGGTCGGGTTGGGCTGTGGCGTGTTCTTGATCCAGCCACATGGCGGGCATTTGCGCCGCCTGTTCGATTTTGCGGGCTTTTTTCTCGCCGAAGGATTTGTTTTTCAGAAGGGCGGACAATTCGCCTTGGTTGATGGCGATGGCTTCGGCAAAACGGGTTTGCTGTCCGCCGTATTTGTCCGCTATCCATTGCCGCAGGTTGCGGCGGCGCAGGTCGGTGGTATTCATGATGTGTGGTGTGGCTGAAAAGATGTAGGCGATTGTAGTCTTGTCTTTACCAAAAGGCAAACTGTGTTTGACGGTGGATTTTTATTACCTTTTGGTAATGTTTCGGCAGAAGGTCGTCTGAAAAACAAAAATGGCGTTTTCAGACGACCTTTGCTTGAAATCTGAACATTTGAAAGAATATGGGCGTTAAGTTTAACGCAACCGAAAAGGGTCTAACCTAATGAAAATGGTTTACCGATTGATTTTAATATCTGTTTTTTGCGCAGTCGCAGCGGCAGGCGGCTGGTTTTATGCCCAGCACCGCAACGACAACGCCCATGAAGCGATTTCGCGCGAAGGCGTTTTGATGCAGATTAAGCAGATGAACCGCTTGGAAAGCACGGCTTTTTACATCGATACCATCATCCGCACCGAGAAAAAAGGCGACTGGCGCAGATTGTGGCAGGACTCTCAAAGCGGTCTGTTTATCGTGCGCGGCAAAGTGTTGGCGGGCTTGGATTTGGACAAACTTCACGCCGACAACGTCAATATCGTGGACGGAAAAGTCCTCATCAGCCTGCCGCCCGTAGAAATCCTCAGCGTCGATTTGGAAAATATCGAGGTGTACGACATCCAAACCGGCTCGTTCAACCTTTTGCCCGTGGATAAGGCGGTATTCAAAACCGTGCAGGACGAAGCCAAAAAACAAGTCCTCGCCAGCGCGTGCAAAGCCCAAATTTTGGATCACGCCAACCGCCAGGCGCAAACGCAGCTTGAAAACCTGTTTGCCCTGACGCAGACGCAGGTATCGGTTTATCCGGCGGCAGTGGGGCAGTGTAAATAGCGGCAGCGCAAAACAAGGCTTAAGCGTCGAGTACAAACAAGGTCGTCTGAAAACGAAAGCAGCGGGTTCGCCAAATCGTTTTCAGACGACCTTTTGTCTAGCGTCAATATGCTTTACATCAAGCGCGTGTGTGCATCATCAGAGCGTTAAAGATAGTCGCCGATATTCGGGCTTCTGCCGAACACAGCTTCATGCGCCTGACTGATGGTCAGCCGGTTGAACATCAGCCGCTGGGTTTGGTCGCCGTCGATAATCCTTACCCTGCCTTCCAATTTCGGCGCGTCGTGGTGGAAAGTGTTTTTAAACGCAAGCCAGCGGTCGGTTTGCAGGTGGACGACGGCAAACATATCGTGCGAAATATT